>JAVBLO010000122.1:0-6196 GCA_031553415.1 Bacteroidales bacterium | reverse complement strand
AGGTAGGGAGTGGTTGTGCTCCCTGTTTTGCGGTGGCGGGTAACACACAATACCAATACCCCACTGCCGGGCATGCGCAACGAGGCGCGGAATTTGAACTTTACAGTTGTTTTCATAAATAATAATACTATTTGGAATGTTTCTTTGTGAAAACAAATGTAAAAGGAAAAAAGTTAAAAAAATAGAAACGTTAAAAATATGGATTTGTATTGTGCCCAACTCAAACCGGATCTATGTCATATTGCAGAACTATATATTTGAAAGGAACTTTGTTAAGTAAGTTAGCTTTTTTTTCTTCCAGGATTTTCCGTAGGGTAGATAGAGAAGCGGAAGTTTCGATTTTCAGGAGAATCCTTCTCAAATGTTGCATTTGTATTTTGCTGATTACAGGTTTATCTGGTCCAAGAACCCGGTCTCCCAGCGCATTTTTCAAATCAGAAGCTAAAGATAAGGCAGCATCTTCGACTAATTTTTCAGATCTATGTTTCAAAGTTATTTCGATAATGCGGTAAAATGGCGGATACCTGAACAGTTGCCGTTCTTCCATCTGGGATTCATACATTGCCAGATAGTCATTTTTTAGTACGGATTGAATGATAAAATGCTTAGGATGGGAAGTTTGCAACACAACTTCACCTCTTTTTTGCCTTCTTCCTGCTCTTCCTGCTACCTGCGCCATCAATTGATAAGCACGTTCATGCGCCCTGAAATCCGGAAAATTCATCATGCTGTCGGCATTCAATATGCCAACTAAACTTACATTCCCGAAATCCAATCCCTTCGAAATCATCTGGGTACCGATGAGTATCTGTGTTTTCCCTTTTTCAAAATCATGGATAATATCTTCAAATGCAGTTTTTTGGCGGGTAGTATCCGTATCCATACGAGATACTTTGGCTTCAGGAAATATTTTTTTGATTTCTTCTTCAACCTTTTCAGTTCCGAATCCTCTTTCCCGGATTTCTTGGTTTCCGCATTCGGGACAAACTGTAGGTAAACCATAAATTGTTCCGCAATAATGGCAGATCAGTTGGTTATATTTTTTGTGATAAGTCAGTCCCACATCACAATATTTACATTTAGGCATCCAATCACAGATTTTGCAGTAAATCATGGGCGCGAATCCTCTGCGGTTCTGGAAAAGGATAATTTGTTCGTCATTATCCAATGCAGTTTGCATTTTTTCTGTGAGAAGAGGTGAAAACAACCCCTTCATCCGTTTTTTCCTTTTTAATTCCTTGATATCTACAACAGTTACTGCCGGTAGTTCAGTTTCCTCAAACCTTTTACTGAGATTAACAAAGCCATATTTGCCCGTTTTAGAATTATGAAAAGATTCCAAAGATGGAGTAGCGCTTCCCAGAAGGACTTTAGCTCCATGCATATTTGCTAAGACAATGGCTGCATTACGCGCATGATAGCGAGGAGCCGGGTCTTGTTGTTTATAACTCGTTTCGTGTTCTTCATCAACAATCACAATTCCCAAATCACGAAATGGCAGGAAAACAGAAGAGCGGACACCTAAAATAATCTGGTATCCTTCATCATTAAGTAAGTTATTCCAGATTTCAACCCGTTCATTGTTGTTGATTTTTGAATGATATACACCGACTTTACCGCCGAAAACCTCAGTCAAACGGATTGTAATCTGCGATGTCAGAGCGATTTCCGGTAGTAAGAATAAAGCTTGCCTGTTTAGTTTCAGGACTTCATTGATAAGATGAATATAAATTTCTGTTTTCCCGGAAGAAGTAACTCCATGTAACAGGCAAACATCTTTTTCCCTGAAGTTTCGTACAATTTCTCCATAGGCCTGTTGCTGTAATGGATTCAGCTGGTTCAAAGGTTTCGGTTCGTGATGATATGCTTTTAACCTACTGATTTCTTTTTCATAACAGGTTAAAATTTCTTTTTCGATTAGTCCATTTAAGGCCGTGTCGTTCAATCCGCTTTTTTCCAATAATTCTTTTTTTGATATTTCCTTATGTTCCCGGCTTGAAAATACTTGAGAATATTCGAGATAAGCTAACAATAGTTTTTCCTGTTTCGGAGCTCTTTTTAGTGAATTAAAAGCATCCGACAATTTTTCTTCATCTTCAAGATATGAAGGTGTTAATTGGACGTATGTTTCTTTTTTTTGAGTGTATTTTGCTGCACTTTCCGTCCGGAAACCTGAAGGCAAAACAGCTTTGTAGACTTCACCTAATTTGCAGATATAGTATTGCGATAACCATTCCCAAAAACGAAGTTGTGGCCTGCGCAAAACCGGTTGTGAATTTTCGATAGCCAGGATGGGTTTGATTTCGAAATCAGAAACAGGAGGTATTTGGTGTATGAAAGCAACTATTCCCGAATAATGTTTATTTTTTCCGAATTCGACCAATACCAAACATCCGGGAGCAATTTGTTGCTGCATTTCTTCTGGAACGGAGTAAGTATAAGTGTCAGATAACGGAACAGGAAGGATTACTTCAATAAACATTGCTGTTGGATAAAATTATTGTTTTTTAAACATACAGGCACATAGGACACGTAGAATTGTGAATGTCTATGTGTCCTATGTGCCTGTATGTTTAAAAATAAAATTAGAAGAAATATGCGGCAGTTATAGACCAAACCTGTGTTTTACCATCAATATCAAGATTTGGAATTAATTGGTCTTCTATTTTTAATGTACTATAATCATCAGTTAAACCTAATTGATAATTAGCGCCAATTTGTAGTTTACCTAAAAGCTCTACTCCAAGTCCAAAGTTCAAACCGGCTTTAAATGATTTTGATTCTACTTGAGCTGAAATGTTTTCAACGCTGAATTTGTCGTCGCTATATAATTTGACTCCAATATATGGACCAGCAGTGGCATAAGCACCTATAACATTTAAAAGGCTTAATTTATATTTTAAATTTACAGGAAGTAATAAATCTCCGTTTTTTATAGTTTCGTCATTAGCTTTGAATCCAGTTTGGGAATACAATAGAGCTGCATCCATGCCGATTCCTATAATGGGGACTGTAAACTCCATCATTGGGCCTACTTGAAAACCGGTATAATTCTTAGTATCTTTGTAATAATCAAGATCTGTGGAAATGTCAGAAAGATTTACACCCGCTTTTAATCCCCACTTCAGCCCAGCTTGGGTCGGTAGCGCAACAAAAAGAACTGCAATAACAGTCAATAATAAATACTTTTTCATAAAATCAGCTATTAAAAAATTAGTTAGTGTTAAATATTATCGCTTAAAAATTTTTCAAATCCACCTTCTTTGATAACTTCTATGGCTTTGGAAACTTCGCTTCCATGAACCATTAATCTGGCTTCTGCACCCGGAATAATATTACTACTGTCCAGAATATATTTGATATTCTCTTTTTGGAACAGGCTTTCCAATACATCTGCATCGCTTGGATTCAGAAATCTTGCAACTTCTACAAAACCGCTCATATTGACCTCCTTTTGTTTTAATTAATAAATATAAAACGTTGTAAAGATAATAATTGTTTTAAAATTCGAGTAGCTTTGTAGCCTAATTTCATAATTTGTTCATAATTTGTTGCATTTTTCTGGCACGAATATTGGATTACAACAGGATTAATAAAAAACATATATGATGGCTGACAATTTTTCATCTAAGTTCGAAATTATTGTAGGACAAAAACAGGTGAATCTGGATAAAATAGGTGATGCTATGCCTATTTTACCCCTGAAAAACATGGTTTTTCTTCCGGGCATACCAACTCCTGTGAATGTAGGACGCTCTAAATCCCTGAAACTAATCCATGATATACAAAAAAAGAAAGGGTTTTTAGGGGTTTTCTGCCAAAAAGACTCAAATGTTGATGAACCCGGACAAGATGACCTTTTTCCGGTGGGTGTTGTCGCTGAAGTATTGAATGTTTTGGAAGAAAACGAAGGCAACATGACCATTCTATTGCTTGGTGAAAAACGTGTCAGGTTATCCGAAATAATTTCTACAGAACCCTATTTAAAAGGTAAAGTTGCTGCTCTTGAAGATATATATCCTCCTAAAAGTGATAAAGAATATAAAGCACAGCTTAATTCTATCAAGGATTTGACAATATTCATGCTTTCCAGCAAGGCAATGCCACCTGATTTTGTATTGGATTCTTTGAAAAAATCGAAAGATTATGATTATATTATTAATCTCGCTTTTTCAGCATTGGAAGCTACACCTGAACAAAAACAGGAAATTCTGGCTTGTGATGATGTGAAGGAACGCATGAATAAATTATTGATGCTGCTTAATCATGATGTCCAATTATTGGAAATCAAAGAATCGATAAAAAATAAAACCAAAGTTGATATTGATCAGCAGCAACGTGAATATTTCCTTCAGCAGGAAATGAAAAATATCCAGGAAGCGTTGGGAGGAAATATCCATGATATTGAAATCAAAGAAATCAGGGATAAAGCAGCCAAAATTAATTTTACTCCTGAAGTCAGGGCTACTTTCGAAAAAGAATTGAAGAAATTGGAACGATTGCATCCGCAATCGCCCGATTATTCAACCCAAATGACATATATTCAGAATATACTTTCAGTTCCATGGAGTGAATATACCCAGGATAATTTCAATTTGAAACGGGCTAAGAAAGTATTAGATAAGGACCATTTCGGTTTGGAAAAAGTCAAAGAACGAATACTGGAACATTTGGCTGTATTAAAACTGAAAGGTGATATGAAATCTCCTATTCTTTGTTTATATGGTCCTCCTGGAGTAGGTAAAACTTCTTTGGGGAAATCTGTGGCGGAGGCTTTGAGCCGGAAATATGTGAGATTATCATTGGGCGGTTTGCATGATGAATCCGAAATCCGCGGACACAGAAGAACTTATATCGGAGCCATGCCGGGACGCATTATCAGCAGTTTGCAAAAAGCCGGATCATCGAATCCTGTTATTGTATTGGATGAAATTGATAAAATAGGAGTCGATTACAAAGGAGATCCTGCTGCTGCACTTCTGGAAGTGCTTGATCCTGAACAGAATTTTGCTTTCCATGATAATTATCTGGATATTGATTATGATCTTTCCAAGGTGCTTTTTATCGCAACTGCCAATACTTTGAATACAGTTTCCCAACCGTTGTTAGATCGTATGGAAATCATTGATGTAAGCGGTTATATCCTGGAAGAAAAAGTAGAAATTGCAAAAAGGCATTTACTCCCTAAACAATTGGAAAATCATGGTATAGTTAAAGATGCATTTGATATTCCTAAAAAGACATTGGAAGAAATCATTGAATCGTATACGCGCGAATCGGGTGTGCGGGAGTTGGATAAAAAAATGGCAAAAATTATGCGTAAAATTGCGCGCAAGATTGCTGAAAATTCAGATTATCCCAAGTCATTGCAACCGGAAAATTTATATGAATACTTAGGTGTAAAAGAATATTCGAAAGATAAATATCAAGGTAACGGGTACGCCGGCGTTGTAACCGGATTGGCCTGGACAGCTGTTGGAGGTGAAATCCTTTTTGTGGAAACAAGTTTGAGTAAAGGAAAAGGCTCCAAATTAACATTGACCGGAAATCTGGGTGATGTGATGAAAGAATCGGCTGTATTAGCTTTGGAATATATCAGGGCGCATGCTTCCCAGTTAGGAATTAAAGACGAAGTGTTTGAAAAATGGAATGTGCATATCCATGTTCCGGAAGGTGCGATTCCCAAAGATGGACCTTCGGCTGGTATCACTATGGCTACTTCTCTGGTTTCTGCTTTCACCCAGCGCAAAGTAAAACCTAACATTGCCATGACCGGTGAAATTACACTGCGGGGAAAAGTGCTTCCTGTGGGTGGTATCAAGGAAAAAATCCTTGCAGCCAAACGTGCCGGCATCAAAGAAATTATCCTTTGCAAAGAAAATAAAAAAAATATAGATGAGATCAATGAACTCTATTTAAAAGGTCTGCAATTTCATTATGTGGATGATATACAGGAAGTTTTTGATTTTGCTTTATTGAAGGAAAAAATAAAGGAACCTCTTGATATTGTCTGATAAAAAAGCGGGCGGAAAATCTTTGATTTTCCGCCCGCTTGGTTGTTCGCCCAGCATGGGTATATTCTAATGGGTGCAAGTCCCTCGCACGCCCAGATAGTGGGAAGTGTTTAGCCAACGCCAAGGGTGTCCACCGTGAGGTGGAATCCGAAGGAAGGTAGCGGCAAACATCTGGCCTGACG
>JAVBLO010000101.1:0-50318 GCA_031553415.1 Bacteroidales bacterium | reverse complement strand
ATTAAACCCATAAGGGAACTCGCACATGGAAGAAAGGCCAAAACCCTATTCAAGTATGGACTCGAGGAAATTTCCAACACATTGATGAATCCATGCCGTAGGCCGGGATTCGATATATTCAAAATTTTGTCATGTACTTAAGTTGTTTTCATAAATAATAATACTATTTGAAATGTTTCTTTGTGAAAACAAATGTAAAAGGAAAAAGTTAAAAAAATACCTTCCTTCTCCGCTACTTATATTCATCCCAACTCTTCAAAGGAATATTTTCCATATCTATCTCACAGAAAGCATGGATAAATGCGGACGCTAACCTTGCATTGGTAAATAAGGGAATGTTGAAGTCAATAGCATTTCTGCGTACAATATAACCGTTAGTTAATTCCTCTTGCGACAGGTTTTTCGGAATATTGATAACCAGGTCGAACTGTTTTTTCCGAATCATATCCAGTGCGTTTGGAAACCCGTGTTCGTTGGGTTGATATACACGGATAGATTCTACTCCGTTTTCTTTCAGGAATTGTTGTGAACCTTTAGTGGCATATAATAAATATCCTTTTTGCTGTAGCAACCTGGTGCTTTCAAGCAACTCCACTTTCGATTTGATAGTTCCGCTTGAAATCAGGATATTTTTCTGGGGGATTCTTATTCCCACAGAAAGCATGGCTTTCAGTACAGCTTCATAATAATCGTCACCCAAGCAACCGACTTCTCCGGTAGAAGCCATATCTACTCCTAATACCGGGTCTGCTTTTTGTAATCTGGAAAAAGAAAACTGAGAGGCTTTGATTCCAACGTAATCGAGGTCAAATTCACTTTTATTGGGCTTTTCGACTGTTTCACTTAACATAATCCGGGTGGCGATTTCAATGAAATTCAGTTTCAATACTTTCGAAACGAATGGGAAACTGCGTGAGGCCCGAAGGTTACATTCTATCACTTTAATATCGTTGTCTTTGGCTAAGAACTGGATATTGAAAGGCCCTGTTATATTTAGCGACTCAGCAATTTGGCGGGTAATCCGTTTGATTCTTCTTACGGTTTCGACATATAATTTTTGCGGAGGAAATTGTATCGTGGCGTCTCCCGAGTGTACGCCGGCAAATTCGATATGTTCTGAAATAGCATACGTAATGATTTCCCCTTTATCAGCTACAGCATCAATTTCTATCTCTTTGGCATTTTCGATGAATTCGCTGACCACTACCGGATGTTTTTGTGAAACATTGGCCGCCAATTTCAGGAATTGTTCAAGTTCAGAAGCATTGGAACAAACGTTCATCGCTGCGCCTGAAAGTACATACGAAGGCCGCACCAATACAGGGAATCCGACTTCTTCAATGAATTTATCAATATCTTGTAAAGAAGATAATTCTTTCCAGCGGGGCTGGTCGATACCCAAACGGTCAAGCATGGAAGAAAATTTGTGGCGGTCTTCGGCATTGTCGATGCTTTGAGCAGAAGTGCCAAGTATAGGAACCCCGGCTTTATCAAGTGAAAGCGCCAGGTTGTTGGGTATTTGCCCTCCGGTCGATAGAATCAATCCATGCGGATTTTCCAGATCTATAATATCCATTACCCGTTCATAGGTCAGTTCGTCAAAGTACAGGCGGTCGCACATATCATAATCGGTTGAAACGGTTTCCGGATTGTAGTTAATCATTACACCCCGCCAGCCTTTATTCCGGATGGTCTGCAGTGCATTGACTGAACACCAGTCGAATTCCACGCTGCTTCCAATACGATATGCTCCGGAACCTAATACAATAACTGAACGTCTATCGCCCAAATAATGTACATCATTGGCGATACCATTATAAGTCAGATACAGGTAATTAGTCTGAGCAGGATATTCTGCTGCCAATGTATCAATTTGTTTCACAACCGGAATAATATTCAGTTCTTTCCTCCTTTTTCTGATATTTTGTTTTTCTTCAGAGGCTTTATCTGCATCTTTGTATAACAACCTGGAAATCTGGAAATCTGAAAAACCATTTTGTTTGGTTTTCCGAAGCAGGTTGGCAGGTAATTCGTTGATAGAACTATATTTCTCAATTTCTTTTGAGCACAAGTATATGTTTTGTAGTTTTTGCAGGAACCAAAGGTCTATTTTTGTCAGTTCATGGATGCGTTCAATGGAATAACCTTGCACCAATGCCTGGGCAATGATGAAGATCCGTTTATCTGTTGGTTCGGCTAATGCGCGGTCAATATCTTCCGTTTCCAAATCTTTGTTGGCGACAAATCCGTGCATGCCTTGAGCAATCATTCGTAATCCTTTCTGGATGGCTTCTTCGAAACTTCTTCCGATTGACATTACTTCGCCCACACTTTTCATGCTGCTACCGATTTCATGCGGAACACCATGAAATTTTCCCAAATCCCAGCGGGGAATCTTACACACAATATAGTCTAATGCCGGTTCAAAAAAAGCAGTAGTAGATTTAGTGACAGAGTTTTTCAAGTCTTGTAAGCCATATCCCAATGCTAATTTAGCAGCGACAAAAGCCAACGGATAACCGGTTGCTTTGGATGCCAATGCAGAAGAACGGCTCAAACGCGCATTAACTTCAATCACCCTGTAATCTTCCGAAATAGTATCAAAGGCATATTGTACATTACATTCTCCTATAATTCCGATATGACGGGTAATACGGATTGCCAGTTCTCGTAATTTGTGATATTCCCTGTTGGTAAGTGTTTGTGATGGAGCAACCACAATACTCTCACCGGTATGGATGCCGAGCGGGTCGAAATTCTCCATATTACATACGGTGATACAGTTATCATATTTATCACGTACAACTTCATATTCGATTTCTTTCCAGCCTTTCAGCGATTTTTCTATCAATAATTGATTGGAATAGTTGAACGCTTTTTCTGCCAGAGCATTGAGTTCTTCTTCGTTGTTACAGAAACCGCTGCCCATTCCACCTAAGGCATAAGCAGCCCGGATGATGATGGGAAATCCTAAGTTACGGGCAGCTTCGCGTGCCTCTTCAATAGTTCCGGCTGCAATACTTTTGATGGATTTAACATTGATCTCATCTAATTTTTTGACAAAAAGCTCCCGGTCTTCCGTATCAATAATGGCTTGCACCGGAGTTCCAAGGACTTGTACGTTATGTTTTTTGAAGACGCCTGACTGGTAAAGAGCGACTCCACAGTTTAATGCTGTTTGCCCGCCAAAAGATAATAAAATGCCATCAGGCTTTTCTTTTTCGATAACTTTTTCCACAAAAAAAGGAGTAACCGGAAGAAAATAAATTTTGTCGGCGACTCCTTCAGATGTTTGTACCGTTGCGATATTCGGATTGATTAAAACAGTATGAATCCCTTCTTCTTTCAATGCTTTTAGTGCCTGCGAACCGGAATAATCGAATTCACCAGCTTCACCGATTTTGAGGGCTCCGGAACCGAGGAGAAGAACTTTTTTAATTGAGAATTGAGAATTTAGAATTGAGAATTTTGTCTTTTCATTCTCCCTCCTCCAATCTTCATTTTCCATTGATGTCATGAACATATCAAAAAGGAATTCGGTATCTGTTGGGCCTGAAGCAGCTTCGGGATGGAATTGTGCCGAGAAAAATGGTTTGGTTTTATGGCAGATACCTTCATTAGTACCATCATTCATATTGGTGAATAATACTTCCCATTCATCACTAAGAGTATTAGTATCTACCGCATAACCATGATTCTGTGAAGTAATAAAACATTTACCCTGTATCTCATATCCTGTACCCTGCAACCTATTCATCTGCACAGGTTGGTTATGGCTCCGGTGTCCGTATTTCAGCTTATAAGTCGATGCGCCACCCGCTTTGGCAAGTAACTGGTTACCCATGCAAATACCAAAAACCGGTTTGTTTTTTTGCATGGCTTTTTTGATATTATCTACTGTGATTTGGCAATGTTCCGGGTTGCCGGGGCCATTAGAGATAAATAATCCGTCATATTCCAATGTGTTGAAGTCGTAATCCCATGGAACCCGGATGATATTTACATCCCGTTTCAATAAGCATCTTACAATATTATGTTTGACTCCGCAATCGACCAATACAACCGTTTTCGAACCATTCCCATAACGAAGCACTTCCTTGCAACTGACTTTGGCCACCTGATTTTCTTTACCCGGGTCAATAAAATCAATTTCATTTTCAGAGTCAAACACAATTTTCCCTTTCATCGAACCTTTTTCACGAATCAGTTTGGTTAATTCGCGGGTGTCGATTCCATAAATTCCGGGCGCTTTGTGCTCTTTCAACCAGTCGCCAAGACTTTTGTTGGCGTTCCAGTGACTGTACTGGTGTGAATATTCCGAAATAATCAACCCGCTGACTTGTATTTTTTCAGACTCATAAAATTCGGATAATCCGTTGACAATATTATCTTCCGGGACTCCGTAATTTCCGACTAAAGGGTAAGTGACTGTCAATATTTGTCCGGAATAAGAAGGGTCTGTTAAACTTTCGGGATAACCCACCATGGCGGTGTTGAAAACGACTTCTCCTGCAGCAGGAGTTTCATAGCCAAAAGAATATCCTTCAAAAATTATTCCGTTTTCTAAAATCAGTTTAGTTTTTTTGTCCATAAGTTTTGTGTCTGAAAAATTGGTACAAAGATAGTGATTAATATTGTAAAAAGGAAATCAAATATTAGCTAATATTGTCTTTTTGTTTTTTAACAATATTAATAAATAACAAAAAGATAAAAATAATTTGATTTTAAATTCAAAATGAATAGTTTTGCGAGACTTTACAATACAGAATATATGAAATTTACGAAAATGCATGGAACGGGCAATGATTATGTTTATATCAATTGTTTCGAAGAAGCGGTGGAAAATCCTGGGAAATTAGCCATGTGGGTGAGTGATAGGCATAAAGGAATCGGTTCTGATGGATTGGTTTTGATTATGCCTTCTGAAGTTGCAGATTTCCGCATGAGGATGTTTAATTCTGATGGATCTGAATCTCAAATGTGTGGCAACGCCTCGCGTTGTGTCGGTAAATATGTTTATGATAACGGATTAACTGGCAAAACATCAATTTCGCTGGAAACAAAAGCAGGGATAAAGCATTTGGATTTATTTCCCGGCTCAGACAGGAAAATCGAGAAGGTACGTGTAGATATGGGAGAACCTATTTTAACTGCTTTGGAAATCCCGGTCAAGATGTCGGAAATCAATACTAAAGAAAAAAAAATCATTAATGCTGAGGTTGATTTTCATCCCGAAAAATACAATATAACTTGTGTTTCGATGGGAAATCCTCATTGTGTTATTTTTGAAAAAAATATCGATAATCTTCCTTTGGAAACTATTGGCAGGAAAATAGAATATTCTTCCTTATTTCCTGAAAGAGTAAATGTGGAATTTGTTGAGATTTTATCTTTTACTAAAGCCAAAATGAGGGTTTGGGAACGTGGAGCCGGAGAGACTATGTCTTGCGGGACCGGTGCCTGTGCCGTTTTGGTTGCCGGAGTGTTAAACCGGAAACTCCAACGAAAGTCAACAATTCAGCTGCCCGGTGGTGATTTGGAAATTGAATGGAATGAAGAAAACGAACATGTCTATATGGCAGGAGAAGCAGTAACTGTATTTAATGGAGAATTTGATACTTATGACTTTAATAAACGAACAATTTTTAAAACTTCCCGGAAACTATTTGTTTTCAGAAATAGCGAAAAAAGTAAATAGTTATAAACAAACTCATCCCGGGGTGAAAGTAATCAGCTTGGGAATCGGAGATGTAACCCAACCGTTAGCGCCTGCTGTAATTGAAGCTATGCATAAGGCAGTCGACGAGATGGCGAATGAAGCTACCATGCGTGGGTATGCTCCCGAAACAGGATATCCGTTTTTGATTGACGCTATTATTAAAAACGATTTCAATCCGAGGGGAGTGGAACTGAATAGTGATGAAATATTTGTCAGTGACGGAGCTAAAAGTGATACCGGAAATATAGGAGATATATTGAGTGCGGAAAATACAGTCGCGGTTACAGACCCGGTTTATCCGGTTTACTTAGATACCAATGCAATGGCGGGTCGTGCCGGATATTTTAAAAATGGTGTTTGGAATAACATTTTGTATCTTCCTTGTACTCCTGACAATCAGTTTGTTCCCAAAGTGACTCGCAGGCGGGTAGATGTAGTATATCTCTGTTATCCGAATAATCCGACGGGTACTACATTAACCTATGAGCAGCTGAAAGCATGGGTCAATTATGCATTGGAAAAGAATGCGTTGTTGATGTTCGATGCCGCTTATGAAGCATTTATTACCGAAGATAATGTTCCACACAGCATTTATGAAATAGATGGAGCGAAGAAAGTTGCCATAGAGTTCCGGAGTTTCTCCAAAACTGCAGGGTTTACAGGCGTGCGTTGCGGTTATGCGGTTATCCCGAAAGAGTTGATGGCTGAAGATAAATCCGGCAGGCAATACTCATTGAATGCTTTATGGCGTCGCCGCCAGTCAACCAAATTCAATGGAACGGCTTATATTGTTCAGCGTGGAGCAGAAGCGGTTTATTCTCCCGAAGGGAAAAAGCAAATCCGGGAAACGATAGATTATTATATGGAAAATGCCTGTATTATCAAATCCGGACTTGAATCAATCGGTATGACTGTTTATGGAGGAGTCAATGCGCCTTATATCTGGGCAAAAACGCCCAATGGTTTATCCTCATGGGAATTTTTTGACAAATTGCTAAACGAATTACAAATTGTTACTACTCCTGGTGTTGGTTTTGGCAAAAGTGGTGAAGGCTTTATCCGGTTGACGGCTTTCGGAAAACGGGATGATACAATTGAAGCAGTAAAACGAATTAAGCAGGCATATTCATAGTTGAGGAGTAAACAATAAAATTTGCAATATTTAAATATATTATACGTTTTGTAATTAATAACATACTGCATAATTTTATTAATTCCTCATTCCGGTCTTATGAAGAAAAAAGCATTATCTTGTATTATTTTTTTGTTGTTCATCTCAATGTGTTTTGCTCAAAGTGGAACAACTGGTTCTCTAAATTGGTCTATAAACGACGGAACTCTTATTATTAGCGGACAAGGTGATATGCCTGATTATTTTTATATTAATGATATACCTTGGTATCGTTATCAATCCTCAATAACAAAAGCAGAAGTTAGTGAAGGAGTAACAAATTTAGGATATGGAGCCTTTTGCAAGTGCTCTGAAATAACATCAGTGACTATTCCTAACAGCGTAGTGCAAATAAAAGACTGGGTTTTTCAGGATTGCTCCAAGTTAGTTTCTGTTGCGATTCCTGCAGGAGTAACCAATATCGGAAGTAATGCTTTTTATGGTTGTTACAGATTAGTTTCTATTGATATTGAAGAAGGAAATCAGTTTTATAGTTCAGAAAATGGTGTTTTATTTAATAGAGATAAGACTACTTTGATTTTGTATCCCAAAGGGAAATCAGGACACTATTCCGTTCCCGAATCTGTAATCAATATTGAAGAAAAAGCCTTTTCAAATTGTTATGAATTAACTTCAATAACGATTTTCGGCAATATTGCAGACATTGGAAATGAAACTTTTTCCAATTGTATAAAATTAAATTCCATTTCTATTCCGGGCACGATAACCTCTATAGGCAAAAATGCATTTTACAGGTGTGGGTTAACTTCAATTGAAATTCCCAATAGTGTGACAAATATTGGAAGTTTTGCTTTCAAAAGTTCTGCTTTGGAGTCCATAAAAATTCCGGAAGGGGTGACAAGTATTGGAGAAGGAGCTTTTTCTATTTGTACGTGTTTAACTGAGGTGTATATTCCAGAAAGTATAGTTGATATAGGAGTGTTGTCATTCTTTTATTGTTATTCTTTAAAAGATATTTATGTGCAAAAAATGAATCCTCCACTTGTAATTGATGACACTTTCAAATTTATTGATACTGAGAATTGCAGATTGCATGTTCCTGCAGGAAGCAAACAATATTATGAAATCGCTGACGTTTGGAAAGATTTTTCTAATATAACAGAAGATATTGCTTTGAATATTGAAAATGTTCAGTCGGGTGATGCAAAGATGCAGCTTTATCCCAATCCGGTTCAGGATAATGCCATACTAACCATTGTCGGAATTTCGGGTCAGGCAAATATACAGATTTTTGATTCGAATGGAAAAATGATGCATCATTCACAATGTGAAAGTATTAGCGAAAATTTCTCATTACCGGTCAATGTAAGCGATTATCCAAAAGGAATTTATTTTATCAGGGTTGAAGCCGGAAGTTTCTTGCAAACAATAAAGATGATAGTAAAATAACAAATTGATTTTTCTGATTTGTTTTTCAAAGCTGAATGAGGTCTCTAAACTTTATTCAGCTTTTTTTATTGAAATTTCCTTACACTATGAAAGTTTAATCATCTTTTCTTTTTTGAATATATACATTTTGAAATATAAAAGATGTCTTGTATTTCAAAATGATTATTTATAAAAATAAATAATGATAAAAAGAAGTTTTTTATTTTGATTTAAAAATGAAATGATTATCTTTGTTCCGTAATTAGAATAAAATGACAATTCAACCAAGAATTAGTCTGCCAAATGATAGTTTTTAGACAAAAATCCAAATTATGAAAGCAATAATGAACTACTGTTTATACCCTCGCATACAAAACCCCCATCAGGGGGAATAACAAAAAATACGAAAATTGAGATAGCATGATGTTTCTATCTCTTTTTGATATTTTCGGGAGAACAAATTTCTGCCGGACAGGGAATCCTATATTCAATGAAAAAAAATAGTATATATATTATTAATGTGTTTTGTGACGATCTGTCAATCGAAAGCTTTTTCGTTAGGAGGAGATTTAGTCAGTTCTTACATTTGGCGTGGTACATACCAGACAAGTGCGGCTGTGCAACCATCAATGGGATTGAGCATTTCAGGTTTTTCTCTATCCGCCTGGGGCAGCGTTCCGTTTCAAGGAGTGAATAAAGAGGTCGATTTTACAGCTTCTTATCAAACTAAAGGGTTATATTTTGCTATAACTGATTATTGGTGGGTAGGTGAAGGTGCTTATAACTACTTTACTTATGCAAGTCATGAAACCGCTCACCATTTCGAAGGAACTGTAAAATATACATTACCAGTTGAAAAATTTCCTTTAAGTCTCGCTTGGAATACGATGTTTGTCGGAGAAGATTATTGTAAAAATGATGGAGAACGGGCTTATTCCACTTATATTGAAGCCTCCTATCCATTTGCCATAAAGCAAATCAACCTGAGTGCATCGTTGGGTTTGACTCCTTGGGAAGGATTGTATGCCGATGATTTTGCAGTTATAAATATTGGATTGAAAGCTTCCAATGCAATCAAAATTACAGATAGTTTTTCTTTGCCCGTTTTCGGGCAATTAATAGCAAACCCACAACAAGAAGATATATTCTTTGTGTTTGGCGTGAGCATCTAATAATTTAGTTAAGAGTTAAGAATGAAGAGTTAAGAGTTGGCTGACTCCTATGAACTTAACGTTGAAAACTCTTAATTCTTAACTATAAAAATATGTCATTAGTAATTCCAAAAGGCTATTCGCCTTCGCTTGCTCCCGAAGAGATGGAACAAGCCATCAAACAAGTGAAACATACGTTTCAGGAAGAATTGTCGCAAGCATTAGATTTGCGGCGGGTAACAGCACCTTTATTCGTACTTTCCGGCACCGGAATCAATGATAACCTCAATGGAGTAGAACGTCCCGTTTCGTTCGAAATTCCTGCTGTTGGTGGTAAACGCGCAGAAATTGTTCATTCATTAGCAAAATGGAAACGGATGAAACTTGGCGCTTATGGTATCGAGCCCGGCAAAGGACTTTACACAGATATGAACGCCATCCGTGCCGACGAAGAATTAGATAATATTCATTCGCTTTATGTCGACCAATGGGATTGGGAACGCACAATTAGAGCGGAAGACCGTAACCTGGATTTCCTTAAAAATATTGTCCGGAAAATATATAGAGCTTTAAAAAATACTGAAGCATATGTTTGCGGAATGCATCCGCAAATCAAACCTGTTTTACCGGCTGATATTTATTTTATACACACAGAAGAACTACAGGCCGAATATCCTGATTTATTACCCAGGGAAAGGGAAAATATAGTTGCCGAAAAGTACGGGGCAGTTTTTGTCATCGGAATCGGCGGTGAATTACCTGATGGAACAATCCATGATGGTCGTTCTCCTGATTATGATGATTGGAGTACGTCTACATTGAACGGTTACAAAGGTCTCAATGGAGATATTATTGTATGGAACCCCATATTGAAATCGGCATTTGAAATCTCATCCATGGGTATACGTGTCGATAAAGAAGCGCTAAAACTTCAATTGAAAATCAGGGATTGCGAAGACCGCATGGTTTTGCTTTTCCACAGAAGTCTGATGAATGATGAAATCCCTCTCTCCATTGGAGGAGGAATAGGGCAATCCCGGCTCTGCATGTTCTTCCTGCGTTGCGCCCACATCGGCGAAGTACAGGCAAGCATCTGGCCGGAAAAAATGATGCAGGAATGCGCTGTGAATAATATCATTCTAAAATGAAAAATTAACAATTAAAAATGAAAAAATGTGACCACGACAATTCATTTTTAATTTTTCATTGTTCATTTTTAATTCAAAAAATATGGCAAATTTGAGATTTAAAGCAGTAGATGAGGCTTCCAGAAGAAAAGCAATCGAAGTGGCCGCCCTGGCGGAAAAAACATCCGAATATTTTGGCAGATATGTATTCGACAGGAAAAATATGCGCAAATACCTTTCAAAAGAAACATTGAAACTGGTATTGAATGCGATTGATAAGGGCGAACCATTGGACAGGGAAGTGGCCAACCACGTAGCTGCAGGCATGCGTATGTGGGCGATGGAAATGGGAGCCACCCATTACACTCACTGGTTTCATCCTTTAACAGATGGAACAGCGGAGAAGCACGATGCTTTCGTGGATTTCGATGGAAACGGCGGAATGATTGAAGAATTTTCCGGTAAATTATTGGCCCAACAAGAACCCGATGCTTCGAGTTTTCCCAGCGGAGGAATCCGTAATACATTCGAAGCCCGTGGATATACTGCCTGGGACCCATCTTCGCCTGCATTTATTGTGAATGATACATTATGTATCCCAACAATATTTATTTCTTATACCGGCGAAGCATTGGATTATAAAACACCGCTGTTGAAATCCATTCAGGCGGTAGATAAAGCCGCTGCAGATGTTTGCCGCTATTTTGACCCGCATGTCAGGAAAGTATTTTCATTCCTGGGTTGGGAGCAGGAATATTTTCTGGTAGATGAAGCATTATATGCGGCCCGTCCTGATTTGGTATTAACCGAACGTACCCTGATGGGGCACGACAGCGCCAAAAACCAGCAGTTGGATGACCATTATTTTGGTTCTATTCCTACCCGTGTGGTTGCATTCATGCGTGACCTGGAATTCGAATGTTACAAATTGAGCATTCCTGTGAAAACCCGCCACAATGAAGTGGCTCCCAACCAGTTCGAATTAGCTCCGATTTATGAAGAATGTAACCTGGCAGTCGACCATAACCTGTTGTTGATGTCGGTGATGAAAACTGTTGCCCGGCGCCATTGTTTCCGTGTGCTATTACATGAGAAACCATTTAAGGGAATCAATGGCTCGGGTAAACATAACAACTGGTCGCTGGGAACAGACACTGGAATCAACTTGTTAGGACCAGGCAAAAATGCCAAGGAAAACCTGCAATTCATCACATTTGTTTCAAATGTATTGATGGCGGTATATAAAAACAATGCATTATTAAAAGCAAGTATTTCTTCGGCTACTAACGCCCACCGCTTGGGAGCCAATGAAGCGCCGCCGGCTATTATTTCTGTCTTTATGGGAAGCCAGATTTCTACGTTATTGGATGAATTGGCAGATAGTGAAGGTATTAAAGAAATAGAAGTACAGGAAAAAACAGGAACACGTTTGTCGTTGAGCCATATTCCTGAAATCCTGGTTGATAATACCGACCGTAACCGCACATCACCTTTTGCTTTCACCGGAAACCGTTTTGAATTCCGGGCTGTAGGTTCTTCCGCCAACTGTGCAGCAGCTATGCTGGCATTGAACACGGCGGTTGCCGGACAGCTAAAAGCTTTCAAAACTGAAGTGGATGCTTTGATTGCAAAAGGAACGAAAAAGGAAGATGCTATTTTTGTTGTTGTCCGTAAAAATATCAAAGAATCGAAAGCGATTCGTTTCGATGGAAACGGATATAGTGATGAATGGAAAGCAGAGGCTGCTCTTCGTGGTTTGAATTGTGAAACCCGTGTTCCTGTCATTTATGATGCTTACCTCACTCCTCAATCGATTGAATTATTCACACAGACAGGCGTATTAAGCGAAAAAGAGTTGCACGCCCGCAATGAAGTGAAATGGGAACAATATACCAAGAAAATCCAGATTGAGGCTCGTGTATTAGGTGATTTGGCAATGAATCATATCATTCCTGTAGCTACCCGTTACCAAGGCTTGTTGTTGGATAATGCATCAAAAATCCATTCACTTTACGAAAAGCAAAAAGCAGAAAAGTTAGCCTCTCAGGATATGGAAATAATTGAAGACATTGCTTGCCGTATCAATTTCATCAAAACGAAAGTAGATGAAATGGTCGAAGCCCGTAAAGTAGCGAACAGGATTGAAAATGAACGCGAAAAGGCATTGATGTATTGCGAGAAAATAGCTCCTTATTTTGATGAAATCCGCTATCATATCGATAAATTGGAATTAACGGTCGATAATGAAATGTGGACGCTGCCGAAATACAGGGAGCTTTTGTTTATACGATAATTAGTTAAGAGTTAAGAATTAAGAGTTAAGAGTTGATTTTGGAAGTTTTGACTATTGAAGCAAGAATGCATATTATTTCTTCAATTTCAGTAATAATGGAAGTATACATCTTGGGTGTAATATATTTACTGTCATGTAGAAGATTTATCCAGTATTTTGTTTCATTAGCTTCTTTAAGGGCTACATGCATTTTGTTAATGAAATCAGCTTTGCTTTGTGCAAACTTACTTTCACTGATAAGTGCACCAATGGCGGTTCCACTACGAAGAAGTTGTTTGGATAAAACGAACTCGTGCTTTTCTTTACTCAAGAATATATAAGCATTAACAATACACAAAGCAAACTTATAAGACTTTGGTACAATAACAGGTTGTTTCATTTTTGCAATGGTTAAATTTTTAATATGCAAATATAACTCTTAATTCTTAACTTTTAACTCTTAACTAAAAAACATGAATCAGAAGAGTCTATATTCCCCCGACTACGAACACGACGCCTGTGGTGTTGGTTTGCTGGTCGATATACACAATAACAAATCGCACGATATTGTGGAAAAAGGCTTGCAGGTATTGGAAAATATGCTGCACCGTGGAGCAGAAAGCGCCGATAATAAAACAGGTGATGGAGCGGGAATTATGTTGCAGATTCCACACGAATTTATCTTGTTGCAGGGAATTCCTGTTCCGGAAAAAGGAAAATATGGAACCGGACTGGTTTTTCTTCCGGAAGAAGAAACTCAATTCGCTTTATGCATGGATATCCTGCAAAATATCATCAGACAGGAAGAATTAAATTTACTTGCGGTGAGGGAAGTTCCTGTAAATAGCGATATTTTAGGAGAAATTTCCCGCTCCAATGAACCTGTTATCAGGCAGATATTTGTAGTTGGAGAAGAAAATCCAGAATCCTTGGAACGTAAATTATATGTTCTCCGCAAAAAGATTGAAAATGCGATAATGAAATCTTCTTTGGAGAACAAACGAAAATTTTATATTGTCAGTCTTTCTTCCCAACGGATTGTATATAAAGGAATGCTGACATCCACTCAGTTACGCGATTATTTCCCCGATTTAACCAATCCTTATTTCACAAGCGGCCTGGCGTTGGTGCATTCCCGGTTCAGTACCAATACCTTTCCTACCTGGGATTTAGCACAGCCATTCCGGTTGCTTGGACATAACGGGGAAATCAATACCATCCGTGGTAACCGATACTGGATGGCAGCCCGGGAAAGTATTCTCCAGGCCCCGGAATTGGGGAACCTGGAGGATATATTCCCTATCCTTCAACCGGGAATGAGCGACAGTGCATCGTTGGATAATGTCCTGGAATTCCTTGTCATGTCGGGCAAATCACTTCCACATGTGTTGGCAATGTTGGTTCCCGAAAGCTGGAATGCCAAAAATCCTATATCTTCCCAGCTCAAAGCGTTTTATGAATATCACAGTATTCTGACAGAGCCTTGGGATGGACCGGCAACCTTGCTGTTCAGTGATGGACGTTACGCCGGAGGAATGTTAGACCGCAATGGTTTACGTCCTGCCCGTTATCTGATTACCAAAAACGACATCATGGTCGTTGCATCTGAAGCTGGAGTGTTGCCTTTTGAAGCATCCGAAATCAGGGAAAAAGGCCGTTTGCAGCCAGGAAAAATGCTGATGGTTGATACCCGGGAAGGAAAAATTTATCACGATGCCGAATTGAAAGAAGTTCTGGCTAATGAACATCCTTATGGCGAATGGTTGGATAAAAACCGTATCATTCTTTCTAAAATACAATCAGGAAGAACGGTAAAATATGGGATAGATAATTTATTGCAACAGTTGACAGCTTTTGGCTATACAAAAGAAGATATTGATAAAATCATTCTTCCGATGGCAACCGAAGGCAAAGAACCTGTTGGTTCGATGGGAAATGATACGCCATTGGCTGTGCTTTCGGAAAAGCCACAACGATTGTTCAATTATTTCCGGCAATTATTTGCACAAGTAACTAATCCGCCTATAGACCCGATAAGGGAAGAATTGGTGATGTCACTTTCGCTTTATATTGGTTGTCAGGAAACCAATTTACTCGAACCGAGTCCGGAATTATGTAAAATGTTGAAATTACAGAGTCCGGTTATCAATAATGCCGATTTAGATATATTATGCCATTTGGGATATAAAGGTTTTACTACTTTAACCATTCCGATGTTATTTGATATTACAGACGATAGCATTTTTTCTTTGGAAACTGCTCTTGATAATCTTTGCGAACAATCGGAACGCGCTGTTGATGAAGGATATAATTATATCATTCTGAGTGATAAAGGTCTCAATGAAAAACAGGCAGCCATACCTTCGTTATTGGCAGTTTCGGCAGTCCATCATCATCTGATAGACAAGAAGAAACGTATGCAGATTGCTATTGTTGTGGAAACTGCCGAAGTCCGGGAAGTCATGCATTTCGCTTTGCTGTTTGGTTTTGGGGCCAGTGCTGTAAATCCTTATATGGCTTTTGCGATTCTGGATGATAAGGTCAAGAAGCATGAGATACAGTTAGATTACCATACTGCCGAGAAAAATTATATCAAAGCCATTAACAAAGGGTTATTGAAAATCCTTTCCAAAATGGGGATTTCCACCTTGCGTAGTTATCGTGGCGCCCAGATTTTTGAAGCTGTAGGTATCAGCAGTAAAGTATTGGATAAATATTTCCGGGGAATGACGTCACGCATTGAAGGAATTGATTTGGAAGATATTACCCGCGATACATTAATATCCCATTTCGATGCATTCGGCGATGACATTGGCGATGGCCGTAGGGGCGCACCTGTGTGTGCGCCCAATTTCGACAATATACCCGAATATGTATACGATCCCAAGGGCGCACACGCAGGTGCGCCCCTACCGAATGTTGGCATATATTCCTGGCGCAAAAATGGTGAATACCACGCATGGAATCCGGAAACGATTTCCATGCTGCAAATTGCAACCCGTTTGGGCGATTATTCCAAATTCAAGGAATACACCCATATCGTAGACGAAAAAATGCAACCCGTTTTCCTGCGTGACTTTTTAACATATAAACGCAATCCGATAGATATTTCGGAAGTCGAACCTGTTTCAGAAATTACCAAACGGTTTGTAACCGGGGCCATGTCATTCGGGTCCATTAGTAAGGAAGCGCATGAAACCATTGCCATTGCCCTTAACATCCTGCAAGGAAAAAGCAATACAGGAGAAGGAGGAGAAGACCCTTCCCGTTTTCATCCGGGCGAAGATGGATTAAACCGCCGGAGCGCTATCAAACAAATTGCTTCCGGAAGGTTTGGAGTAACCACAGAATATTTGGTCAATGCCGATGAACTGCAAATCAAAATAGCTCAGGGAGCCAAGCCCGGAGAGGGTGGACAACTTCCCGGATTTAAAGTGGATAAAATCATTGCGCAAACACGGCATTCGATTCCGGGCATTACACTGATTTCTCCGCCGCCACATCATGATATTTACTCGATAGAAGATTTGGCACAACTGATTTTTGATTTAAAGAATGTCAATCCGCAGGCACATATCAGCGTGAAATTGGTTTCCGAAAGTGGAGTAGGAACCATTGCTGCCGGAGTTGCCAAAGCCAAAGCCGATGCCATTATTATCAGCGGTTCGGAAGGAGGAACCGGAGCCAGCCCGGTGAGTTCGGTCAAACATGCGGGCGTTCCCGGAGAATTGGGATTGGCTGAAACACAACAGACTTTAGTAATGAACAATCTTCGGGGATTTGTAAAATTACAAACCGATGGTCAACTCAAAACCGGAAAGGATATCATTATTTCAGCTTTACTTGGTGCCGAAGAATTTGGTTTTGCCACCAGCGCCTTGATTGTACTTGGTTGTGTGATGATGCGCAAATGCCATCTGAATACTTGTCCTGTAGGTATTGCCACACAAGATGAAAAGCTCCGGTCTCGTTTCCGGGGAAAGCACGAATATCTTATCAATTACATGACATTTCTGGCCGAAGAGGTACGTGAACATTTAGCTCAAATGGGTTTCCGCAGTTTGGATGAAATTATCGGACGGGTAGATCTGATTGAGAAAAGAGAAATGGAATTATCTCCGAAAGCAGAAAAAATAGACTTGTCTAAATTGTTGTATTTTATAGATAATGGGAATGATATTCGTTGCACAAAGGAACAGAATCATAAGATTAATCAGGTATTGGACCGTGAACTAATACGAAAATCCAAACAAGCGATAGAGAAATCGATGCCAGTGGAAGTCAGTGTTCCTATCGGAAATACCAATCGTTCTGTGGGCGCAATGCTTTCAGGTGAAGTTGCCAAACATTATGGAAATACAGGATTACCTACGAATGCGATTTCTGTAAATTTCACAGGTTCTGCCGGACAAAGTTTCGGGGCATTCCTTGCTGCCGGCATCTCTTTCCGTTTGGAAGGAGAAACCAATGATTACCTCGGAAAAGGTCTTTCCGGCGGAAAGATTTCACTTGTCCCGCCGGCACAGTCGACTTTCGCCCCCGAAAGCAACATCATTGCCGGAAACACATTGCTATATGGCGCTACTTCCGGAGAAGTTTATATCAATGGCCAGGCAGGCGAACGTTTTTGTGTGCGTAATAGTGGAGCTATCGCTGTTGTGGAGTGCCCTTTTGCCATTGGTCGTGTCCGTTAGGTAATGTAATGTCCGAATGGTAGGATTTATTATCGAAAGGAAAATGGCAGGAAGCATACAAAGTATTGTCTTCGACCAATAATTTTCCTGAATTTACAGGGCGGGTTTGTCCTGCCTTATGTGAAAAAAGTTGTGTTCTGATGCTCAGCGAACAACAACCTGTCTCCATTCGTGAAAATGAAACGGCGGTAGTGGAACACGCTTTTCAGGAGGGATACATTAAGCCAAACCTACCTCAATTGCGTACTGGGAAGAAAGTCGCTGTTGTTGGTTCCGGTCCCGCAGGATTAGCTGCCGCTGATCAGTTGAACAAACAAGGGCATACAGTCGTTGTATTTGAAAAAGATGAATTCCCGGGAGGATTACTTCGTTTCGGAATTCCCGATTTCAAATTGAATAAGGAAATTATCGATCGCCGGTTGAATATTTTGAAAGAAGAAGGAATTACATTCAAATGTGGAATCGAAATAGGTGAACAAATTACACATAAACAATTGTTAGCTGACTTTGATGTTGTTTGTTTAGCTGTTGGCGCCGGACATCCCCGCGATTTGATGGTGGAAGGCCGCGATTTGCAAGGCATTCATTTCGCATTAGAAATCCTTCAACAACAAAACCGTATGGTTGCAGGGATAAATGTTCCGCAACAGATTTCAGCCAAAGGCAAACATGTATTGGTTATTGGAGGAGGGGATACCGGTTCGGATTGCGTTGGAACATCTGTTCGTCAAAAAGCAGCCAAGGTAACACAAATTGAGATCCTGCCTCAGCCTCCTGTTGGCTCCAACCCGGAAACGCCCTGGCCGATGTATCCGAATGTTTTGAAAACATCGAGTTCCCATCAGGAAGGTTGCGAAAGACGTTGGAATTTATCAACCAAACGTTTTATCGGCAAAAACGGTAAAATTACCGGAGTCGAAG
This sequence comes from Bacteroidales bacterium, assembly GCA_031553415.1. Classification (GTDB taxonomy): domain Bacteria; phylum Bacteroidota; class Bacteroidia; order Bacteroidales; family Azobacteroidaceae; genus JAIRVZ01. The sequence continues at coordinate 31,874 of JAVBLO010000101.1, read as the reverse complement.
TCGCCGAAGTAGAGTGGACAAAATCGCCCGATGGAAAAATGAGCATGAAAGAAACCGGGAAAACAGAAATCATTCAGGCCGAATTGGTGCTGTTATCCATGGGGTTTGTTCACCCGGTTCATGAAGGATTATTAGATGAATTAGGTGTAAAATATGATGTGCGTGGAAATGTTTTAACCGTTGCGCCCAATCAATCGTCGGTTGAAAAAGTTTTTGTGGCAGGCGATGTTACATTGGGAGCCAGTTTGGTAGTAAAGGCAATTGAGTCGGGAAGGAACGCTGCAGAGGCAATTAATAGGTTTTTGAGATAAAAAATAAAATGCTACATTTGTGGCATTACTATTTTTTAATCCAACAACCTGTATATGCCAAAATCGCGATTTAATCCCGATCTACATCATCGGCGATCTATACGACTGAAAGGATATGATTATTCACAAGAAGGATTGTATTTTATTACATTATGTGTACAAAAGAGACAACATTTATTTGGTGATATTTCAGATGATGAAATGGTTTTAAATGATGGAGGGAAAATGATTGCACATTGGTATGCAGAATTAGAAAATAAATATCCGAATGTTTATTGTCATGAAATGATAATTATGCCCAACCATTTTCATTGCATTATCGAATTGACCTGTACGAGTACATCTGTGTATGCACCCATGCGATTGCCACAATTCCCAACGATTGGTGATGTGATGAAATGGTTTAAAACCATGACAACCAACGAATATATTTGGGGTGTGAAAAATAATGGATGGATGCCGTTTGATGGTAAATTATGGCAACGGAATTATTGGGAACATATAATCCGTAATGAATATTCATACAATAATATCGCCAATTATATTATCAATAATCCAGCCAATTGGTATAATGATATGTTATTCCTGTAGGGGCGCACCTATGTGTGCGCCCTCGGAATTACATACAAACATGTGTAAAAATATTATTGTTCATTACATGTTAAAATTACAACATTTGTAAATATTGCATCAGGGCGCACACATAGGTGCGCCCCTACAGGTGCCGTAAAATTTAAATTTATGTCTGAAATTCTGAAACACGAATGCGGAATCGCCCTTGTCCGCCTGTTGAAACCACTTGAATATTACATAGAAAAATATGGAACCTGGCGGTATGGTTTGAACAAATTATATCTCCTGATGGAAAAACAACACAACCGTGGGCAGGAAGGCGCTGGAATCGGTTGTGTCAGCGCTAATGCAAAACCTGGAATGGAATATATTTTCCGTGAAAGGGCAATGGGAAGCGGAGCTATCCAGGAAATATTCGAGCAGGTATATCTCAAAACCAAAGATTTCCAGGAGCAGACTGTGGAAGAAAATATCCCTTTTTGCGGAGAGGCCTATATCGGACATCTTCGTTACAGTACAACCGGACGTTCAGGGATTTCATACGTTCATCCGTTTCTCCGTCGTAACAACTGGCGTTCCCGCAGTCTGATGCTTTGTGGAAATTTTAATTTGACCAATGTCGATGAGATGTTTCAACAGCTTGTTAATCAGGGACAACATCCACGTTTGTATTCCGATACCTTAATGATGTTGGAAATGATGGGCAATTATTTAGACCGGGAAGTTCAACACCTTTATGATCTTTATAAGCTTAAAATAACCGATGGAATGGAACGGAACCGCAAGATTGGTGAAAATATTGACCTGGCGCATGTGCTCCGTCGTTCGAGCAAAAACTGGGATGGCGGATATGTGATATGCGGCGTTACAGGAAATACAGATATGTTTGCATTCCGTGATCCATGGGGAATTCGTCCGGCATTCTATTACCAGGATGAAGAGATTGCAGTAGTAGCTTCTGAGCGTCCCGTTATTCAAACAGTCATGGATGTTGCATTTGAAGATGTTAAGGAATTGCAGCCGGGACAAGCATTTATTGTGCGGCAAAACGGGAAAATAGATATTGAACAGATACAGGAACCAAAGAAAATCAGTCCATGTTCGTTTGAACGGATTTATTTTTCAAGAGGAAGCGATAAAGATATTTACCGTGAACGGAAAATGCTGGGGCGTAATCTGATTGATCCTATCATGAAAGCAGTTGATAATGATTTGGAAAATACAGTATTTTCCTTTATTCCCAATACTGCAGAAGTTGCTTTTTATGGAATGATGGAAGGTTTTCATGACCTGTCATTAAAGGTGCGCCAGGAAAAAGTAGCCATCAAAGACATCAAACTGCGTACTTTTATTGCAGAAGGAAACAGTCGTGATGATTTGGCCGCACATGTCTATGATATTACATACGGATCAATAAACCCACATACAGATAATTTAGTGGTAATTGATGATAGTATTGTGCGTGGAACAACTCTGAAACAAAGTATCATTAAAATATTGGATCGACTGCATCCGAAGAAAATTGTTATTGTATCTTCTTCTCCACAAATCCGTTATCCCGATTGTTATGGAATTGATATGAACCGGATGGAAGAATTTGTCGCTTTCAGGGCAGCAGTTGCTTTACTTAAAGAACGTGGCATGGAACATGTCATTGCTGAAGTTTATCAAAAGTCAAAAGCGCAGGAAAATCTTCCGAAGGAACAAATAATTAATTATGTAAAGGATATTTACAAGCCTTTTTCGGCACAGGAAATTTCGAAAAAAATTGCGGAAATATTAACTCCGGAAGAAACTCAAGCTAAAGTTGAAATTGTTTACCAGTCAATTGAAGGATTACATGAGGCATGTCCAAACCATAAAGGTGACTGGTATTTCACAGGCAATTATCCGACTCCGGGAGGAAACAAGGTCGTGAACAATTCGTTTATCAATTATATAGAGAAAAATTAGAGGATGTGTCAAAAGGTTCGATTGTGCATTTTGCCATTGCGGGCTTGACCCGCAATTCTTGTTTTTCAAGAGATCCCGGCTCAAGGCCGGGATGACAGGTCTTTGACACATCCTCTAATTCATTTATGATTTCAATAAAAACTTAACACACTTGCTTTCACTTGCTGAATTGAGATAAACAATATATGCTCCGGCTGCTAACGCATAACCTTTTTGGGCATTCTGATTTAAACTATCAGCTATTAAGCATAATCCTGTAGCATTATAAATGCGCACAGAATAATTATTCTCAGATTTATTCTCCAATACCATTAGCTTACCTTCCTGAAATATATTAATGGGAAAACTGTCTGCAACAATATCTTTTTTACCGGTTGATGAATGCAGCTTAACTTTATACACTTTTTGAGACAGATTTTCTGCTGTAACAGTAAGAGTAACTTCATCTCCTGCCGCATTCTTTGTTATTTCCAGCTTGGAAAAAGGACTGTTTTTGATTGCAGTTACATCAAGAAAATTTCCATCAACAGTAATTGTATATTCTAATTGCTGAGGATTAAATTCACCCAGAGGAGTTCCGTTAATTTTGATAGCCATCAAATCAGCATCTTCATCGGCATTGAATGTAGACGTAAAATTTTCATAAGTAACTTTACTTGGCCAGATGTCTGTCCGTGAAGTTGAAGCCGGAATATTTTCAGAATTGTACAAATTGCATATCGGATTTCTGGCCCAGGCATAACGGGCAGCCACAGGATTAGGAACTAAACTGCTTTTGACAGCGACAGTACTGTCATTCGTAATGGTAGCGGTTGCAATTTTAAATGATTTATCAGCTCCACTTATCGCGAAACCTTTCAACGTAGCTTCTCCATCTTTGATTTTGAGACCGGTTCCATAATTCTTGAAATATAAATAAATAGTATCATTAGATACTTTATAACGCGAAATACTTGGACCTTCTGCTAACATATCATTGAAACCATAAGTATTTTTCAGCGCAATTCTTGCCATTCTTTCACCAATTGGAGTTTTGTTTTTGGGGTGCATCCTGACAGCATCATCTTTATTGGTAGGGTCTTCGTTTGTGTCGATGCCAACAGCCATTCCGATGTTTTTCACATTATCAAGTAAAAGGAAAGCCTGTTGTTCCCTGATATCAGTCCAGTTACCTTCTTCGAACTCAGAAGCAGCCAAAATGTTGAACATCTGTACATAGTAGAAAGGAAGGTCTCCCATATTCCATAATGTCCTATAGTCTTCAATCAATTTTTTCATCATGAAACGGTATTCTAGTGCCCGTTTGATATTGCTTTCTCCCTGATACCAAAGGAAGCCTTTGATAGGAAATCCGATTAAAGGATTAATCTGTCCATTGAAATGAATAGATTGGTAATTGGCTGTGCTGGAAGGGTCCTGGCTTGCTTTTCTTCCGGCAACTTTACGAAGTCCCGGATCGGTTGTCAGTTTTTCCTGGCTCATCCATGTTTCCAGTTCGGTACCCCCCCTGTAAGATTGCATGATACCAATAGGAATATTTGTCTGTTCAAATACCCTTCTGGCGAATACGTAAGCTACAGCAGCAACTTTTTCACCTACTTCGGCGCTGTTACATACAAACCAAGGCGTTGAACTTCCGTTAACCCTGTCCTGAAGTTCATTAATTGCGTTATAAGCCGCTCTGCAAGAACGGATAAGCTGGTAATTATCAGCCTCGCGTATAAAATCTTCTGCATCGAGCAGATGACTTACCTTTTTCTCCATATTCGATTGTCCTCCGGCAAACCAGACATCTCCCACAAGGATATTGGTCAGGGTTTGTGAAAGTTGCGGCTGATGGAGAACTGAAATTTTTAATTCGCAGGCTTCAGTACAAGCTGTTTGTTCAGGTAATTGAATTTTCCAGCAATTATCACTACCTACTTCTATAGAATCTTTAAGGACGATACCTTCTCTTTTGAATTCAACTTTTACAGTATCGCCTGCCGTTCCCCAACCGAAAAACTTCAGTGGAGTTTCCCTTTGCAAAACCATATTTGAACTAAGGAATTTAGGAAGTTCCAAAGAATGAGTCTTGATGGTTTCACCTTTTATTCCTGCCCAGCTTGTAGCTACTCTTATGCCATCCAAGACGAAATTACCAGTGTTGGCTCTTCCCTGAAGTGCTAATACATTTGATGTAACATCATTTCCGGCATCTGTTAACGGACCAACATCCGGTGTTCCCAATGCACTTTGTGATAAATTGGGATTAACATATAAACTTACAATATCGTCGGTAGTTCCGGGTTGGAATTCATATTTTACTACAACTAAGTAAGTTGTTCCAAAGCTGAGTGGAGTGCCGGAAGTGTAGGTCACAGTCCCGGTAGTCGTTTTTACCAATCCTAATTGAAACCCGGTTCCACTGCTTTTGAGATATGTTCTTCCCCGGAAAGCAGCATTGCTGTAAAATCCGATAAAAAAATCTCCTGTTGCAAGAGCGCTTGATACATTGATTAAAAAAGAGTAGTAATAAGTTCCGCTGAGGGAGCCTCCTTCAAAATTCTTTTGAATCCTGCAGGTAGTAGGGACAAACGTAGCTGCATTCGTTGTTTCCACATTAGGATAACCAGGATAAGCCAAGCCGGGAGAAACCACAGTTACATTATTTGTTTCTGTACTTCCTTTCGACCAACCGTTTTGTCCGACGACGTCAGTTCCGGTTGTAAAATTGAAATCCTCTTCCATGAGTAATTGTGCTTGGGTAAAACTACCAAAGCCCGATAGAGAAAGGGCAAGGCACAATACTTTGCATTTTGTTGTAAAAGTTTTCTTCATTTTTTTAGAATTTAATGGATTTATCTATTTTTATTTTCTCTCCGTTCCACACTTTCTTACTGGTCCAGGGTAAAGGTTCGCCACTCCAGAATTCATCTCCGGCAGGCAATCCCAATGGCAAGAAAACAGAAGCACACAAGTAAAGGCTTCCTGTAGAAATATACGATTCTGCCAATTCCGGTTGATACCCGCAAAATCCCAATTGAAGCCAACCTGCCTCATCGAATGTCCCGGGAGCGTTGATTTGTTTTTCTATTACAGAACTGAAGGCACATCTTACCTGTGCAGGATGGATATATGCCGGAAGATTTTTATTCAAAGCTACCTGTGATAACAGATGGAAAGCGCCGAAACGATAAACCAGTGATCTTCCGATGGGAGGAAATGTGCCTTCGGGGGAAATCATCCTTTCCAATTGTTCGGCATGCCGGACACAACGTTTTTGTTCTGTTTCATATATTTTGCTGTATTTCTTCTCATCTTTTTTCTTCGCAACTTCCAATATATCTATCATCATGGGGTGTATGACAAGACTATTATAGTAATCAAAATGTAAGCCAGGTCCGTCACCATACCAGGAATCTCCCTTATACCATTCGTCAAAACGCTTTAAAGAGTAGTCTATCTTTTTCATGTCGCATTCTCCCGTAAATTCCAACAGAAAAGCTTCAACCATAGACGTGAAAAGCAACCAGTTGCTTTCTAATGGCTTGATACTACGGGTCGATTTAAAAGAAGAAATCAATCTTTCCTGAGTTTGTCTATCGAGATTATTCCATAACTGAGAGGGGGCCCTTAATAATCCTTGCGCCAAAAAAGCAGCATCAACCAATGCTTGCCTGTCTGTAGAGAAATTCAACATATCGGGAGATGAAGGGTCGACTGCATTTTTTAATCCTTTCGTACACAAATCAATATATTGCGCGCGAAGTTTACCTTCTTCTGAATCATCAACGCCTAATTCCAGCCATGGAGCTATTCCGCAGATTAAACGGCCTACGGCTTCCAGATGAGTAACCTCTTCCCTTTTTCTATTTACAGCTTCCGGAATAACTTCCACAGGCATATTTTTTCTTAAAGTATTTTGGCTCAGGTTAACCAAAACCGGATTGGCTATTTGGGTCAAAGCATCAATCCATACAGTCCTGTCGTTGTGCTTGAACTGTAAATCCTTGTATCTGAGCAGTGCTTCTACAAAATAATAATCAGCATAAGTCAGTGGTGCATTTACTTCACTGTTTTTAGCCATAAATCCGACACTGTTTTTAAGGATGAAATTACCATTGCTTCCTGCCTGTGCTAAATAAGCAGGAGATGATAAAGACTTGATTTGCATGGTGGCAATATCCCAGTATTTATCGGAAAGTGTTCCATTTACATAAGTAGATAATTCGACAAAGGCGGAAGCCATAATCGCGGCAGCAGAAGCATCCCTGGGTTCGTTGGGAATATTTGCCGCATTGAAATCCCAGTAAGGTATTTTATCTTCAGGCAAATTCGGATGGTTAATGATGAAGTTGGCTACTTTACAGGCATGATCCAGATATTTTGTATTTCCGGTTTCCCTGTACACCATAGTATAACCATAAAGCGCCCAGGCCTGTCCACGCGCCCAAGCCGATTCATCAAAAGCTCCCTGGTGGGTTACTCTTCGTAAGTATCCGCCATTAATGGTATCGTAGCTGACCACGTGATAAGAACTGCCATCTTCCCGGAAATGATATTTTAAAGTTGTATCGGCATGAGAAACAGCAATTTTATAAAAGGAACTATCTCCAGAAAGTTTTGTCGCTTCAAAAAGCAATTCCAGGTTCATCATATTATCTATAATGACCGGATATTCCCATTTATTATTATTCCATGACCGGATACAGCCCGTAACCGGATTATAACGGGTTGAGAGTGATTTTGCCGCATTGATGATAATTGATTTGCAGGATTCGTTTTTGGTAAGCCGGTAGGCATTCCCGTAACTGCAATTAATAATAAATCCCACATCATGGTTATCAGTAGTGTATTGTTGTTGTTCAAGCCTTTCAGTCATCAGGGTAGCAGCCTTTTTCAGGGAATCCGAAGGGGAATATTCATATAAGTACCACAATGTACCCGGATAAAAGCCGCTTGTCCACCAATTATCGTTAGACATAAGCAATTTTCCTTCCTTATCTGTAGAGCGGGGGAATTTTCCCGGCTGAGTTTTTATAATGTCGAACATCCCGAGATATTGCCTGACAGAAAAATTTAAAGCTTTGTTGATGTTGTCGTCTGTCAGCATTTCCTTACTGAAGCACGACATTGAAATGGTTATCAACACTAAAAGGTAGTATATTCTTGTCTTCATTTTTATAATTATTTTCAGTATGTAAAGTAAGAGATTTTACGTATTCGCCAATAATAATATAATCCAAATAAGTAAAACCTTTGTACAATTTGAAAATTCTCATAAGGAGGTTTTTGCCGGCAAAGCGATTTGGATGAATTTACATGTTTAATGTACAATTCTGTTATCCGGCAAAAGCAGATACATATACATTTGTTTTGATTTTTTTAGTATCTGTTTTTTGTAAAATGTATGAGAAATTTTTTGAAAATAATTATCCTTATCTTTTGTGTTTCCTTTGAGTTGCAAGCAAGTGCGTCAAGAGTGATTTCTTCCATTAATGAATCGTGGCACTTTCTTTGTGGTGATTCTCCTGGTGCAATAAATAATGAGTCCGTGGATTCCTCATGGGATATGGTAAACATTCCCCATACATGGAATGCATCAGATGCTACAGATGAGATTCCCGGATATTACAGAGGTGTCGGTTGGTACAAGCGAACAGTATTTATTCCTGAAGATAAAAAAGGTAATGAGGTTACCATTTATTTTGAAGGAGCCAACCAGGAAGTAGAATTATTCATCAATGGGAAAAGCGCAGGCAAACATGCCGGTGGTTATACCCGTTTTAGCTTTAATATAACTGAGTTGTTGAATTTCGGAGAGAAGAATGTCTTTGCTATAAGGGTTAGTAATGAATATAATGAAAATATTCCTCCCCTTTCTGCCGATTTTACCTTTTTCGGAGGTATCTACCGGGATATTTATTTAATCTACACCAATAAACTACATATTTCCACAACACATTATGCTTCTTCCGGAGTATATATCAGCATACCCGAAGTAAATGATAAAACAGCTAAAGTTCATATCAGAACACTGTTGACAAACGCTGATAAATCTTTCCAATCTGTATTGGTACAGCACACCATTGTTAGTCCGGAAGGAAAAACTGTTTCTGTAATTTCGAAACAAGTAAAACTGCCGGGTTTGTCTGACCAGTATGCAGATAATCAGGAAATAGTTATTAAAAATCCCATTCTTTGGAGTACTGATTCTCCTGAATTATACACTGTTTTTACGCAGGTTTATGATTCTAAGAATAAGATTTTGTTAGATGAAGTTACGGAACCCTTAGGATTGCGCTGGTTTGAGTTTTCGGCAGAAAAAGGATTTGTCCTCAATGGAAAGCCAATCAAGCTAATCGGTACAAGCAGACATCAGTGCTATGAAAAAATGGGTAACGCCCTTCCCGACGAAATGCATGTGCGCGATGTGTTGCTTTTGAAATCGATGGGTGGAAATTTTTTAAGGGTGGCGCATTATCCCCAGGATCCGGTAGTGATGGAGATGTGTGATAAACTGGGGATAATCACATCTGTTGAAATTCCAATTGTTAATGCGATAACTGAAAACGAAGACTTTACCCAAAATTCATTAGAGATGGCTAAGGAAATGGTTTATCAGGATTTTAACCGGCCTTCGGTTGTTATCTGGGCATACATGAATGAGGTTTTACTTCGTATTCCTGCTCCTTATAAAGAAGATTTGGAAAAGAAGAAAAATTATTTCTCTTCTGTAAATGAATTGGCCTCAAAAATAGAGGCACAAATAAGAAAAGATGATTCCGGCAGGTACACAATGATCCCTTGTCATGGGAATTTCAATGACTATAATAATGCAGGACTGACCAATATTCCGATGATTGTAGGTTGGAACTTGTATCAGGGTTGGTATGGCGATTCATTTAACAAATTTGATACATTCCTGGACACTGCTCATGAGAAATTACCTAATGTACCTTTTATTATTACAGAATATGGAGCAGATGTAGATCCCCGTTTGCATTCATTCGACCCGGTAAGGTTTGATTATACTGCCGAATATGCCAACCAGTATCATGAACATTACATCAAAGCAATTAAGGAACGGACATTTGTTGCCGGCGCCAATATCTGGAACCTGAATGATTTTCATTCGGAAGAACGCGGTAATGCAGTCCCCCATATCAATAATAAAGGAATTACAACTACTACAAGGGAATTGAAAGATACTTACCTGCAATACAGGGCAATGTGTCTTTCCCAACCGGTAGTGTTGATTGGCGGTTCCAACTGGAAAATCAGGGGTGGAATTGCAGATACGGATTATACATGCAAACAACCCGTTAAAATCTATTCCAATCTCGAAAAAGTGGAATTGTTTCTTAACTCACAGTCGCTTGGATATCAAAATGTAAAAGACAATATTGCCCTTTTTGAAGTCCCCTTTGTAAATGGGGAAAATACGCTTGAGGCTGTTGGTTTTAACGGGAATAAAAAAGTGAATGATATGTTGAAAATTGATTTCCGGATGATTTCATATAATTTGAAAGATATGGCATTACCGTTCCGTGAAATCAATGTTATGCTTGGTTCCAAACGATATTTTGAAGACAAACAAGCAAGTATTGTGTGGTTACCTGAAAAAAAATATACAGAAGGTAGCTGGGGATATGTCGGAGGAAAAAATTATGTAAAATTAACCCGGCATGGCAGCCAACCAGCTTCCGATTCAGAAATTTCAGGAACTGACAATGATCCTGTCTTCCAGACAATGCGTACAGGAATCGAAGCTTTCAGATTAGATGTTCCGAAAGGACAATATACCATCAGCTTTCACTGGGCAGAATTGCAAGGCGATACTTCCGGTAAAAGTTTGGTGTACAATTTAGGTGATGATGCGTTGAAAGAAGAATTTTCAGGCCGGGTTTTCGATGTCCTTGTTAACGGAGAAAAAGTGATTCCCGGTTTGGATATTGCTTCGGAGTATGGTGTACAGAGAGCTGTTGTGAAAAAAACGATTGTCGACGTGTTTGATGACCGTGGAATCACAATCAGTTTCAATGCGATAAAGGGAGAACCGATGCTAAATGCAATCCGCATTTACAGAAACTATTAACGATTTCAGTTTTGTACGTATTTGCTATTTATCTGGATGTATTTTTTATCCCCCCGTATAGCCTTTCCGTACTTTTGTGATATAAGCTTGACATGAAAATAATCAATTGAATAACCATATTTTAGAAACAAAATGAAAGTATTTAATAAATTGAAGAACACAAAACAAATCATCTCAGTCATGAAACAAAGACTGGGCGTGATTTTACTCGGAATTTGTTTTTGTTCTGGGGTAACAGCCCAGGAAAAAGTAATTACCGGAGTTGTTACAGATGCTTTTGATGAGCCTCTTATTGGTGTGAATGTCCTTTTAAAAGGGACTAATAAAGGTACAATAACAGACTTTGACGGACGCTATTCTTTATCAGTAGCCAATGCCGCAGAACCGGTGTTGGAATTCAAGTATCTTGGTTACAAATCAAAAGAAGTAAAAGTAGGGAATCAGCATGTTGTTAATGTGACATTGTCAGAAAACAGCAAAATGCTCGATGAATTGGTTGTTGTTGGTTATGGTACGCAGAAAAAAAGCGACTTGACAGGTTCTGTTGTATCTGTAAAGGCTGATGACATGAATGCGATTCCGACATCAAGTGTTGCTGAAATGTTGAGGGGACAGGCAGCCGGGCTGGTAGTGACGCAAAATTCTGCAAGGCCGGGAGGTGGATCTGATATTGTAATCAGGGGAAAAAAATCCCTGACCGCCCAAAATGCACCTTTATACATTGTAGATGGAGTTCCGGTGAACAATATAGATGATTTCAATTCGCAGGATATACAGTCAGTAGAAGTACTGAAAGATGCCTCTTCTCAGGCAATCTATGGAGCCAGAGCTTCGAACGGAGTTATTTTGGTAACGACCAAAAGAGGAGCTTCCGGCAAGACTACGGTTGATTTTTCCGGTTATTACGGAGTTCAGGATATGAAACGGAATTTCGATTTATATAGTGGTGACGAATGGGCGCAACTGAAACGCGAAGCCAACCGATCTTTTTATTATGACGCTGCATCAGAAACATACAAAGGTGATTATTTAGGCGGAAATCCTGTAGATGGCGTTTATCCGGGCGATCCGTCTCTATTCGGTAATATGTATGATAATATGATTAACCGGAATTATACCGATTGGGAAAAATTAATGATAAAATCAGCGGCCCAGCAAAAATATGATGTAAGTGTGCGTACTGGGAATGATAAAACAAAACTTGTTTTCGCTGCAGGTTATTTTGACCAGCAGGGGATGATTGAGCCTGCCGCCTATCAACGTGGAAATTTCAGGATGAATGCCGACCATAAATTTTCCGATAAACTGACACTGACATTCAATGCTAATTATACACTCTCGAGCCGTAGCCAGGAAGATGAAAGTGTGAATAAGTTCCTTACTGAATCTCCTCTCTTGAGTCCTTATGATGATAATGGGAATCTTGTGGATATGTTGGCAGACTCGAAATGGAATCCTGCATTCAATAACCAGAACATGGAAAATGAAACCAAGACCAACCGCTTGTTATTGAATCTCGGCTTGGGATGGGATATCTGGAAAGGTTTGAAATATCAGTTAAATGCCAGTATGAATACCCGCAATGCAGAACAGGGAATATACTATAATTCGACACAGGAAACAGGTGCCCGTGATAACGGTAAGGCTATTATTAATATAGATTCTTATACAGATTACCTGATGGAGAATATGTTGATTTATGATTGGAAAATAAATAAAGATAACAAACTGGATTTGTTATTCATGCAAAGCATCAATAGCCAGACAGACGAAAGCAACCAACTGACAGGTTATGGATTTTCTTCTGATGATTTAGGTTATAATAATATCGGGAATGCCGCCAAAACTGATCCGGTTATCCGTAAAATAATACCGCGCCATTTGCTTTCTTACATGGGACGTGCGCGTTATAACCTCATGGACCGCTATTTATTCTCGGCTTCTGTCCGTATGGACGGATCAAGCGTATTCGGAAAAAACAACAAATGGGGCGTTTTCCCGGCAGCATCATTCGGATGGCGGATTTCTGAAGAAAAATTCCTGTCGGATAAGGATTGGCTCTCCAACCTTAAATTACGGTTGAGTTATGGTTCTGTAGGGAATCAGGCCATTGAACCATATTACACACAAGGTTTGACAAATTCTTACCGCATGCAATTCGGAACCGGAGATCCTTTTGTCGGTTTTCTTCCTACAACAGATTTATACAATCCTGATTTGAAATGGGAAACGACCAATTCCTTTAATGCCGGAGTTGATTTCAGTGTATTGAAAGATCGTATTTCAACAACCATAGAATATTATCATTCAATGACTAACGATGTGTTGGTTAAAAAGTCCATCAACCAGGTTACGGGATATTCCGAACAAATGGTAAATATGGGAAATGTGTTGAATGAGGGAGTAGAAGTGACTCTCAATTTTGTTCCCGTAAAAACAAAAGACCTGACTTGGACTCTGGATGTGATGTTTGCTTCCAATAAAAATGAAATAAAAAAATTAAACGGGGAAGTAGATGCCAATGGAAATCCTGTGAACGATAAAGCCAATGGTTATTTTATCGGATATAATATTGATGCTTACTACGACTATCAATTTGATGGTATCTGGCAATTAGATGATGTAATTCCGGATTATGGACCGAATTACAAGGCTCAGGCAGGAGATATCCGGATAAAAGATGTAACCGGAGAAGGGATAATTAACGATGATGATCGGGTTGTAATGAACCGTGCACCCCAATGGACAGGCTCGTTGTCTTCCACATTGAAATGGAAAGGAATCGACTTCTCGCTTGATTTTTATACAGTTCAAGGTGCTCTCAGAAGAAATGCATACTTGTATGATGCTAATTCCGGAGGAGATTTGCACGGCAAATTAAATGGTATGAAAGTAGATTACTGGACACTTGAAAATCCATCCAATACGGCACCGCGGCCACGTGATGCGACTATCAATTATTTACAGAGTTTATCATATCAGGATGCTTCCTACATCCGGTTACGTAACATAACATTGGGATATACTTTCCCGAGTAATCTTATTAAAAGCGCTTTGATGAACAACCTGAGGTTATATGCAACGGCAACAAACCTATGGACAAAAACCGATTTCCAGTCTTACAGTCCCGAAGCATCTGCAGGAGCATATCCCGAGCCCCGGACATTTATTGTAGGATTCAATGTCTCATTTTAATAATTAACAATTATGAAAAAAAATATCATATATATACCGGCAATATGGATTGTCTTTTTGTTTGCTTCCTGTAGCGATTTTCTGGACGAAAAAGTGTATACCCAGATGACTGTAGATTATATAGAGTCAACACCTTCAGGAATGGCTAATGCAGTAGTTGCGATGTATAGTAAAGATCGTGAATTATTCCGCAACAGCGGAGATACGGAAACCACAGTCTGGATGAATATGCTCTTGGGAGATGATATTACTGTGCCTCGTTCAGGAGAAGGTGTGCCTCAATTTGGCCGCTATGCAAACTTATTGCCATCGACAGCAACCGTAGGAAAATTGTGGCAACAGGAATATGCCATGATCAGCTATGCCAATTTGGTTATCGCTACTTCAGAAAAAGTAGATATGAATGATCCTGTCGCCGTACAAGCATTGGCTGAAGCAAAGGCTTTCAGGGCGCATGCTTATTTCTGGTTGATTCGTAAATACGATAACATTTATTTGACTACCCGCGTTACTACACCTGAAAATGTAAATGATCCTATCGTTTATTCACCTGCTCATCCCGATAGTATATACAAATTGATTAACGAAGATTTGGATTATTCGATTGAAAATTTATCATGGAAAACCAGTCAGCCGGGACGTTTTACACAAGGAGTTGTCCGCCATATTAAAGCAAAAGTTGCTGCTACACAAAATAATTGGCGCGAAGTTGCCAACCAGGTAAGTGCCATTGAAAATAGTGGTATTTATAGTCTCGTCAATTTAGACCAATTATTCAGCGGTGCCGATTTGAATCATTCTGAAGCTATCCTTGTATCCCAATGGAGCAAGGGAACCGGCGGTTGGTACACCAACCCGAAGACAGGAGTTACCTCTGGTCACCGGATGTCGTTACATTGCATTCCATTATATAATCAGGAAAAAGGAATGATGATTGACTATGCATCAGGAGGTTATCCCTGGGGCAGGATTTTTCCCAACAGTTATCTTTTCAGTTTGTATGATAAATCAAAAGATAGACGATATAAGGTTTTCTATAAACACGCATGGACATATAACAATGCTTCAGGAATACCCCGTGGAAAGAATTTAGGAGATACCATTACTCCGGTTAATAATGCACAATATCTAAATCTGCATCCTGCTTGCATCAAATTTAATGACTCGTATACTAAAGCGAATGCAGAGGAAACTCAGTCGTTCAAAGACATTATTGTTTACCGTTTGGCCGAAACATACCTGATGGGAGCTGAAGCCCAATATTATCTTGGTCACCCTGACAGTACACAATATTATTACAACAAAACCTGGGAACGTGCGGGTAATGTTAAAGAGACACGCCCAATCACATTGGATATGATTATCGAAGAGCATGCACGGGAGTTGGCAATGGAAGGCGACCGCTGGTTCTTCCTTAAACGGAATGGATTATTGGTAGACAGAGTCAGGGCGCATGGAGGAGAATACCTGAAAAATGCCAGCGATGTTGTTTTGATGAACGATACTGCTATCCGCACCAATATCCAGCCGCACCATGTCCGTTGGCCGATACCTCAGAATCAGATAGATATCATGGGTAAAGAGAATTTTCCTCAAAATGAAGGCTATAATTAATGAAGTTGTGCGCCAGTTATCCCCTTGTCCCCTCCAAAGGAGGAAAGCTGACACACAATGTCAAAAGCTAACCAGGTTATATGCTTTAATGCTTTTGTGTTTCTTTTTTGTCACACTGCAGGCACAACAGAAAACAGGCAAAGCTGCAACTATAAAAGTTGAGGCTAAGCGTTGGGTAAAAGGCGATAACAATCAACCCTGGTCGTTTTATGATACCCGGCTGGTAGAAAGTCTGCCGGGATACAATTGCAATACGGTTGATAAAGATAATCTGTATGGAAGTGATGTGATACGGCAAACAGATGCAACCGGATTTTTCAGGGTGGAAAAAATCAACAACCGCTGGTGGGTGATTGATCCGTCGGGACATTACAATATTCAACGGGTTATCAATGGTTTCAGGAAAGGAGGTTCTGAAAGGAATGCGAATGCTCTTGAATCGCACTTTGGTTCTGATAAAAAATGGGTGGATGACATGGCCCGCACATTCAATGATTGCGGAATCAATGGAACAGGTTCATGGTCGACCGATTCTTTAATAAGGCAATATAACGAGGTTTCGGCAGATAATAAATTATCTTATTCACCTTACTTAGGCTTAATGTCTTCTTATGGTAGAAAAAGGGGAGGTACTTACCAGCTTCCTGGAAATACAGGTTTTCCTAACCAGACAATATTCGTCTTTGACCCTGAATTCAAGTCTTTTTGCGATTCTGTAGCAGCAGAAAAAATTTCTGAACTATCAGGAGATCCGAACTTGTTCGGATACTTTTCCGACAATGAACTTCCATTCGGTTTAGGCAATCTGGAAGGATATTTAACTCTCAAAAATCCGGCAGATCCGGGAAGAATTGCGGCTGAAAGATGGCTGAAAGAAAGGGGTGTTTCATCATCTGCAATAACAGACCGTGATAGGGCCGCTTTTGCCGGATATGTAGCTGACCGCTATTTCAAAATTGTTTCGGAAGCAATAAAAAAAGCTGATAAAAATCATCTGTACTTAGGTAGCCGCCTCCACGGGAAAGCCAAATTCATCAAAGAAGTGATGCAGGCTGCCGGAAAGTATTGCGATGTTGTTTCCATTAATTATTATGGTGTATGGACTCCTTCACCCAAGCATTTGGCGGACTGGAAAAGCTGGTTTGACAGACCCTTTATCATAACGGAATTCTATACCAAAGGAATGGATTCCGGTTTAGCAAATACCACGGGAGCCGGTTATACTGTCCATACTCAAAAAGACAGGGGATATTCGTACCAGGATTTTTGCCTGGCCCTGTTAGAAGCGAAAAATTGTGTAGGATGGCATTATTTCAAATATCAGGATAATGACCCTGAAGCTAAAAATGTAGATCCTTCCAATGTCGATTCCAACAAAGGAATTGTAAATAACGATTATCAGTTTTATGAAGAACTGATAAACTCAATGAAGTTACTTAACCGCCAGGTGTATTCACTGGTAAACTATTTCGATAATTAATATTATTCACTTATAAAAATTAAGGATTATGAAAAAGAAAATTTTTACAACATTGTTTTTAGGCTTGTTTGCATGTGCAAATATGCTGCATGCCCAACTGATTTTTGAAGAAACATTCGATTATGAAGCTGGTCGCCCTTTGATCATAGATGCAATTGCAGGCTCAGATAATTTCGATGGAATTACAGGTTGGTCTACTCAAAGTAACTCCAAATCTGGTACTAACTGTTTTAATATAACAGCAAGTCCTCTGACTTATAGTGGATATGAATTGTCTGGACTTGGCAGGGCTTTGAAATACAACGGAACAGATGGCCAGGGAGTTTTTAAACTTTTCGAAAGTGGTGTCACAGATAATACTGTTTATATTTCGTTTATGATCAATGTACCCAATGAATTGATTACCGGCGGAGACTATATTGTAGGGATAAAAATGGAACCATCAGCAAGTTCAACCAACTGGGGAGGACGCATATTTGCTTCTGTTGATCCACAATTTCCGGGTGAAGAAGTAACTTTCAGTATGAATAAATCCAGTACCGGAAGCGCCGTTTCTACAGGAACATTCTTTCCTGCTAATAAAACACATTTGGTTGTGTTGAAATACAAAGTAGGAGTACTGAATGGAAAATCAGCCGCCGAAGAAGCCGGACACTATGATGACGAAATGTCGCTTTTTGTCAATCCTCCTATGGATGGAGTAGAACCTGCAACTCCTTTAATCAAACAAATAGATCCGAATCAAAGGGATATTTACCGTTATGCAGAAAGTGGAGCTGTAATGGGTTCTGCAAGAGGTATATATTTCCGTTCATCTCCGGAAGGTAATATTCCTCCTTACACCATTGGTGGTGTACGTGTAGGAATGGCATGGAGCGATGTAGTTCCTAAAGCTTCCGGTATGGGTAAAGTAACTTCAGATGCTTTTTCATATTATATAGATGGCAATAACCAAATTATTATCAGTTCGTCTGATTTCGCTTATTCAGGATATGAATTAGTATCTCTTGTGGGACAGAAAGTAGCTGCAGGTAATTTGAGCAGTAACCAAATTGACGCATCGCATTTAAGTGCAGGTGTATATGTTTTGAATTTGAAAGGAACAGCTCAACAAGCTTCCGCAAAAATAATTATCCGCTGAAAATGAAAAAAATATTGATTCTTTTGGTTTCAATTTTTCCGTTGATGGCGTTGTCTGCAAAAACTCAGGGGATAGATCACAGACTCTATCCCACTGATGATACTTATGTATACAGCGATAATACTATCAGGGGAATGGAACCTTTGTTGAAAACATACCATTCAACATCAGGAAACCAATTCAGACGCATATCATTCCTGAAATTCGATCTTTCCGGAATGTCTGAACATGTGGAATCGGTTAAATTACGCTTGTATGTGAATGCTTTTTCAGCAGGAGGTGACAATGAACATAAGTTTGATTTGTATCCGGTTTCAATCAACACATGGTCGGAAGACGACATCACTTTTAATAATTATAAAGATAAAGTAGGTGATGATCTGACCACAATATTGGCATCTTATACGGTTCCTGCAGGACAGGGAATCACTTCGCAATATATTGAATTCAGTGGCACAGCCCTGACAAAATATATTACGGATTCTATTGCTGCCGGAAAACAGTATATTTCACTCCGCATGCGTGAAGCTAAAGTTGTGAAAAATGGAGCGAATGCAGTTGTCGTTGAATTTCATTCGAAAGAAAACCCAAGTGGTTTTGCTCCTGAACTTGTGATCACTGAAAAAGATATCGAACAATTAAAAGTAAGCGAAATCAAAGTTGATAATGTATTGATCAATAACTTTTCGGAAAATACATACCGCTATGTTGTGAAACTTCCTTATGATGGAACAGCAATTCCAACAGTTTCTGCTACGGCAAAATATCCGGCCTCAAGTTGTTCTATACAACAAGCTACTTCATTAACCGGTACAGAAACACAACGAACAGCAAAAGTTACTATTCAGGGTGTCACAGGAACATTGGTTTATTCCGTGGTATTTGAAAAACTTCCGCCCCCCAATGATGCCCGTTTATCTGAGATAACAGTTAATGGCAAACCACTTGAATTCTTCAGTATGGATAAAGATACTTATACGGTATACTTACCTTATACTGAAAATGGAGTGCCAGTGGTTAATGCAGAAACTTTCGATCCCAATGCAACAAAGCAAATTGTTGATGCAACAAAGATTGATCCGGCAAATGATATGGCAAGCCGCACAACATCTATCAATGTATTGTCAGGAAACAAGGAAGTCAGCAAGACATATTTTGTTGTTTTCGAAAAATTACCCGAATTAGATATTATCCTGGCTATCGGGCAATCCAATATGGCAGGCCGTGCTCCTTTCGCAGATGTAACAGCGCCGATGCAAGATGTTTACCTGTTGACTCCGGCTTGTGAAATGGAAATTTCATCCAATCCGATGAATAAATATTCAAATATACGTAAAGATTTAAGCATACAAGGTTTAAGTCCGGCTTATACCTGTGCCACCACTTTGCAGGGTACTGTAAAGAAACCATTTGGTTTTGTGGTTAATGCACAGGGAGGTTCTTCTATCATTACCTGGTATCAACCCGGAAAATCGAATTATGATGCTACCATTATCCGTGCGAAAGAAGCACAACGTTTCGGAAAAATCAAAGCTGTTATCTGGCATCAGGGAGAATCGGACAAAGGTTCGGCAGCCAATGATAATTATGTCACCTACAAATCAAATATGACAAAGTTAGTGCAAAATCTCCGTGCAGATTTGAATGAACCGGATTTACTATTTGTCTGTGGGGAATTATCTCAATTGGAAGACAGGGAAGAATTTAACAGGATGGTGATTCAAACAGTTGCTTCCTATATTCCTAATTCCGACTATGTAACAACAACAGGAACAGCTTTATTATCTGACAACACCCATTTCGATGAACCGAGTGTAAAAATATTGGGACAACGTTATGCAGAAAAAATCATTGAACATTTGTATAGCGGTGGAACGTCGGTCAATCTTCCCAAAGAAAATATTTTACCCACAGTAATTACAAATGGCAATGGGTTGATACTGGAAAATTCGGGCGAAGAAGTATCCTATAATTTATACAATATTTCGGGAGCCTCATTAAAAAATGGTTTTTTAGGAAAGGATGGAATCGTGAATATATCTATTCCAAAGGGATTTTATATTCTTTCTTTCACGAAAAACCAACAGATTGAAACTAAAAAAACACTCATACACTAAACTATAATTTATTATTATGAAGACAATTAGAAATACTTTTATTTTAGCAATATTATCACTTTTTGCATCTGTTAATATTTTTGCAGATGATGTAACTGCATTTTCAGATGATTTTAATCGTTCAGCTGTCTCTCCTGGCGGAAGCCCTTCAATGACATATACAATATCCGGAGCAGCACCAGTTCTTATTGATTTAACAACAAATCCTACTAATTCTTTGAGAGTTACTGCGGGTAATCAAGGAGATGGAATTGTTTATGTTGGAGGAAATTTATCTCTTTACAATGCACCTTTTAACACAATATTAAAAAATAATACAGCAGATTCTATTGTGTGGACTGTAAATGCACGCCATAATTACAATGGAAATTTAAGTGGTTTTAATCCAAATGCTAATCAAAGAGGAATGGGTATTGTGTTAGCTGCAACTTCTTCGGATATAACATTAGCAGATGGATATGCTATTGTTAATGGAGAAAATCCTCAGTCTCCTCGTTACAGATTAGTAAAATTTACAGGAGGTCTTGATGCCACTGATAATCTTGAAAGTTTATTAAATGGCCAATCACTTTCATCCAGCCGTGACTTTGTGAGTCTAAAAGTTGTTTATATTCCATCTACAAATACATGGAAATTTTATGACCGGAAAGATGGGAATGGCTCAGGTACCCCATTAGGTAGTTGGTTAGAGCCAACAACAAATACTGGCTATATTTTAGCAGGAGAAATTGTAGATAATACATATACTTCAACTGTCATGTCCAGTTTTGGATGTCTTGTAAAATATGGAGGGACTACAACATTCAATGTTTGGTTTGACAATTTCAAAACAGTATTACATGGAGTTCAAGCTTCCGCATCATCCGAAGCTCGTCTTTCAAGCCTGAAAGTAAGCACAGACAATGGAACAAATTACAACTCTTTAATAATGTTCAGCCCCGATACTGAAACTTATCAATATTATTTGTTGAAAGGACAAGCATTGCCATTGGTAAGCGCTGAAAAAATGGATGCTAAAGCACAAAATCCGGTAATTGAACAGGCAACTGCCGAAAATTCGAATACTGCTACAATAACAGTAACTGCTGAAGATGGTACAGAAAAAGAATACCAGGTTGAATTCATCGCTACAGACAACATCTTTATGAATGGTTTAACTGGAGTTGCCGCACAGACACCTGCAGGCTGGGGTGCTAATAACATATATTTTGCCAGTTCAACTGTTGATGGAAATAACAAATATGAAGGACTTCTTTATGCCCGTTGTTTAAGTGCTTCTACTGTGGCAAGCATTACTTTGCCGGCAACCAATTCGGTAGGAACATTTAAGTTTTATGCAAAGAAAGTAGATGCTGGTGTTGTTGGTAGTATCAAAGTGAACGTAAAAGTAGGAGATGGAGAGTATGTAACTGTAAAAGACTTTGGAGATATCAGTAACCTGGCTTATCAGGAATTTTCTGTGGATATTAATAGAAAATCGACACAAGAAGATATTCTGGTCAGAATTGCTATCGAAAAGAATGGCGGTGATAATCCTTCAACCGGATATTATTTCGATGATTTTTCTTATACCGAATCATCCACATCGACTTCAATTCCTTCAAACTTAGTTGAGAAAACGACATTCAACATTTATGAAGTACAAGGCGGATTTGTGATTGAGGCAAATAATGCACAATTGTCTGTATTCAATGTGGATGGAAAATTAATATGTAAGGAAAATGTTTCCGGTTTAAAGGAAATAACCCTCAACTCTAAAGGCGTTTACATTTTAGGAATTTCTTCGGAAGGAATAACAACTTATAAGAAGTTGATTGTTAAATAAAACAATTGTAGTTTTTGTATTGATTGCGCCTATCGGGTGCTCCCTATGTAAGCAGTAGCCTAAGGCTACTGTATGACAACAGGGTGTTATCTCTCCACCCCAGCCAGCATCGCTGGCATCTTAAATGCCTCTTACAGAGGCTGAGTTGTAGAGATAGCCTTTTGAATGCAGCAGGCATGGCCTACTGTTTACATAGGAAACGCCCTATGGACGTAAAAAAATTGTATTGAGCATTGAAATGAATTAAAAAGACATCAAATCCCATGAAAAAAAATATAACTGCAATTATTTTACTGACATTTTTATCTGGTATCCAGCTGCATGCCGAAAAAGTATTGAAACCGGTTGCTTTTTACCTGAAAAACCTGCCAATAGAAAGAATTGGTACTGAAACCGACGAAAAAGTTATCAACGATTTGAAAGCCGATAATTTCCTGGTTGTTGAGGTCGATTGCAGCGCTTATCCCCAAACTTCACCTGGGTTGGAAGAAGCATTGGTGTTGTTCCATGAAAATTGCCCGAAACTTTTATCATCTTATGAAGACGAAAATACTCAAATAGACTATAATACTGTATTTTATGTTCCCGAAGGATATACCATTACAAGGAATATTCCCATTTGGAATATCAGGGAACATGGCGCCGAAGGTTCCCTTCAAAGGGTGATGCAAACATACAATGATGTGGTTGCTCCTAAATTTAAAATACCAACAGTAACAAAACCTGAAGATATGGTTGGTCCGGCAGGGCAACCGATAGACTATAATTTATACATGGATATTGTCCATCCTACTGGAAATGCTACTCAAAAAGTTCCATTGTTGTTGAATTTTGCTTCCAACTACCCGCGGATGAATCCGTTTACACCTAAAGGAGGTAAAGAAGGTATACATTCCTGTATTTTTTATATTGGTTGTTTAACTACAGGATATGCTTTTGCCAATGTAGACCATTGCTATAACCCGTTGTCAAAAGTTGATTATTATGGTTATTTCGACCAATATACTTTAGATGATTGGAACGGTTTGGCTTCCACTACGGCTTATGTAAGATATCTGAAATCGCATGCCGCTCAATATAACTTAAATGAGAAAATCGGTGTGATGGGAATTTCAAAGGCTTCATATAGTGCCATGAGAATTTCAAATACTAAAAATGCCGAAGGAAGTGAATATTCCCTTTTTAATGGAACACCTAACAACAAACCTCAACCCTGGCCGGGAATATCAAGTACTGTTGATGTCGCATATTGCGCTGCCGGAAACGGAACCAGAAGAGCCGCCAGGTACATAGATGAAAATACTGTTCCTTTCCTGACTTCCGCCGGGTCTAAAGATGAGTATAACCAGTGGAACCTTTTTCCGGAAGTGGTGAAATGCCTTCAGAACCAATCAAGTTTAATCTATTATCCGTTTTGGATGGAAGAATTAGGCCATACATACCCTGGACTGGGAACTGATTTAGCAACAGGTATCAACCGTTACGAACTATTTAAAGAGTTTTTTGATAACTACCTGAAACCTTCTGCAACTTCGCCATTGAAAGTCTTCTATGTATTGCCGAAAGAAAATGCTTCTGAAGTAGATAGCAAAGGAAACAGCCGCACTTTGGTTCACGATGGTTTATTACCTTCTTCCATGTTCGGTTTGTCGGCTTATTCTCCGGTGACTATCCGTTTTCTATCTGAAATGAGCCTTTCTGAAATAGAGGAAAAGGTAAAAGTATATAATCAGGCTAATGAACCGGTTCCGGGCGAGTGGACAGCGAAAATGAAAAATACATTGTTCGTATTTACTCCTTCTGCCGATTTGATAAAAGATGAAACTTATAGGATCGTTGTTCCTTCCGGATTGAAAAACCTCTCAGGACAGGATTTGCAACAGGATTTTATCCGTACATTTGTAGTTACAAAAAGAAGTGATGATGAAGGAGAGACGAATGTAAAATCGATAAGCCCCACCGACGATACCCATACTCCAACCTCAAAAAATACCACACCTTCCGGAAGTGAACCCAAGATGCGTATCCGTTACAGTAGCGCCGGGGAGTGGCGATTTGATGCCTATATGAAATTTAATATAACAGGGCTTAATCCGGCCAATGTTAAATCTGCCAAACTGAAACTTTCTTCTGCCGGCCTTATCCAGGGTGACCCTATTGTCCTCAGTTTTTACAAAACAACAACTAACTGGACGGAAGGAACCCTTATTTCAACTAATCGTCCGGCGTTGGATGCCAATGCCTTCGACCAGATAGTATTTACAGGAGTTGACCTTTGGACGGAAGTCGAAATGACAAGCCTGTTGAAAAATGAGTTAATTGCAGGAAATGAGTCTCTGAGTATCGCTATCAGGGCAGGTACCGGAAATACTGAAAATGTTTACTTCAACTCGAAAGAAAACGAGAATGAATCTTTGCGTCCTTTGCTTATGATTGAAGAATTTTCAAATACTGGTTTTGTCAATACAACAATTCAACCCTTTGACATACGGATTGAGAATAAAATGATGATATACAACGGAACAGAATCTGTTTCCGTTGATTTTTTTGATATATCCGGCAACCAGTTACTTTCGAAACAAATCAATGGTGCACAAGTTATTGATTTGTCACGCATAGGTCGTGGCATATATATTGCTGTGATATCTAATGAAAAACAAAAAAGCACATTGAAGATAGCTCTTTAGTGTCTATAATCAATAATTAATATGGACAAATTTTTTAAGATTGCGGCGTTTGCCCTGGGATTGTTTTTCAGTTTTCAACTCCAGGCCCAGGTAGATTATGAAAACATACAGGCAAAATCTTTCTATACAGGAAGCTGGCTTACATATAGAACTAAATTGGTGAGGTTGATTCCTGATTACATCAAAGTTACGGATGGCCGGGATGATTTTACACGATATGGAACGTACAAGTATTTACACACCGATTCAACAGGTTTTTTCTACGTAAAGAAAATCGACGGACGCTGGTGGATGGTCGATCCCGAAGGATATGCAGGTATGAATATGGCTGTAACAAGTTTCACTTCTTCCAATATCCAGAACGATTACGATATTGTAAAGAAAAACGGTTATAACGGCAGTGGTAATTTTCTATCCAGTGAAGGTCAAACCAAAACCGGTTATAATTTGCAGAACTATGTTAATTTCTCTTTTACCCGCCGGTTGAATTTTTTCTTGTCTTATAAAAACGACAGGAAAAATTATTATACGACACCTAAAGATGTACAGGGAAGTTTAGATCATATCCTGGTTCTGGATCCTCAATTTGCTATATACTGTGATGAATTGGCATCCTCTAAAGTGTCTCCCTTTGCCGACGAAAGAGATTTATTGGGTTATTTCACGGACAATGAAATCAACTTCAATCAAGACCAGTTACGTAATCTGGTAAGGGATTTACCCGAGGGCGACCCAAGCCGGAATGCTGCCTTGGCCTTTGCAGAAACTAAAGGATTAACTGCCGATGATTGTATAAACTACACATCAAAAGTGACAGAAGATATCAAGAAGGAATTTGCTACGTTATTGGCAGAACATTATTTCAAGACTGTTTCAGAAGCCATCCGGAAATACGACCCGAACCACATGATTCTTGGAAGCCGCTTGCATGGTCGTCCACGGGGTATTGCGGGAGTTGTGAATGCTTCACATAAATACATGGATATCACTTCTGTCAATTTTTATGATAAATTCCGCCCTTCTGATGAAATTTCAAAAGAAACCTGGTCAAACGATCATCCTTGCCTGGTAACCGAATTCTACATCAAAGATATCAATGCGTTCAAAGCCACTCAACCCGGAGCCGGATGGTATGTCAATAGCCAGGCAAACAGGGGATATTTCTACCAGAACTCATGTATTGAGTTGTTGCAAAATAAATGTTATGTTGGATGGCACTATTTCAGGTTTAAAGATGATGAAGATTCCAACAAAGGGATGGTTGATTACGCTAACGGAAAAGAATACACTGATATGACTGCTTATATGAAAGAGCTGAATGAGCAGGTTTACCGGATATGTGATTTCTATGATGGGAAATTCCGCCGGCCGGAGTATGGAACCAAGGAGCAAGTTATTGAAGCATCAGAAGATACCTGGGTTGTTCCTGGCACAAACACCACTAATTATGGCAATGATACCCAGTTGGAAGTGCGTTATAGTGTTTCCGAACTCAACCGCAGGGAAGCTTTCTTTAAGTTTGACCTCAGTTCTGTGAAAGATAAATTACCTTTACTGAAACACGCTACTTTCGAAGTCACTTGTACTTCGGGAGATGAAGCAGCACGTTCTTTATTTGTTTCGGGAATTGAAGATACGTCCTGGAAAGAATCTACTTTAACCGGAAGACTGAGAAGCGAAAATACAGATTGGAAAAACGGATACAACAGGCTTGATTTCCAGAAATCTGCGATAAATCCCGGAACGCTGTCTTTTGATGTGACGACATGGATTTTTGATCATGCTCAAAACGATACGACTTCTTTCAAATTACATGAAATGGTATCAACAACAACTTCCCTCGAATTTGCATCAAGGGAACATGCGGATAAAAATTATCGCCCCCGTTTAGTACTCACTTTTTGGGATTCATCATCCAGTGGCGTAAATAACCCGGTGTCAGATAAACAATTTATGGTTTTCCCTAATCCGGTATCCGATTTTCTGTGCATAGAAGGCGAAGCTCCTTTTCAGGCGGAGATTTATACCTATGCGGGACAATTGGCCATGCAGACCGATAAGAATAAAACAAATATATCCTCTTTATCACCAGGGATATATGTCTTGAAGATAACACCGAAAGAAGGGATTTCTCAAGTAAATAAAATAATAAAAATATAAGAGGCTGTTATTTTTTATGACAGGATTAACCGGATTTACATGTTTTTTGTTTTGCTAAAGACAAAATTTATCCTGTTAATCTTGTAAATCCTGTCTAAATAAAAAATATTTACCTGTAAATATTCTTGATGATAAAATTTAAACAGGCTCTAATTTGATATTTAATTTTTTGAATGGGGGTAGTTAAGGAGAGGATGAGTAACCTGAAAAAGCTAAAGCAACTTTTGTTCTGTACATTTGCGGCGTTATTTCTAATGCCGCAAATGTCGTTTTCATTGCAGAATGCTTATTTTGAGCATTTCAGGGTAAGTAATGGGCTGTCTCATTATTCTGTCAATTCACTTTACCAGGATGAAAACGGATTGGTATGGATCGGAACCCGTGATGGTTTGAATTGCTTTGATGGAAATGAAATAACCGTATACCGGCAAATCGACAATGATTCTACAGCCCTTTTTGGAAATAATATCAGGTCGGTTTGCGGCGATAAAAAGGGTAATTTATTTATGCAATGCAAATCGGGAGTTGTTGTTTTTGACCTGAAGACCGAAAAATTCAAAACCCTTCGCCGTCAGAATGTTTCGACAATTGTTTACGGGAAGGAAAGATTGTGGTTTGCATCAACCGATTCCATCTATTCTTACGAGCCTGAAAAAGATAAGCTGCAACTCTACATGACATTTTCGGACAACCAGCTCCGGATATCGTCGATTCTCGAAACTCCTGACCAATTGCTATATGTCGCAACCAATTCGATGGGATTGTGTGTGTTTGACAAAAATAAAAGAAGTGTTAAACAGTTTAATATTTCGAGCGTAATTTCATTGTATGAAGATAGCAAGAAAAACGTTTGGGTGTGCACACGCTACGATGGCTTGTATAAAATTGACTATTCGGGGAATGTAATCCGGTACCAACACGATCCTTTGGACAAAGAAAGTATTCCGGATAATTTCGTCCGCACCATTTGCGAAGACGACTTTGGTAATTATTGGATAGGATCGTATGCCGGATTGTGCAAACTGAATGTGGAAAAAGATAAATTTGTACTTTACAGGTATGAAAAGCAAATTTCGCATGGGTTGAGTAATTCTTCTGTCTGGAGTATTGTAAAAGACAGCCAGGGCACGTTGTGGATTGGTACTTATTTTGGTGGAATCGATTTGTTTAATCCCAAATATTCCATATATAACTATTACAGCGCTTACGATAACCAGCCTTATTCTCTTAGTAATCCGGTTGTAGGACGGATTATTGAAGAAAAAAACGGAAATCTCTGGATTGCAACAGATGGAGGTGGCATCAATTATTTTGACAGGGATAAAGGTACTTTTACTTCCTACCAATCTTCTGAAAAAAATCAGAACAGCCTTTCAGCCAATACAATAAAATCCCTCTGGTTAGATGAAAAACGAGGCAACCTATGGATTGGGACTCACATGGGCGGACTAAACAAGTTTAATCTGGAAACCCATAAAGTTACCATCTTTAAACACGATCCTTTGAATAAAAAGAGCATTCCACATAACAATGTCCGTGAAATTTTTCACAGGAACGACACGTTATTCCTAGCAACCCAAAATTCAATCGGTCTTTTCGATTTGCAAACAGAAACCTGTACAACATTGGAGTTTACCGGCGATTTCGATTTAAGCAACCGGGAATTAACGGATTTGACCATCGATTCGAAAAACAGGATGTGGTATACCTATTCCAATAATATCTTTTGCATGGATATGGGGAGTAAGGAAGTACGCAAATACAAATTGAATAACAATGCTTTAATCTTTTTTGAGGATAGTAAAAAAAGAATCTGGGTAGGCACAGACGGCGCAGGAATTTACTTATATGACGAAAAAACAAAAGAATTTACCAATCCGGAATACTTCAACCAATATCTTTTATCGAAATATGTAATAGACATCAAGGAATCAAAAAACGGTTATTTTTACGTTTCTACCAATGATGGATTGCTTGTTGTGGACAATGACTTCAATTCTTCCCAATTACTTAATACTGCGATAGGATTTCCCCTTGAAGCGTTGAACGAAAAAAGCCTCCATATTACGAGTAAAAGCGAGATATTTGTCGGAGGAATTAATGGTATGGTTTCATTCTTGGAGAAGGATTTGAATATTCCGCGCTCAGGATATTCTGTGAATGTAACAGGAATAAGGATAAATAATAAAAAAATAATTCCAGACAGACAATCAATCATCAATGAATCATTGCCTTACATCAGTGAGATAACATTGAAACCGAAGCATTCAATTATCAGCATCTTTTTTTCAACAACCAATTACATCAATGTTTTAAAAACAGATGTACAATACCAGTTGGTTGGATTCGATAAGGAATGGATTGACGCCGATTATAAGCAAAATATTACCTATACAAACCTGAATCCGGGAAAATACATACTGAAAATCAGGGGAAAAATGCCGACCAGCGAAGGTATTTATCCTGAAAAGAGCATTGTAATAACCATGCTTCCTCCTTTTTATAAAACAAGTATTGCATATATTCTTTACGCCGTACTGATAATCGTATTATCCGTCAGTTTAATAAAATTCTATACATCCAAAATTAAACTACGGACATCCCTTGAATATGAAAAGAGGGAAAAGAAACATATTGAAGAATTGAATCAGTCGAAATTGCGTTTTTTTACAAATATTTCTCATGAGTTCAGAACTCCTTTGACCTTGATAATTAATCAGATAGAAATTATCTTTCAAATGGGGAATATTCCTCAATCAATTTATGGAAGGCTCCTGAATGTGATGCGCAATGCCAACCGGATGAAAAAACTGGTAACTGAACTGATTGATTTCCGTAAATATGAGCAGGGTTTTATGGAATTATCAGTTTCCGAGTACAACCTGATAAGGTTTCTGGATGAAATATATTTGTCTTTTAAAGAACTGGCACAAACGAGAAAGATAAATTATACTTTTGAATATAAGAGTGATGATTTAGTTATCTGGTTTGATGCCGACCAATTGGAAAAGACATTTTATAACCTGATTTCCAATGCGTTTAAGTATACCCCGGACAATGGCACCATAACAATCAGGATTGAAGAAATAAATTTTTCCATAATAGTTTCGGTAACCGATAGTGGAATTGGAATTGAGCAAAGTTCTTTGAATAAAGTTTTTGATAGATTTTACCAGGTAGAAAACAAAACTATAGAATGGGGTGGGTCGGGAATCGGCCTTGCCCTGGCAAAAAGTATTGTTGAATTACATCATGGGGAGATTGGTGTGGAAAGTGAAGTCAATGTCGGAAGCCGGTTTTGGGTAAAACTCTTGATGGGTGACAATCATTTTACAGAGGGACAAAAGAAAACTGCACACAAAAAAGACCTGGAGTGCTTGTTGGATTCTGATTTTCCTGATGGGAAATTTATAGACGAAATAATACAGTCCCAGAAAAATTCGGAATCTTTAAATTCTACAATATTGATAATTGAAGACAATGAAGAATTGTTGAAAACGCTGGCTTCCATTTTCCAGCCTATTTACAAAGTCGTTACGGCTAAAGACGGATCAGATGGATTCGATCAGGCTATTGCTCAACAACCAGATATTATCCTGAGCGATGTTATGATGCCTAAAATGTCGGGAGTTGAGTTATGTTCAAAACTGAAGTCAAATTTTGAAACCAGCCATATCCCGATTGTATTGCTGACAGCTCAAAGCGCTGCCGATTATATTGTACAAGGATTACTTACCGGAGCCGACGATTACATTGTCAAACCGTTTAATCTGAAGATATTAGTTACCAGATGTAATAATCTTGTAAATTCCAGGAAATTACTCCAAAAGAAATTTGCTTTACAGCCACAGGTGGAACCTCAACTGATAGCCACCAATTCGATCGACCAGAAGTTATTGGAAAGGGCGACTGATATCGTCGAGAAAAACATTGACAATCCCGGATTTGACGTGAATATGTTTGCCTCGGAATTATGGTTAAGCCGTACCAATCTTTTTAATAAACTGAAAGGAATAACAGGCCAAACACCTAATGATTTTATCATTAATATCCGGTTGAAGAAAAGTTTATATCTTTTGATCAATTCGGAAGATTTGCCAGTTGCGGATATTGCAGTGCAAGTTGGTTTTGGGTCTACAAGTTATTTTATAAAAAAGTTTCATCAATTGTATGGAGTGACTCCATCTCAGTACCGGTCAGCATCTTTCACAAAAAAATCGGAAGTAAAACAGGTGTAAACCAATGTAATGCTCCCGGAAGTATTTTGTATTCACCGTTCCGTTTCTTTTGAACAGGCAAATCGAAGTTTTTTATTTTCGCTACAATCGGTTGCCAATGTCGCGTTTCGAATCGCCACGGCACACGTAGCAATGCTGATAGCCAGCGCTTAATTTATGGAAAATGCCACAGGTTCCACATTTTAGATTTATGTTCAATGGCGTTTTGGGCATTCTTTATTTTTTTTTATTGCAACTAATTTTATTATTTTTGTACACAGGCAGTTGAAGAGGAAACAGACACTGCTGGGAAGCAACCTGTGAGCAATAAACTTCCCGCGTTACGCAGTAACAGATTGGTAAAGGATGACATAAAATTCTTTATGATTATCCGCAAAGTGTCCTATTGTAAATTTTAGATTTGAAATCGGCTGTGCTAGTCATGGCTGCTAATACCAGCCTTCCAAATAGAGCTTGTCCGAAATATCTTCTATTAAATTTGTAACAGAACTCATTGAGGT
>JAVBLO010000069.1:0-73409 GCA_031553415.1 Bacteroidales bacterium | reverse complement strand
ACCTCAATGAGTTCTGTTACAAATTTAATAGAAGATATTTCGGACAAGCTCTATTTGGAAGGCTGGTATTAGCAGCCATGACTAGCACAGCCGATTTCAAATCTAAAATTTACAATAGGACACTTTGCGGATAATCATTATTTAATATAATATCATAACTACCTACACCTGAATAAGGCAAATTGATATCTTCCGTAGCCAATACAGCCTGAGCTTTTTCAATATTAGAAGATACATTAGAAAGATCTAAATCTGCCAATTTTACACCATCTTCAGCGGTAAGCTTTTTCTCACTAAAAGAAGGAGTCCAATTGCGAATATTGCTTTCATGAACCTTTTTGCCTAAAGGTATAATTTTAGCTTTTACCTCATTAGCTTCCATATCGAAATAAGTTACTGTAACTTGCTCCATATCAGACGAAAATCCCTGGCTAGTACTTCCAAAATCCAATTTAAGAATAATGTCGTTTTCACTGATAAATTTAATAATGCGTTCTTTTACAGAATTAACTTCCTCTTGTTTCAACAAATCAATTGTAAATGTTCCCGAACATGCATTGAAAATCAGTACTAATGCAAATAATAATGTAGCGTGTAATAAATTTTTAGTTTTCATATTTATTAATTAAAATTCAAGGCAAATATATGGTATTTTTTGATTCAATACCTAAAATGGTAAGCAATAAGATGTCCTCAACAGATTCTCTTCAGGAAATCTGTCGGACTTTCATTATAATATTCCCTGAAACATTTAGTGAAATAAGATGGCGAACTAAATCCGCCACCATAAATTATGTACAAGAACTTGAAACAGGCTTTGCTATTCAAAAAAATAATTCTAATATTGCAGTGAAATAATCAGATGCATGTCGAAATATTTGGTAATATCAACATCAAACGAATTAGTCAGGGTATCCATTGAAAGAGTGGTTTATATCACTTCCGACGGGAATTATTCGACATTGGTACTTACCAATAAGGATGAAAGGGTTTTTTCTTTCAACCTGGCTGCTTTTCAAAAGATAATCGAACAACAACTTAAAACGGATGCGCAAATATTTATCCGCATAGGAAAAAGTTTAATCATCAACCGGAATTATATTTATTATATCAATGCTTCAAAACAACAATTGGTCTTGTCGGATATGAATTTTAATCATTCATTTATGCTGACTGCATCAAAAGAAGCACTGAAGCAACTAAAAGAATTAACAAGTAAACAAGTAAACGAGTAACAATGGAAGATAAAAAAACATATACAGATGATGAAATCCAGGTTTTAGGTTTAAACCAGGATATAAAAGAAAATACATCATCAAAAAAGAACAAGAGAGTTCTTATTTTCCTCATTGCTCTTTTGTTGATTGCAATCTCTCTTTTGTGCATTTTTCTTTTAACGAATAAAGAACCTCAACAAAATCCCCAACCAATTGTAGAGAAAGTTCAAACATCATCACCAACTGAAACTGATATAACCCTACAAGGTTACATTGATGTTTTGGAAGAAACTGTAAATGATGTCCCTTTATTTGTTTATGTTCCGCACAATGCCTACATGGAATTGGCTACAGAAATGCCTGATCAAAGTGACAAATCTATTATTTTTGTTGCAGAAGCGGCTGATGTCCGTGCTGATAATGGGGAAATTGTAGGAGATTATGTACTGGCCGGCAAACAGTTAGCACGGGGAGAACGTAAAACAGGTTTTTGCGCAATCTTAGACTATCAAGTCATTATTGGCATGGCGGGACAAACAGGAATACTTGACAAAACGATTAACCAAGATGGATATTTTTTCAGACAATATCCTTTGGTCAGAGATTCTGAGGTCATTGATAATGAACCTAAAGGAAAAAGTATCCGGAGAGCATTGGCTATCCGTGACAATCAGGTAATCATGGTTGAAAGCCGCACCCGGGAATCTTTCCATGATTTTGCACAAGCACTGGCTGATATAGGCGTTTCAAATGCAATATATATCTGTGGAGGGTCTGCTTTTGGCTGGTATCGCAATGAAGAAGGAACCATGATAACCTTCGGGCAGGAAAAAGAAAATTTTCCGGGAACAAATTACATCGTCTGGAAAACTGAAGCGATATTAAAAGTGATTAAATAGCACACAAATTACAACCGTGTGATGGAAAAAAGATAAATTTTGTGGCTTCGACTTGCATATTTAAAAAAAACTATTACTTTTGCACTGCATTTGAGAAATCAAAATAAAAATTCTTCCTTAGCTCAGTTGGTTAGAGCATCTGACTGTTAATCAGAGGGTCCTTGGTTCAAGTCCAAGAGGGAGAGCAGATTGAAAATCAAGCATTTATGAATAAGTTTCATGGATGCTTTTTTTATTTATGTGCATGCAATTTGCATGCAACCTCAGTTTATAATTCTCTTTTTGAAAAACAGCTTCCACACATCAAAAGAACGATTCTCAATTTAAAAATTGATATTTCTCTTGGTTCTGTACATGCAATTTTTTTTACGCAAAAATAACGGAGAAAGAAACATCCAAAAAGACGGGGAACAGCGGATTCTTACTAACAATATAATATAAAAGATAAGAGTCTCGTATAAAACAAAAACTGCCGGAAAAAACTGCCGGCAGTTTTTTAGTGGTCAATTTTAATTATTTTCCGGACGCAATTTGCGAACAACAGTTCCGGTTCTCCACATTTCGCTTTCGCGCAATGCTTTCAATTCTTCTTCCAATTTTTCGCGGTAATCAGGTTTGGAATTGCAGTCAATAGAACGTTGCGCTTCATTTCCGGAAGAAACTTCTGAGTATAATTTCTGAAATACAGGTTTGCTTGCATCGTGGAAAGGCCCCATCCAATCTAAAGCGCCGCGTTGAGCAGTTGTAGAACAGTTGGCATACATCCAATCCATTCCGTTCTCTGCAAATAAAGGCATCAGAGATTGGGTTAATTCTTCTACTGTTTCGTTGAATGCTTCGGAAGGAGTGTGTCCGTTTTCACGTAAAACTTCATATTGAGCTAACAGGATTCCTTGAATAGCCCCCATTAAAGTTCCGCGTTCACCAGTTAAGTCAGAAAAAACTTCACGTTTGAAATCTGTTTCAAACAAATAACCGGAACCAACGCCTACACCTAAGGCAATAACACGTTCTTTAGCACGGCCTGTTGCATCCTGGAAAATAGCATAACTGGAGTTTAATCCACGTCCCTGAAGGAACATGCGACGCAAAGAAGTTCCTGAGCCTTTCGGGGCAACCAATATCACATCAATATCTGCCGGAGGAATAATTCCTGTTCTTTCTTTGTAGGTAATGCCAAAACCATGAGAGAAATACAAAGCTTTTCCTGCTGTCAGGTAAGGTTTGATGCGCGGCCAAACTTCGATTTGTGCTGCATCGGAAAGCAAATATTGAATGATTGTTGCTTTTTGACAAGCCTCTTCTATATCAAAAAGAGTTTCTCCCGGAACCCAACCATCGGCGATTGCTTTTTCCCATGTTTTTCCTCCTTTACGTTGACCGATAATCACGTTAAAGCCATTGTCGCGTAAGTTCAATGACTGTCCGGGTCCTTGAACACCATAACCTATAATCGCAATGGTTTCGCTTTTCAATACTTCTCTTGCTTTTTCCAATGGAAATTCGTCGCGGGTCACTACATTTTCTTCGACACCGCCAAAATTCATTACTGCCATTTTTTACTAATTTATTAAGTTGAAAATATTATTGATTAATTTATTTTATTTAATCCTTTGGTGTCTTCCTTTTCTAATTTTCGTTGCACTTTTTTTACATCTTCATCGGCAGGAAGTTCTTCCGGTTTAATTCCTCTCTCCAATAACATGCTTCTTACTGCAGTATTATTATCTACATGTTCTTTTTCAATTGGCTCATGTCCGTTTAAATCTTTACTTTGAACATTCACGCTTGTCATTTCTGCTGCTAAATCCTTAGCTTTAATACTCACCGTTGGTAAAAAATCAGCTACCGGCCGGTTTTTTGGAACTCCTAGTTTTTGTTTCAATTTTTGTGTTGAAGTCAAAAATAATGCCTGATCACCTTTTGATCTTATTATTCCAAAACCTTTATCATCAATACCTCTTCCATAAAGAATTTCAGATAGTTGTTTCTCTGTTTGCGTTAGTTTAGCTCTTGCTTGTAATCGTTCATGGTCAACTAAACGTTTTTCAATCACTTCGGCTCTGCGGGTCTGTACCGCAAAATAAGTTTGAGCAAATGCAACTTCCGGCTTTCTACTGTCGCCATTTTGTGCAATCAGATAGCACGCATAGCGAGTTAATATTACATCATCTACTTGGTTTTCAAATCCTTTTCCAATTACAACTGTTTTGCTAACATTTGTAAAATGATTTTGAATACTTTCTCCGGCTTGTTCGCATGCAATTTTAGCTTTGTCGAGAACATTTTCAAAATTTTGCCATTTACTATATCCCAATAATTCTTGCAATTCGCGTGCACTCCAGCACTCTACTTCATTAATAGTACAGACTACAGCTTCAAATTTTTCTAATAAACTAACGATTTCGGTCGTTTTCATAGATTTTAAATTTTTTAATAGTTTGATATTTAGTTGATTATAAAAAAAGCATACTCAAAAGTATCCCGTTTTTTTTTTTTTTTGATGGAAATGGCTAAAGAAATGCATGATAAAACATTGTAAATCATCGTATTATGATTGTGCGATTAGCTTACTGACGTCAGTAAGCTAATCAATGTTATTTCCAAATTATCCTGCTCCTGCATATAGATTCTTCACCTCTCTTAGTGTCAATTAAAAATTCATTAGGATTGGCTTCCTGTTTATATAATTTTAATTTTTCTCTGAAAATACCTTCGGCCAAATATACCATTTCGAATCTGTGAATATTTTTCTGCTTAAAAATATCCAGGTCGAAAGTATTTAAAGTGTGTTCCATATATTTGATACTGTTCATGTGACGATTTATATCAATATCACTGTACCTGACCGAGTAACCCATGACAGGTTCTCCTTCAACTCCGGCTATTTTTACAGGCTTTTCAAGAGGGCATTGCATTGTATCATCTATATAGTCTGATAAGTCAGGTCGCCAGCTTAAAAGATCTTTTGGTTTGCGGGTTTGCATATCAATTGCCGCCCATATGGAACGGGCATAACCAATAATTTTTCCTTCCTGATTAGTAAATCTGAAACAACGTTGAGTGAAAAAGCGGGTTACATCTTCAATCCATGTCTCAACCGTTAAATCCTGATCATATCCCGGATAATCGTTCAATTCGATCGATAAACGAGACAATACCCAGGCTGTATAATCTTTTGAAATAGCTTCATAGCCAAATCCACGTTGTTGAGCATGGATTGTTGCGGCTTGTAAAATGAAATTTCCTATAATGGGAAGGGTTACTTTTCCTCTGAAATCACATACATACGATTCTATATGGAAATTGAATGAACCAACTTTTGGCAACATAATTTTATCTATTAAGTTTTTCTTCCATTGCTGCTAACATGTCACTTAATCGTTCAACTTTTGATTTGGTGATAGCAACACGTCCTGACCGGATAAACTGTAATACTCCGGTTTTTTCGCTCAATTCTTTGAAAAGAGATTGGGTTTCATCGTAATGTCCGGTTTTTTCGATAACCATCCAAGAGTCGGTAATATCTAAAATGCGTGCATTATACCGGCGGATGATATCTTCGATAGAGCCGAATTCCAATATTTTTTTTGTCGAAATTTTATACAAAGCAATTTCCTGGTAAATAAGATCTTCATTCGTATTGTAATACGCTTTGATTATATCGACCCGCTTATCTATTTGCTTGACCACCTTTTCCATAATATCCTTATCGGAATAAGTTGTGATAGTGAATTTGTGAATACCTTCAATTGCTGATGGAGAAACTGAAAGCGTTTCGATATTCAGTCTTCTACGGGTAAAGATGATTGTAATTTGGTTCAGCAAACCTACTGTGTTTTCTG
The DNA here is from genome assembly GCA_031553415.1 of Bacteroidales bacterium. GTDB lineage: Bacteria > Bacteroidota > Bacteroidia > Bacteroidales > Azobacteroidaceae > JAIRVZ01. The sequence goes on along the minus strand of JAVBLO010000069.1, from coordinate 67,448 downwards.
AAAAAATAGTAACTGTATATAATGTTTTATTTTCCATAATCTTAATGATGTGCTAATTTAATAATATGCCAATGTGCCAATATATAATGCCTGTTTCATTGGCACATTGGCATATTATTAAATTGGCATATTTTATTCATCTCCCAATAATATATTTGTTACACAAGTTCCGGCTGGTACCATGGGGTAAACCATACCTTGTTTCTCAACTTTAACTTCAAGCAAATAGGCTCCTTTAATGTTTAACATTTCCTGAATAGCAGCATCCAAATCTTCACGTTTTTCAACTTTTTTTCCTGGAATATTGTAAGCATCAGCAATTTTAATGAAATCCGGATTTTTCATCACGGTTTCCGAATATCTTTCCTGGAAGAATAATTCCTGCCATTGACGTACCATTCCTAAAAATTCGTTATTCAGCAGGATTATTTTTATATCTACATCAGATTGCATGATGGTTCCGAGTTCCTGGATTGTCATTTGCAAACCGCCATCTCCAACAAAGAGGCAAACTGTACGGTCGGGAGCGCCGAATTTAGCCCCAATGGCAGCCGGAAGACCGAATCCCATAGTCCCTAATCCGCCGGAAGTGACGACACTCCGGGAATGTTTGAATTTGAAATAACGAACGCCCATCATTTGGTTTTGTCCAACATCTGTAACTAATATCGCATTATTTCCGGTTGCTTCAGTTACCTTATTGACAACTTCTCCCATTTTTATGGGGCCTGACTGCGGATGTATCTCTTTCCTGATTACATGTTCGAGTTCTTTTTCGTAAGGAGCTTTGAATTCATTCCGCCATTCGGTATGTTTGTTTTCTTTTAATAACTTTGTTACTTCAGCAAGAGTCTCTTTGGAATTACCTAATACCGCAACTGTTGTTTGTACGTTTTTGTCTATTTCTGAGGGATCGATATCAAAGTGAATGATTTTTGCCTGTTTTGCATATGTATTTAAATCACCTGTCACGCGATCATCGAAGCGCATACCGATAGCAATTAAAACATCACATTCATTAGTTTTGAGGTTGGGGGCAATATTCCCGTGCATGCCTAATAAACCAACATTCAAAGGTTCGTCAGAGGGTAGCGCAGAGAGTCCTAAAATAGTTGATGCTGCCGGAATGTCTGATTTACGTATAAAATCCAACAGTTCTTTTTCTGCGTTTCCTATAATAACTCCTTGTCCGACTAATGCCAATGGTTTCTTTGCTTCATTGATTATTTTTGCTGCTTCGGCTATTTTTTCCGGTTCCATATCGGGAACCGGAATATAGCTGCGGATATGATTTATTTTTTGTGGAACGTAATTAACTTTGTTTACCTGTGCGTCTTTGGCTAAGTCTAAAACAACAGGTCCAGGCCGGCCTGTTGAAGCTATATGGAATGCTCTCGCTATAGCCCAGGCAATATCATCTGCCGAACGGATTTGATATGCCCATTTGGTTATGGGTTGTGAAATACCCACAACATCTGTTTCCTGGAAAGCATCCGATCCTAGCAGGGAAGATACAACCTGTCCGGTGATTACGACCATTGGAGTGCTATCAATCATAGCATCTGCAATTCCAGTAATGGCATTGGTGGCTGCAGGTCCAGAAGTCAGCAATGCGACTCCGACTTTTCCGGATACACGTGCATAACCTTGTGCTGCATGTGTTGCGCCTTGCTCATGACGTACTAAGATATGATTGATTTCTTTTTTGAAATCATAAATAGCATCAAAAACAGGCATAATAGCTCCACCGGGATATCCGAAAATGGTATCAACACCTTCGTTAATCAACGAATGCATCAGCGCTTCACTGCCTGTAATCTTCTTTTCCATCTCTATATTGTTTTTGGGTTTATAACATGTTTTTAAATTATTCTTACTGCCCCTTTGTCTGCCGAACTAACCATTGAGGCATAGGCTTTTAATGCTTTTGAGATATTCCTGTTACGGAGTGGAGGTGTAAATGCGTTATTCCCTCTTAGCAATTCTCCATTGCGGCGTGTTTGCAATTCTTCATCTGAAACCAAAACGTTAATGGTGCGTTCAGGAATGTTTATTTCAATTACATCTTCATCTTTAATTAAGGCAATATTTCCTCCGGCCGCAGCTTCGGGCGAAACATGTCCGATAGATAATCCGGAAGTTCCACCTGAAAAACGGCCGTCTGTTATCAGGGCGCATTCTTTTCCTAAATGCTTCGATTTAATGTATGAAGTAGGATAGAGCATTTCCTGCATGCCGGGACCTCCTTTAGGACCTTCGTATGCAATAATAACAACATCTCCGGCGACTATTTTCCCTCCGAGAATGCCATTACAAGCGGCTTCTTGTGAATCGAATACTTTTGCTGTACCTTTGAAATGCAGGATACTTTCATCGACTCCGGCTGTCTTTACTACACATCCGTCCTGCGCAATATTGCCTTTCAAAACTGCTAATCCTCCATCTTTACTATAAGCATGGTTTATACTGCGAATACAACCATTTTCCCTGTCGGTATCTAATGAAAAGAAATAATTATCCTGAGAGCCTAAGAGCAAATTGAACTGATTTCCGGGAGCCGATTTGTATTTTTTAACAGCTTCATCAGAAGCATGAGGATTCATAATCCCAAATTCTCTAATGGCTTGAGACAGAGTTAATCCATCGACACGTTTAACAGAGCTGTCTAATAAACCGGCTTTGTCTAGTTCGGCCATAATGGAAATGATTCCTCCGGCACGATTTACATCCTGAATATAAAATTTGTTGGTATTTGGAGCAACTTTGCAGATGCAAGGTGTTTTGCGTGAAAGGCGGTCAATATCATCCATGGTGAAATTAACTCCTGCCTCGTTTGCAATAGCCAAAAGATGTAATACTGTGTTGGTTGAACCGCCCATGGCAATATCAAGAGTCATGGCATTCAGGAAAGCTGCACGATTGGCGATAGAGCGGGGGAGAATTGATTCGTCTCCATACTGATAGTATTTATAAGCATTTTCAACAATTAACTTTGCGGCATCTTCGAAAAGCTGTTTCCGGTTTTTATGTGTGGCTACAATTGTCCCATTTCCGGGCAATGCCATACCGATAGCTTCATTCAGGCAATTCATCGAATTGGCAGTAAACATACCGGAACAAGAACCACAAGTAGGACAGGCATTCAATTCGATTTTTTTTACTTGTTCATCACTCACAGATTCATCAGCACTTTGCACCATAGCATCAATTAAGTCAAGTCCGTGTCCATCCAATCGTCCGGCTTCCATAGGTCCGCCGGAAACAAAAATTGCAGGTATGTTTAATCGCATGGCTGCCATTAACATTCCTGGCGTGATTTTGTCGCAGTTGGAAATGCAAATCATGGCATCTGCTTTGTGTGCTTCAACCATATATTCGACGCTGTCTGCAATCAAATCACGGGAAGGAAGAGAATATAGCATTCCATCATGACCCATAGCGATTCCATCGTCAATAGCAATCGTATTGAATTCGGCAGCAAAACAACCAAGTTTTTCTATTTCAGATTTGACAAATTGCCCAATTTCATGTAGATGAACGTGGCCGGGAACAAACTGAGTAAATGAATTAACAATGGCAATAATAGGTTTACCCATTTGTTCCTGTTTCATTCCATTGGCTCTCCATAAGGAACGCGCTCCTGCCATTTTACGTCCTTGGGTACTGGTATGACTGCGTAATTGAATTTTCATTTTATCCATTTTAAGTTTGCAAAAATAACGTTTTATCAATAAAAAAGCCTTTCTCACAATAGAGAAAGGCTCATTATTATTTCCTACCCATTAAGCACCAGCCTTCCTCATTGTCTTCTTTTGACGAGTAGAATAATGCTGACGACGATTAGGCTTAATAAAGTATGAGTGCAAATCATTATAAAGTCATTTTTTATTGGTTGCAAATTTACATGTATTTTTTCTTTTTTCAAAATATTTGAAAGAAAAATATAATGAAATCTATGATTTTATAACCAAAACTTGGCGGAAAATGGCTTGGAATGGTAGTGGTTTTGTTCTTTTTTATTGCCATATCCATAACCGTATCCGTAACCATATCCGTAATATCCGTTTCCCTGGTATTTTTCTTGTGCTCCATTTAGGATTATGCACATATTGTTGAATTTATCCCATCTGTAAAGCTTTTCTAATTCAGGGAGTTGCCTTCTATCCATTCTTCCAACTCTGATCACATAGATTGTAATATCTGAAACCCTGTTGACAATAGTGGCATCTGCAATAATCCCTGAAGGTACATTGTCTAAAAAAATATAATCATACCTTTTTTTCAATTCTTCAATTAATATTTCCAGACGATTGCTTAATAGTAATTCTGTAGGATTAGGTGGAACTGTTCCTGCAAGGATTACATCTAACTTGCCTTCGAATCCTTTTTCGATGATGATGTCATCTATTGAATCGATCATTTCCGACAGATAATTGGTGATACCCATTTTATCCTTGATACCAGTTCTTTTACTAAGACTTCCTTTCCTGATGTCTAAATCTACCACTATTACTTTTTTATTTGTAAAAGTAAAACTCATAGCCAGATTACTTGATACAAATGTTTTTCCTGCTGCAGAATTGAAAGAAGTGAACATAACCACTTGTTTTTTATGCTCTTTTGTTTGCATAAAATCCATATTGGTACGGATGATCCGGAAAGATTCAGAGATAAAATCCTGTTTGTTTTCTTCAATAACAATTTCCCTTTTATCTGTTTTCTCACGCAAAGGAATTTCTCCGAGAAATGGTATACTGGTTACACTTTCCACGTCTTTCCTGTTACGAACACGAGTATTTAAGATATTTATCAACCATAGGATACAAGATGGGATTGCAATACCTATAATCAATGCAGTTAACAATATTTTGTTCTTTTTAGGGGAAACCGGACTGTTGGAACCTGATGCGCTATCAATAACCCTTGCATCACTGGCAGTCATAGCTTGTGCCAAAATACTTCTTTCACGTTGGTTTAACAAATATAGGTATAATCCCTCTTTAATTTTTTGTTGCCGCTCAACAGATAATATATTTTTTTGTTGTTCGGGCATTGCAGATATGAGGCGATCAGTTTGAGTTTCCTGTTCCCTGTTAACTTTAAGATTCATCCTGAGTTGCATGATATAATTGTCAAGCGTTTGAACCATATTTTGTTTCATTGCTTGCAGGGAATTATTCATGTCTGTTATAACAGGGTTGCTGTTATTTCCATTACCTAACAGTTTATCCCTTTGAAGAAGTAAATTATTGTAAGCGGAAATTTGTCCTTCTACGCTTCCTGCTGTTCCGGTATTGGCAGGTATCAGATCGGAGCTGTATTTGGGATTTGTCAGGTATTGGCGAAGATATTGGGACAGGCTAAGTTGGTTTGCCAATTCAATTAATTCTTTGCTATATTGCCTGTTATCTTGAAGGTATAGTCCGATTTCGGAGTTGATGTCTGTAACTTTATTTTCACTTTTATAGGCTGCGATATCTGAGTCTACAGTGCCAAGTTCTTTCTCAATAATAATTAAGCGCTCGTTGATAAAGTTTGAAGTGTTGATTGCAATCTGGTTTTTGTTGTTGATGGTTTCTTCATTGTATACGGCGATCAAAGTATTGATTATATCTTCAGCCCTGGTTGCAGAAATATCAAATAAGGTCAGGTAAAGCATGGATGTTGATTCGTTGGCAATATTTATATTTAATGCATTACGATAATATTGTGAAACAGCTTTTAAATTATTTTTGGTGACCCAAATTGTTTTTTTTAAGTATTTGTTATTATAAAACAGGCCGGGTGCTGCAACAAGTCTTCCAACCGGAGTTAATATTGTATCGTTAATATTTATTGTCAGGGATTTTTCAGGATTAGTGGAGAAATTCGAAAGAGTGACCTGCTGGGGCGAAATAAATGTTGCTTCGAAAGAAAATGATTGTGTTTCACTTGCATCCGGGAATCTGAATACAATAGGGGAATGCGTATATAATTCACTGATTCTTAACCCTTTGTCTACGGAGTAGCTGATATCTAAATTCAATCTCCGTGCAGTTTCTTCCATTAGTTGTTTGGACTGTAAAATTAAAATTTCATTATCCAAATTTCTTTTGGATTGAAAAGTGCTGATATCTTTCAAAACAACTGTTTCATCGATTGATGATGCGCCGGATTTGTCTTTTATCAGGATAGATGCAGTACGACTATAAATCCGTGGTGCTTTTTTTATCTGATAATAAGCGATTCCTAAACAAATAATGATCGAAAGCACATACCAATACCAATTCCCTTTGATAACGTAATAGATATCAATAGGCTTGAAGAGGCTTTCTTCTTCCTGAAAATTAGCTGTATTTTGAGTTTGATTTTGAACGGGTCCCTGATTGGGATTATTATTATATTCCATAATTATTTAATAAATACCATTGAAAATGTTGTAATGGACATGATAACTGACAAATAAAACATCCAGTTAGAAATTATATTCCTGTCCATTGACTGCATTTTCGCTTTATTCGGCTCGACATATATTATATCGTTCTGATGCAGGTAATAATAAGGCGAATTAAATATATCAGTCGAACGTAAATCGTTATATAAAAAAGTCCTGATACTATCGTTTTCCCTGATGACAGCAACACGGTCACGTCTTCCATATTGGGTTAAATCTCCTGCCTTACTTATTGCTTCAAATAATGTAATGCGGTCACCTGTAATCTGATAAACACCAGGGCTGCCAACTTCTCCCAATACTGAAAATTTGAAATTAACAAACTGTACAGTAACGATTGGATCTGAGATATAATTGGCCTGAATGAGTTTGTTTTTAATCATTTCCTGAAGTTGCATACGAGTTAATCCGACTACTTGTATTTTTCCAAAAACAGGAAAATCAATTTCTCCATTGACATCTACAGTATAACCGGAACCTGTGCCTGATGAACCTCCTGTACTGCCGATATTAAATGGAATAGACAGTTCCGGATTCCGGCTACTGACAGCGATAGATAATGCATCGTCCTTTTGAATAGTCATTTCAATTTTTTGAGAAATGATTTGTTCTTTTATCTGGTCTACATCTTGCAAATAGAGCACTTTTTTGGGAGAAGTACAAGATGTAAATATGAGGGTAAATAATACTAATAATTTTATGTTTCTCTTCATGCCTGTTCCCGATTTGTTTTGATGCTTCAAAGATATTAATTTTCGGAATAGTAAATAATTATTGTGAGGGATTTTTCTTAAACCTTTTATCCCTTACTTCGTAAATACGTTCAATGATGTCGACAATTTTCAATCCTTCAAGCAGGTTAGTTGAAATGGAACCTTTATTTTGAAGGGTTTCCACTACATTTCGTATCACATAATGGTGATTTTGAGCTGAGCCTTTATATGCTCCATAGTCATTAGGCGGATTGGAAGGGGCCAACTCCGGCATTACATAGTCTTTTATGTGGCAATAAACTACTTCATTCATATATTGTCCGGCTACTTTTACTGTTCCTTTTTCTCCGATGATTGTGATACTGCTTTCAAGATTGGTATCCCAAACAGCTGTAGAATAATTCAGACACCCCATTCCTCCATTTATAAAATTGAATGTTACACAACCGCTATCTTCGAAATCTGTGAGGTTTTGGTGGCAAAAGTCAGAAAAATTTCCGCAGATATTTGTGATGTCGCCGAAAAGCCAGTACATGATATCAATGAAATGTGAGAATTGGGTGAATAGTGTACCTCCATCCAATTTTGCATCTCCATGCCAATTCCCTTTTTTGTAATAACGCTCATCACGGTTCCAGAAACAATCCAGTTTAACCATATATATATTGCCTAAAACATTGTTCATAATAATGTCTTTAAGCCAGACGGATGGAGGAGAAAACCGATTTTGCATTACACAAAAGACATGGCATGAAACTTCAAGCGATTTAAACAATATTTTTTCAACATCAGCTTTAGTCAGGGCGATTGGCTTTTCAACTACCACATGTTTCTGTTTCTCCAATGCTTTCAAAGTATACTCAGCATGAAAGCCGTTTGGAGTACAGATGTTTATAACATCGATCGGCAAACCGGAATTTAATACTTCATCGATGGAGCTAAAGAATGGTTCTTTGATATCTGTTAACCCTAATTCTTCTTTTGACGATATATCGCAGACAGCCACTAATTCAGAATCTTTGTTTCTTCGAATCATTTCTGCATGGCGTTTGCCAATATGACCTTGTCCTATTACTGCAAATTTAAATTTTTTATTCATTGGTTTTTATTAATATTATTATTTGTTGCAGGTTGTTGTTTGAGTAATTCCGTTAAAATGAATTCTGCAGCATGGGCATTCCCAAAAACCGGAGGAAATGCAGATTGACAGTTTTTCATTTTTTCAAAAGCATTGATAATTGCTGTTTTGTTTGCATCGGCCAGAACCCCGGCATTATTTTCAAGAATTTCAATCCATTCTGTTTCATTTCGTAAAATAACGCATGGCTTTTTGAAATAATATGCTTCTTTTTGTACTCCGCCGGAATCAGTCATAATTAACAAAGCATTTTTTTCCAATACAACCATTTCTAAGAATGATGCCGGTGGAATAATTTTTATCAGGTTGCAGTTTTTAATTTTATTAAAAAGATCGTTTAATGTCGGTTCGGTAAGCGTTTTTTTAGTTCTTGGGTGTAATGGGAAAACAACAGAAATGTTATTTTTTTCTGCAATTTCAAGGAAAGCTTCCAGAATATTGCGTAATCTGTTATGATCATCAGTATTATTGTCCCGGTGAATGGTTGCTAATATGTATTTGCCGGGTTGGATATTATAGTTTGTTAATATGTTAGTTTTCTGAGATGCAATTTCAGAAAAATAAATACTGTTATCGTACATAATATCCCCACTGCAAAAAATACCGGGATTGTCAATTGAAAATGGAGCTGTATTTTGTGTTGAGAAACCTTCGTTTTTCAAATTTTTAATTCCTGTTTGTGTTGGGGAAAACAAAAGAGTAGAAACATGATCGCACATAATACGATTGATTTCTTCCGGCATTGTTTTGTTGTATGAGCGTAATCCGGCTTCAATATGTATGATGGGAATATGTAGTTTGGATGCAGTGATGGCTCCTGCTAAAGTAGAATTGGTATCTCCATAAAGAACTATTGCATCGAATTTTTCATTAATGAGTATTTGTTCAATTCCTGCTATCATTTTGGATGTTTGGCCGCCATGAGTTCCGGAACCGATGTGCAGGTTGTAATCGGGTTGGGGGATATCTAATTCTGTGAAGAAGATATCCGACATATTATCATCATAATGCTGTCCGGTATGCAGGATTTTTTCTTCGATTTTTTTCGAAAATTTGTTCCTGATAGCCCTGCTTAATGCAGCTGCTTTTATTATTTGTGGACGCGCTCCTATGATTGTGAGAATTCTTATCATTTAAAAATGTTTTGATAATCAGGATTTTCTTTCATTATCCCGGCACTTTGTGGATAATTTTCAATAAACCAAACAAAAAATGCAGTGACATCTATTTTTTCCGACAGCATTTTTTGTCGCCGGATATTAAATGTTGCTTTAATATTTTTTTCTGATAAAAGTTTGTTTGTGAGTATTAACAATTTTTCCGGCTCGTTTGTTGTTATCCCAAATGTTAATTTATATATATGTTCTAATTCTTCCAATACACTTATTTTACCGGCAAAATCGCTGAATCTGATAGAAGGGACTCCAAGCAGCGCCGTTTCTACCGACATGCTTTGACTGTCAGAAATGAATAAAGAAGTATGGAACAAGACATGATGTATGTCGTTTGGATTAATTTTCAGTCTGTATTTTTCCAGATTTTCAGGAAATTCTGATTCCGAACTGATATAGACAGAATAACCTTTCTCTTCTATAAGTTGAATTGTTTTTTTTATAATATCGTTGTTTAATCCTTTGATGCCCGAATCATGATGTGCTGTTAATTTTGCCAGACGGATAATGCAAAAGTCAGTAGCATTTATATATTTCTTTTTAATATCTTCATCCGGAGTAAACCTGTTGGGATGAAGGTAAGCTAACTTCATGTATCCATAGTAGGGAATCTTTTTTTTGTTCCACTTTTCACAAACATCACAAACTGAAGGTACAATGATGTGGGTACTGAAAGGATATGTTAATTTTGCCAGATTTTTTATTACGTTATAGTCGTCTTCTAATGTGGTGAGGGATGGTTTTCGAAGAAAATAAGCAGCCTGGGCGATTGAAGAATCAGTCCCGGCTAAAATGTCTGCATTAAAACGTTTGGCAATCATCATCACTTTAATCATCCGTTTGAAAGAAGCCGCAAGTATAGCAAATTTATTGTTTTTTCTAACAGATTCCTGAATATTTTCATATTCAAACCCAATATTTTTGACCAATTCTTCCAGAACATCTTTTGTTTTCAGTAATATTTTTACCTGATGCCCGTCTTCAAGCAATATACGGATAATATTTTTGCTGAAGTGAAATTGTGCAGGATGTCCCAGATAAAATAATACTTTCATATAAACTCAATTTCCGGTTTTATTTTTAACAGCAGACCTGTAAATGTCAAGGACTTTATTAGCCACGCTTTCCAAATCCAACCCCAGATTCAATATATTTTTCCAGCCATTTGTTCTTTCTTCAAAATCAAGAGTCTGCTGTATGTTGCCTGCAATTTTTTTTGACTCATAAGATGTAATATAACAGCCATTTACGTCAGAAATGATATTTTTAACATCGCCTACATCAACAGATACTACCGGACAATTACAAGCCATAGCTTCTTTAATCAATTGAGGAGAACCTTCTGTCAGGCTTGTCATTAATACACTATCAACAGCATTGATAAGTTCACATACCTGAATTCTGCTGTAACCTTTTAATTCTATCAGTTTAACCCCCGGAAGTAAAGCAACTGCTTCTTTTGCCAAAGGAGAATTTTTGACTTTATCATCGAAAGATCCGGAAAACAGTACCAATTTATCTTCTTTTTGAAAACCTAGTTTATTCCTGCAAAATTCTTTATCTAAGGGTTTAAATAAATCAATATTTACACCACAAGGAATTAAGGCAAAATTCTTTTTCGGTTTTGCGATGTCAATATTCTTTTGTGATACGAAAATATTAAAACTCGATAATGCGATTGAAAGCCTGGAAAACCTAAAAACCTGTTTGTTATAAATATCACTTCCGTGATAGGTTGTGACTACAGGTATTTTTTGTTGTAAATTTGCTAATAATCCGGACAATCCATAGTGGGCATGAATGATATCCGGTTTGTATTCTTTTATTTTTAGAATCAGCTTTTTTCTGTTTTGCAAATACCCTTTGAATCCCTTGCCTGATATGGTAAAGTAGTCAATTTCACATCCTTTTTTCTGAAGGCTTTCGGCTTGTTCAGAGACAAAGGGTGAAATCCGACCGGAATTTATGCTGCAAACAATAAGTATTTTCATCATTATTGCTTTGAAATAAACAAGAATTATGCCAATCCTCTTCCTGCTAATTTAAACCAACTCCAACCGACAATGGCAACCATTATAAATAGAAGATAATAATTATAGTATTTCTTTTCTTTGTTTGTCATTAAACTGATACCAAATGCTGCCATCATAAGTTCAAAAGGCAAAGTTGGTATATGAAAACGTTCAGAGTGGGCAAAACCACTGAAAGCAAGTATTGCTAAATAACCTAATACAAAACTTCCAATCAGACTATATTCTTTCCATTTTCGATTTATAATTGCCCAAATGAAAGCAAACATGGTGAAAAAAGCCATGATGTTTTTCACATAATTGCCTCCGTGGATAAGTTGTTGATTTTGTTGGATAGGTATATTTACCATTGTTGGGAAAGGTATTGCAAAAATCATGGGAGCAAACATTGCTCCGGTGACATCTTTAACTAATTTATTACCACCTTCCCTGGCTGCATAAAAAGCCATAGAACGAGACTGGTTATCATCTTTGTTCGACCAGGTTTCTTCTAATTCTGAAGAAACTTTTCCTCCAACAATATAAACAGCGGCAACCAGAATCCAAATGATTAAAGTAAACTTTTTTCCCATTTTTATTACCCTATTGGGTGAAAACAGGATGGAGGTGAAAAAAGAAAACAATGCCACAGCCCCTAAAACAGTTCTAAAGAAAAACAAACTTCCGGCAAGTAATACAGGAAGCAATAGATTTGATATTGTAAATTTGCTGCTTCTCAATGCATAATCTGTCCGTTCAATGAATGCTACTATTAAAAAAAGCATTTCTATTTCTTTTAGATTAAGGCCACAATAATAAATCAGATTAGGCATTAACATACAGAATATAGCAGATATTCGCCCAACAGGTTCGCTAAATGTACGCGTAGCGAAACGATATACCAGAATGCATGTCAAAGCGCTCCAAATGGATTTAAATAGACGTGCAATTAATAGGCTATTACCGAATATCATGTAAATAGAGGACAGATAAATTGGGTAACCACGATCTGAGGGTGGTAATCCGGATAAAGATTGTTCAATGTGGTTAAAACCATTTTTAGCCAAATCAGAAGCAACCGAATGATACATCATCGCATCTCCTGCTTCAAATTCGTAAGGTTGCCCTGTCATTAAGGTATAAAACCAATAACTGAATAAGACCCATACAACACGAATTACTAAAGCATTTTTAAATAATCTTCTAGTGAATGCCTTTTCAGATATTCTGCTCCATTGTTTGGTTAAAGAGGTGGATAAGTAGAAAAAGCCGACTACTTCTATTAGCCCGAAAATATACCAATACCATGACATGGTATATGAAAAGAACAATAGTGAAATAATTACTAATGCTCCGATATAAAGGGATATAGCTTTTGATGTAAAATATTGGGGAAAATAGTTTAACACAATTTTTTAACCATTAAATTTGTATATAGCTTCTCTAATTTATTGATATGATTTTCTATGTTGAAATATTCTTTTACTCGCTCTGATGCAAGTAGTGCTTTATCTTTGTAAATGCTTTTATTGTGCAAAAATAACATAAAAGTAGAGAATAAATCATTTTCATCTTTAGTTTTGTATAAAGTAGCTAATTCTCCATAGTTTGTAATTTCGCTCATTACGGGCCAATCATTTACGAATACCGGAATTTTTGCAGCAATAGCTTCGATTACGGCAATACCGAAAGTATCATGATTGGTCGAATAAATAAATGCGTCTAATTGATTGAGAATGTTCGGAACATCTGTTCTGCTTCCTAAAAAAGAAACGTTATCTGATAGATTATTATTTTGACAATAGTTGACGCAGTTGTCATAATGCCAAATCTCCGCATCATTTTTTTTTCCAATAAAGAGAAAGTGAAATTTAATACCTTGTTGTTTTAATAGGTTTAGAAAACGGCATACGGTTATCTGGTCTCTAACAGCAACAAAATTTCCTACCATTCCCATTAATATCGTATCGCCGGGAATTTTTAACTCCTGACATATGGAATGATATGGATAATTATTAAGTTTATCAAATGAAATCCCATTATGTATGACATTTGATTGTCTGATTTTTTTTATTTTATATTTTTCTTCGTAAAGATGTTTTTGATATTTACTAACAAAAACTATTGAATCTGCACATGTCATAGCAATTTTATAAATCAGGTTTGTGAAAGTTTTCGATTCAGGAAACCCATGAAATGTGAGTACAATTTTTCTTGAAGAAAATAAACAGGCAACCCATGCGTAAATAGCATCTATAGCTTGTTGAGCATGAACAATATTAATGTCTTGTTTTTTGAGATATTTCCGGAGTTGGGAAAAATATTGAAAATACCGGAAAGAATGAGGCGCTATATTGATAAGTTGTATGCCGGTTTGATTGAATTCGTTTGTAAGTTGTCCGGTTTTTCTATAAATGCCAACTATTTCAAAATGAGCATTTCTTTTATTGCGGAAAATGTCAAGCAATAATGTTTCGGTTCCTCCCCGATTCAACGATCCAAGCAAATAGGCAATTTTCATTTGAATAGTTTTTGTTTTATCCTGTATGTAAGCAATTTGAGAGTATGAAAATTTTTTACAATAATTACAGGCATTTTATATCGAATTTTAGTTTTGAAAGGTTGTATATTCCAGTTTACTTTTTCCAGTTCATTTAAAGCGTCTTTTCTTCTTTTTTTATCTAAATAATAAGGAAATAACACATATACTCTCAAGGCATCGAGCAGTTTTTTTAATGAATCATTACCTTTTTCTTCATTAGTTAAATAATCCAAGTTGAAAATGAAATGTTCTTTATTTGGATATAATCTTTCTGATACTACTGCCCGATCTTCAGAGTTTACATCCTGATTGTAATAAGCTAAAGGTTTATTTAGATAGGCAACTTCATGTTTTAATGCAATTCTTACCCATAAGTCAAAATCTTCTCCTAATCTCAATTGAGGTTTAAATCCTTTTTCTTCTTCAAATTCTTTTTTTTGAATAATAACTGCTCCAGTCCAAAGAGGCATCCACAATGTTTGAGCATAAACTTTGAAATAATTGATGTATCCGTCTGTAAAATTATTGTTTACACCTATGTGCGCCCTGATATTTTTGTTGTTTTTTACTTTGTAGTAAGAAGACCCATAAATACCTGCATCAGGATATTTTTCTATAAGTAATGCCATTTCTTCCAAAAAGTGATTATCCCACCAATCATCGGCATCTAAAAAAGCAATAAATTCGTGTTTTGCAATCTTAACTCCATTGTTTCTGGTTATCGAAACTCCTTGGTTGGGTTGATTGATTGTTGTAACATCAAAACTTGAGAAATCAATATTTTTTACAATTTCTAAAGAATTATCAGTAGAGCCGTCATTAATAATTATCAGTTCAAAATATTGATATGTTTGAGCAAGTATGGAGTGTATAGCTTTTATTATGTATAAATTTTTATTATACAAGGGAATAATGATGGAAAAAAAAGTTTTATGATTATTCATATTTTTTGAAATAATCATTGATTTTATTTTTTGAAATCGACATAATAAGATGGTTTATCTCTAACTATTTCAATAAAGAGATCCGGACTGGAGTTAAATACTCCAACAAATATTTCGGAATGGCACAGTATGTCTATTGATAGAAATAGTTTAATTAACTTTAATTGCTTGAATTCCGGCGTTTGTTCTTGAAATGCAGAATTTATATACCCTCTATCATTTTCATCACAAAAAGTAAATATCCTAAAATTGGGATATTCATATCTTATTTCCTCAATAATAGTGTAGTCGTCAGTTAACATAAATATATCCAAAGAATTTTCTTTAACAGGACTTATTGAATGAAGTACATCAAAATAATCTTTCCAACTGTATATGACATTTTCTAAAATTTTGTCACCTTGACGAATGTGCATTCCAATGTATTTTTCTGGTAGATTCAATAAGGATTTGAGCTGAGCCATCTTTTCTTGAATGGAGTCATTGTATCTCCATGTTTTTCTTATAATTTCTTTATATAGCTCAGATAAATTTCCTGTATAATCTTTTATATTTATTTGTTTTGATAATATCGAATAATTTAAAGCAGGATTCATTTCATAATGAATTGAATTCCATAGTTCAAAGGTATAATAATTGAATCCATATTTATGTTTGTAGTAAGGTTCTAAAAAATATTGTTTAATCATGTACGGTTTGAATATGTCCCAGAACCAAGAAGGAATATCTTGTTTTTTCCATATTTTTTTATAAAAACTCTTGACATATTGTTTTATGCTTGGAAATGGGATTCTTCTATTCATCCAAGAATGAAAGTCATCATCAGTTTCATCACAGAATGGTTTGAAATAATCTATCCATCCTTTAGAAATACCAAAATTTGCATCTTTAGAGTATAATGAAAATGAAATATCATTTATTTTACAATAAGCTATTGCAAAAATCATCCCCAAATATTCGGAGAAGAATCCCGCATTACATCCGATATGAAAAATCAGTTTTTTTCTTTTTGTAATCATTCTTTATAATCTTATCCAATTTTTAGGAACAACATCGTCTATGTCAAAATTATTCCACCATTTTTTGGGTGCTATTACAATTTTTTCAGGATTTGAATTCAGCCATGCTCCCCACCAGCTAAAGGAACTGTTTGCTATGATATTATGCTTACATTGTGACATTAAATACATATCCTGCCAGGAATCTTTTCCTGAATTGAAATTAACATAAACAGCATTTTCGATCTTGAAATTTTCATTTACCCATTTTTTATCATCTGTAAATATATAAAAAACAGGAGACTCGATGTTTTTTTCAACATATTCAATTGCTTTTAAATAATATTCTTTTGTACAGATACCCATGAAACCACTAACATATTTTGAACTAAGGTAG
This sequence comes from Bacteroidales bacterium, assembly GCA_031553415.1. Classification (GTDB taxonomy): domain Bacteria; phylum Bacteroidota; class Bacteroidia; order Bacteroidales; family Azobacteroidaceae; genus JAIRVZ01. The sequence continues at coordinate 51,102 of JAVBLO010000069.1, read as the reverse complement.
TCGTCTCTCCTTATGTGTATGGAAATTGCATTTTGTTTCCTTATTTGTTTTTTTTCTGTAATTGTATTGATTGAAAGTAATGATTCATTGAAGGTGAAATTTTTTCGAACTTCGTCTTTTGCTTCTTCAAAGTACAGTTCACTTTGCCATGTCCCTTTAAATAATTCATGATTGTGATTGAAATTGAAAACATCAGGATAATAAATGAAATTTTCGGGTACAGTGATAGTGTGAATGCCTATGATTTTGAATAGAAATGGCTTGAAGTTGTTCGGAAATATCCTGATTATTTGGTTATAAGAATACAATAAATAATAACTCAATTTGGAAAAAGTCTCTTCAAATGGTTTTATTGAAAATATTTTTTCCAACTCATAGCCTTGATGGCCATAAGCTTTGGAATCTTTTTTATGGGTCATGAAAAGACTGGATTTCTTTTTTTTTGTTCTTATATTCAAGCAAAAGGCATATCCAAACATTTGATTTCCCAAACCGCCGGTTACAGTAATGAATTTCATTCTAAAGCTTATTTTTAGTGGATTTGAGAATAGCTAATAGAGGTGCAATAGGATAAAGAAATATGTTTACTATTGTAGGATATTTATATAAGAATTTCAATTTCCAATCTTTTATTTCTCTTATTACACCTTTATATATATCTTCAGTTAATTCATTGTAAAAAATTTTACGTTCATTATATGACATGAAAATAATTTTTTTTATGCATGTCGCATTCCACATAGCTGCTGAATACATTTTTTTTGAAAATTCAATGTCTTCATCAATAATTTTTTTTGAGAATAAATAATTTCGATTAGACATTTTTACCATATCACCTAATTTCTTACCGGATAAAGTTCGGGATGTCGATTGTATATTATATACCCAACAGTACATTGGAGTAGAAATGTATTTTATTCTATCAGCTTTGAATAAACATTGAGCAATTAAATCAGCATCTTCCCAAAAGACATTTTCTACAAATTTAAAATTGTTTGCTTGCCAAAAATCCCTTTTATATATGTAAAAACAAGGTGATAATGAATAAGTCGAATTAAAATATTCAGAAATAAATTCTTTCCCGGACAATATTCGTGTTTTTTGAATATTGGTTATCCCTTTTTCTACGAAATTTCCATTTTTAGTTTGTACTAAAAAGCTAAAAGCAAGCATGTCAAGATTATTTACATAAGCTTCTTCTATAAGAGGTATAATAGAAGAGGATGACAAATAATCATCAACGTCAATAAAGGATAGGTATGAACCCTTTGCCACTTCAATGCCACTGTTTCGAGCGCCTCCGGCTTTTTTATTTTGTTTATGCTCTAATAAGACTATATTAGAATATTCCTTTTGAAATTGACGGATTACTTCACTTGTGTTGTCTACAGAACAATCATTTACTATTATTATTTCGTAATCGTCTTGAGGAATATTCTGTTTAAATATACTATTTAAGCACATAGGTATATAATGTGCCCCATTATAGCAGGATATAATAAAGGAAATTTTAGGATTATTCACAAAAGATTACTTCTTTTCAGCTAGGAAATTTGTTGTTACAAATAATTCATAAACTTCTTGATAACTAGATATCTTAAAAAGGCCGTCTTTCAAAATCCGATAAATGTTGTATTTATCCTTTAATAAATAATAAAAATCTTGGAAAAATGTTCGGGAATCAATGTTGCACCCACCAAATTCAAATTGAATATAGTCAATACAATTTGAATTAATCATTTGTTTTGCTCCTTCCAAAATCTTTAATTCGTGTCCTTCTACATCCATCTTCAAAAAATGAATATGATTAATTTTATTTTGAATACAAAATTCATCAATAGTATGGATTCTAATTTCTTCTTTTTTTCCCAATTTCATATTGAAATGTTCCAGGTTTCTTTCGTAGACACTGGATAAACCGGTATTATCATTACTGTATAAAGTTAATGTTTCGGTTTTAGCTCCAAATCCGAAATTAAATTGTTTTATATTATTTATTTTCTTTGTGTTATCTATTAATAGATTAAATGTATTCACAGAGGGTTCAAAAGAAAATATTTGAGTATTATTCTTAAAAACATCGGATATCATCAATGTATAATTTCCTACATTTGCTCCAACATCGAAGACAACAAGATTATCTGAATTGGAAATTTTTTGAGCAATGTATTTCATTGCAAATAATTCGCCTGAATTAATATGGCTTCCTCCAGACCCCACATTCATTCCTTTTAACGATAATCTGTATAATTTTTCGAATAATGATTGGTATTTTTTCTTTCCTGCAATTTTATTAAATATTTTTTTCATATTATGTTTATTTTAAGCATTTTCTAAGAGTTTTTGTTCAGATAGAGTCCGCCACCTTCTTAATTCACTTATTATATGTCTTTTATACATAAATATTTCTTAAAAAAAATTGCAGTGAAGATAATAATTTTGTTTTATTATTTATAAAGTCAAGGTAATTTTTCTTTATTTTTAATATAAAGTCGGGGTAATTTTCGATTAATTAGATATGAAGTCAAGGTAAATTTTTTGAAAACATTAAATTCGAACTTTTGATGTATAAAAGGCCTCTCGTTGAGGCTTTCACTATACCGTGTTAGAAGAAAACCCTGCTTTAGAAACGGTACCGGTCGCTTCTCGATGAGACAACAATTGCTTCTCAATGAGACAAAGAACGCTCCTTGATGAGACAACAATCGCTTCAAAGGGTGTTTTTACCTTGTGTCCGGCGCTTTTTTATTTTTTTTGTGAAAACTTCTACCCTAAAATATATTTGGAATAATTTAGGATGAACAGATAATAACCGAAATATCCTTTTATGACGTGGATAGATACTTACTGCCTTGAAATTATCCCAGTTAATTTGTTTCTTCAAGTCTTTGCCATTTATTGCTAATCCTTTCCGTTTTTCAGGCATGAAAATGCTGAAATATTCGCCTGAAATTTCACGGTATACTATCTCCTTTTCGATATTTGATTTGCTGATAAAAAAGTTTGCTAAATCATTTGCCACTTTAATAGTATCTAAAATTCTCTTTTCCGATAATGTTTGTGAAATACTACCTTCTCTTATTCTATATACATATAGGCAATCCGGAATTATTTGAACTGACTTTGCATAATAGCAAACAATGGGAGTAAAAAGATTATCTTCGTGATAAATGCCTTCTTTGAAGAACAAATTGTTTTCTAATAAAAATTCCCGACGATACAATCGCAATACGGAACACACAAAATGGAATTTTCTGTTCTGTAAGGCATATTTGTTATAATACTCCCATCCAGTTAAATTATTTTCAGTTATGCCGGCATCAGGTTCTTCTGTTCTGCCATCTTCAAAATATCTGCAACCATTGAAACAAATCAAATCACTTTTATCTGTTATTTTTTCTACTAATATCTGTAATGCATTTTCTTCAATCCAATCATCACTATCTAAAAAAAATAGGTACTCTCCTTTGGCGGCTTTAATTCCTGCGTTTCTGGCTCCGCTTAAGCCTTTGTTGGGCTGTGTAATTATTTTTATTTTTTCAGATTTTTGGACATATTCTTTTAATATAGTTAAACTATTATCTGTAGAGCCATCATTTATGCAGATAATCTCATATGGATCGTATGTCTGATTTAAAATACTATCCAAACATTGGTGTAAGTATTTTTCAACATTATATATGGGTATTATTATTGATAATTTTGAATTCATTTAATTCTTTTTACAAGTAGCAATAATTAATAATCAGCTTTTTGTTGTATTATTTGTTTTAATTTGATTTCCAGTTCATTAATCATAGTTAATATTTTTTCAGGAGCTTCTTCTGTGAGGCGTGGCTGCATCATGAAATCTTTCATTTTTTTTTGCGATTGATTTAATTCTATAATAGTTTCAATAAGTTGCTCATTTTTGCTTCCTTTTTCCCAAAATAAAATGGCATCTTTATTTAAAATTTCAGGTTCAGGCTTGTTATCAGCTCCCCAGTAGATGGGAATGCATCCAGCTTGTATTGAGTGAAATAATTTTTCTGTAACATATTCTTTTGTATTTGTATTTTCAGGGCATATATTAAATTTGAAATTTTTCAAATAAGCTATCTTGTTGTCTTTGTACTTAATATGAAGACTATCATCATTATGCATAAACTTTCCAGCACAAGTTACTTTTTCTATGTTTGTTAATGTATTACACATTTCATTCCTGATACCCATGCCATCCCAGCTGGATATATGTGACATGAAATAAGGACGTTCACCGATAATTGGATAGGATAATTCTTTTACAGTTTCTATAATTTTTTTATCCGATGATTCAGGGTCTATTATGAACAGTAGCCAAAGAGGAAAATGAATGTAACGAGGATCTGATAAATGTTCAAATCCAATTGATAAATCTATCTTATTATTGGATAGGGCATGGTCTGAATATGAAAGAAATCGTTCCTGTAGATTTTCACCTGAAAAAAAAATTTTTATTTTGCTTTTGTCCCAATTGAATACAAAACGTTCTCCTAATATTGAAAAAAAACTAATAGTTATTTTAGGGTATTTATCCAATAGCCTTCTTGATTGTATAAAACGGAGAAACCACATATCTGTAATTTCTTGCTCCCAAAAATTGAAGAATTTTACTTGGTATAATTCTGACCTTTTTTTTTCAATCTGGTATTTTTTTAATGCATTATAATGATGTAGAATTTTTAGTTTGAAGTACATATAATTTACTTATATATGAAATTTATTGAAGATTTTCAATCTCACTTTTTGAAAAAATGTTCTTGAGTATTCTTTATCTCTTTTTGCCCACAAAGGAAAATTGTCCATCATATCCCAATTATCGGAATAAGTTTCAGAGATAGGAACAGTTTTGACGTTATATTTTTTTGCCAAGATAGAAAATATACTCTGATCATGTCTGTGTGATATAAATTCTTTGAAATTTCTTGAGATAGAAGGAGTATCGTCAATTAAGCTAAATTTTTTAGAAATCACTTCAAGCCATTCTTTTATAAATTGAACAGTTTGTTCGTTTTTCTTTAATATTATGTGTCCTGCTTCAATTTGTGTCGATTCAGTATATTCAATATCATCTATCACATTAAAATAATTGAAAACATCTGCTTTTGTTAGCTCTTTTTCCCGAAAATTCTTACTTCTAAAAGCTAAAATACCTAAGGAGTCTTGATTGATAATGTCAAAATATTCATATAAGCGTTTTTTACCATTAAGATTCAGATAAGAGCCTGCATCCATATATAATACAATGTCACCATCATTAACGAGTTCTAAAGTTTGCAAAATAATTTGAGGTTTCCAACACCAATACCCGAATCCTCGAACTGTTATTTTTAATTGTTTTTTAAATTTCTTTCGAAAAGATTTTTCAAGAAAAGTTTCATTATAAAGAAAAACTTCATCAAATACATTCATATCTTTAGCTTGTCTTTTCAATCTTAGAAGACTTTTTTCTAATGAAGAATCTGCAAATGAACACAATACTATCATGGTTCTAATAGAATATTTCTTTTTAAAATAAAAGAGGAATCACCATTTCTTTCTAATCCTCCGTTTGCTAAACAGGCTGTAATGTACCCATTATTTTCGACTATTTTTGTTACCTTACTGTTGTGAATACCATAAGGAAATGCGAAATGTTCAACTGATTTATTGATATGAGATTCTATTATTTCTTTTGATTTTTTTAATTCGAATGTAATATTCTCATCCGGTAGCGTTGTTAATACAGGATGGGATATTGTATGAGACGCTATTGTACACAAAGAATCTTCGGATAATATTTTTATTTGTTCCCAACTTAATGAAGTCGTATTGATTTGCGATGTAAAAGAAAAATCATAATTTTTGAATAATTGTTCCAGAAACAGTTTTGTGTTGGTTTCCTGAGAGGAAAAAATCTTTTGCTTCACTTGTTGAAATACTTGATTTTTTAGTTCCACTGTTGAACAATCGTACCTGCTTCCGTCTCCTAATATTAATCTTTTATTTTGCAGTAAAAAATCTTCTAAAACATACCACCAAAGCAATGCCTTTTTGTCAGGGAAATCAGTTGTAATAAATATGGTAAAAGGACAATTATATTTTTTTAATATTGGATAGGCCACTTCATAATTATCAATGTAACCATCATCAAAAGTAAAACAAACAAACTTTTGTTTAAGTTTCTTTTTTTGAGAAATTTGTTCATGAATATCATCTAAAGAAACAAACCTATAGCCTTTTGACTGATATTTCAGTATAGTTTGCTCTAAAAAAGCGGGAGTGATTTCTAAGCTACGGTTGTCTTCTAATATACTTTTCAGACGAACTACGCGGTGCAACATTAAAATTTCCCCTAATTCCGGATGAGATAATTTATATATTTTTCGTTGTATTTTTTTTATTAGATTCATTACTTTAAGATTGTTTTGAAAAATAATTTGAAATTCTTTTTTGCACTTAAATGAATCCAATCAAACGAACAAATATATTTGAAATAATTAATAATTGATATTTTTTCAAAGTATTTTTTTAATAAATACCCTTTCAGCCCAATTTGCAGATAACGCGAAAGTTCTTTTTTCAGTATTTCCGGTTTTATATATTGAGTTTCATTATTTTTAGTAATAATTTTATTTGTCCAATTTTTACTTTTCTTATAGTCTGATATAGATTTAAAATCTAAAGGGATAAAACTGTTTAAATGAAAAGAGAGTTCCTCTTCCGTTACATTGGGATAGATTCGTCTCAATAGTTCGACCTTTATTTCATTTGTTTTTGTTTTTTGTAAAATATTTGTTTCCTGGGTAATTTGATTGTCATGTTGGCGATAGTAGACAAGTACTTCAGGTATATTATAAATCTGGGTATGAAGTAGCGCATCTACCCACATTTTATAATCTTCAGCCGGATAAAAGTCGGGACGATATCTTAGTCCGGTTTCTTTTAAGAAAGACATCCGGAATATTACACTTGGATGACTCATCATGCAATAAAACAGGAAGCCGGCTTTTAGTGTTTCATTTTCAGTAGGAAATATGAAAGTACCTTCAAATGCTCCAAATTTTTTAATAGATGTGCCGCAAATTCCAATATCAGGATGACTATCTAATAGATTGATTTGTTTTTCTAATTTATTTTGTACCCATAAATCATCTGCGTCAATCCTGGCCATAAATTCCGTCTCGACCATATTGATCCCTTTGTTCAGGGAAGCAACTAATCCAAGGTTTGTTTCATTTTCATGGTAAATAATCCGTTTATCAGCATAATTTTTGATGATCTCTTTTGTTTTATCTTTAGAGCCGTCGTTAATAATCAAAAAGAGAAAATCAGAATATGTTTGATTTAATACACTTTCAATTGTTTCATGTAAAAAATCTTCTCCGTTGTAAACTGGCATTAATATGGTAAGTCGAGACATATCCTAACTTTTATTCAAGTTGTAAAAATTATTTGATTGAATGATTAATTTTCTCTTTTGCAATAAATAGGGTAGAACTTTGTGATTCTGCCATATTTTCTGTAAACTTTCCCATTTCTAAAGGAACATAATCTTCAGGAAAATTCCAATTTGTGTTTTCATGTACAAACTCAATGAATTCATTTTGGGCCCGTTTATATACTAAGATATAATTGACTTTTTCATCTGGTAAGTTTTTTTTATTGTTTAGCATATATATATGCGAATATAATAAATTTTTGGGAACAATACCATGCAAGGCAAAGACAGGAATCAAATCAACCTCGAAAGCTAGGATATTATCTTCTGCTTGAAAACCGTTTGCCCTTAATGTGGAATCTATACGTTCAATATATTGTTTTTGATAAGGAGATATTTTTATATTTTTAAAGCGATTATTATTGTGATGTATTTCTGTATTTGAGCCTTTCATTCCATAATAATTATGATAACGTATGACATATCCATAATATGAAAATATGATGGCAGTTAGGATAGAAAAAGCATAAGGTAAGTACAATCGATTATATGTAGATATTCTGTCAATACATTTATATATTAGCCAGTTAGCACCCATTGACCAAAATGCCATAAAATACATTGATTTGTGTTGTATTGTTTGGTCTGTACCAAATACACCACAGAAAGGAATAATGAAAAGGAAAAGGACAGGAAAACCTGGTATAATATATTTTTTGATATGCTTGTATGGAAATTTTTCTTTTGTAAAAGAATCAGCAGTCAAAATTATTGCAGGAAATAGTAATAGAGTAGTACAAAGTTCCTTTTTGTATAAAAAAGAAAAACTAAAAATTATAGCATATAAAAGAGAAACACCAATCCATTGAAAGCCATTTTTTTTATTTCTTTTTATTTTTTTAAATGCAAAATATATAATTGTAAATGAAATAAATATAAAAAGAATGACTTCTCCCCAATAAATTATCGCTTTTTGAAATAAAAAAGAAGAACTATGTTTGGTGTTATTACTTTGTGCCTCTTTAAGCGAATTAATTATTTGACTAAATAAATCATTTAATTCATGGATTCTTAAATGATATATAATGAGACTAATGAAAAATCCTATAATTGTAAATAATACTGTTGACGAATTAACTTGTTTGTAATGTATCATCCAAAACAATATTCCAAAACATAATAAAATTCCGGAAGGAAGATAATTTGTTAATGTATATAATATTAAAAAACCAATTATGGAATAGAATATTTTTTCTGTTTTGGGATATGTGGAAGCGAGAAATATAAGAGAAAAAATAATAAGAAATAATGTTGATTGGATGGTGTCGTAATAAAGAATAGGGCTGGCATAACAAAAACAAAGAGCTCCGGCGCTAAAAATGGACAAAAAATAGTTTTTCCAGTTAATCAATATATTCTCTTTTTTTCTTAAAAATATATATGATGAAAGAGAAAACAATGTTAAGGTCAGCAGAGTTAGCCCAAAATAAAAGCGCCGCATAAATGAAACGTTTTCTAAAGGCAGGAAACTCAAGGAGTTTTTTACGATATTATGAAAATCTGAAACTCCAGAGTTTGATTGTTGTTCATTAATGTATCCTTGCAAATAATAACCTTCATCTACACTAATCCCTTTATTCAGGTTTATATATGTTTGGGCAAATATGAGTATGACTAATAATAAAGCAAATATTAGAAATGTGCTATTGAGAATTTGGAGGGTATAATTTTTTGTACTAATATTCATAATTTATTGTTTCAAAACGAATGAAAATTTATTTCTGTTTACAACTTGTTTTTAGTTTTATAATGTAATCAGGTGTGATTTTAGAAATGTTGATTAATGAATGATTGTAATTTATAAAAATATATTTTGCTTTTAAGAAATTCAATAAAAATTGAAATCAATAGACACATTGAGAGTAAAGCTATGAAAATCAGAATAGGATTACGAAATCCATATATAAATGATTTCAGGTAATAAGAGAAAATAAATGTATGAAACAGGAATATATTAAAACTATGTTTGCCTAAAAGTAAAAGGAATTTACTTTTAGACTTAAACAATAGGTAGAGTTGAGTAATTAAAATTGTTATCAAGCCATCTGTAATTATAAGTGATTTTTTATTTAATAATGTTCGCAAATAAATTTGTATCGCTAAAGTTATTAATAAACACCCAAATTTAATTAATGAATTTGAGGGGAAATTTTTTATTTTAATAAGAAGGTTATGCTTGGAAAAGTACATTCCAAGAGTAAATGTAAATAAATAATCCCTAATAGGAGCATATGGTTGCATATTGAACAGGAACGATATGTTGATAGAGAATAAAGAAAAAATGAAAATTAAAATCAAAAATATATAATCAAACTTACTTAACAGTACATTTAAAAAAGGAAACAAAAAATACAATATCAGTATACATGTCATAAACCACCAGGTCGGATTATATCCTTCAAAATTGAACATATCTTGTAACCCTAAAAAATTAATAATGAATTTTGGGGGCACAAGAGAATTTCCATATACTTCATTAAATGTGTATTTGAAAAGAAATACTCCTATTGGAACAAATAATAGCCAAATCAACCAATAGTTGAAATATAATTTTGAAAAATGTTTTAAATAAAATGATTTTAATCTCATGTCTTTTTTATTTAATTGACTTTGGTATAACCCATATCCACTAAAGAAAACAAACATTCCAACACATACTTTGCAAAATATTCCAATGGAAGAGATGACTTCGGTATTTCCAAAGTAAAACTCTGTATATAGTCCGTTTTGCAGGTAAAAAAGATGATGAAACAGTAGAAATAAAAGTGCAATTCCTTTTATTTGATTAGTTTCTTCTTTTGTGAAATTATTTTTTGAAAAATTCATTGATTAATTCAATAATAGATATAATATTTTCTTCCTTTAATTCATAAAATAAAGGTAACCTGACTAAACAGTCTGAAAAATAATCACAATTTTTCAATATTCGACCGTCATGTTTACTGCTATAAAAATCACTGGTATGCAGACTTAAGTAATGAAATACAGCTAATATCCCATTGTGTTTCAAATGTGAGATCAAGCGACCTCTCTCTTCCAGCGAATTACATACTAAATAAAACATATGAGCATTATTTGTTGCATAATGTGGGAGATGAGGTAATTTGAAATGACCTTTTCCTGCTAATGGTTTTAATCCTTCATAATATTGGTTCCAGATAATCTTTCGTTTATTTTCAATATCATCTAAATTTTTTAACTGAGCCCAAAGAAAAGCGGCTATGATTTCTGATGGCAAAAACGAGGAACCTATATCTACCCATCCATATTTATTTACTTCCCCCCGAAAAAATTCTGCACGATTGGTCCCTTTTTCCCAAATAATTTCTGAACGGTGTAAAAAGCGCTCATCATTAATTGCCAATAAACCACCTTCTCCTGATATAATATTTTTAGTTTCGTGAAAAGAGAATGTGCCCAAATGTCCAATACTTCCTAACGCCTTTTGATTTCCTGTTTGAGATGAAGTATAATATGAATCAATTGCTTGAGCCGCATCTTCTACAACCAGCAGGTTATATTTTTCTGACAAATACATGATCTTGTCCATATCGCAAGACATTCCGGCATAATGAACAGGAACTATTACTTTGGTCTTTTCGGTAATAAGAGATTCTATTAAATCAGCATTTATATTGGGATGAGACGTTTGGCTATCAGCAAAAATGATTTTAGCACCCTCACGTACAAATGCTAAAGCAGAAGAAACAAATGTATAACTGGGAATTATTACTTCATCACCAGGTTGAATGTCACATAAGATAGCTGCCATTTCTAATGCATCAGTACATGAAGTCGTTAGTAAACACTTTTTGAATCCATATTTATTTTCTAAAAATTGTTGACATTTTTTTGTAAATATACCGTTGCCGGAAATTTTTCCAGAACGAACGGCTTGTTCTATATATTGAGTTTCTTTGCCTATTAAATAGGGTTTGTTGAAGGGTATTTTAATAGCCATATTTTATATTCTTGTCTTTTAAATCCAGTATTATTATTTTTTTAAAAATAAAGCATTATAGCCAAAAATGATATATGTTTGTTGTTATTTTTTCTTTAAATCCGCATTTTTGATAAAACTGACAAGCAATCTCGTTTTTTATCTGTGTAGAAACTTCTATTTCAAATATGTTCTTTGAAATTAAATCAATTATACAGGTTTCTATTAGTAATCGTCCGTATCCTTTGCCTTGAACAGAACCGTTAATAGCTATTAATCCGATTTCTCCTTTATTTTCAGAATATTTTAAGGTAGACATTCCTACTACTACATCTTTTTCTTTAACGACAAATACTTTATTTGCCATTTTTTTAGTTAATGATTTTTCAATCCAGATTTTATATAAACGATGAAAATCATTATCTGTAAAACCATTATCTGTGTGAAAACGGGAATGAATTCCACTTAAGTATGCCAGTGATTCTAATTCTTTTGAAACTTCTGAGCTTAAATATTCAGTTATTAGAGGTGAATGGGAATATTGCTTAATGTTCAGGTCACTTATTTTTTGAGAATATACAATTTTTCTATCAATAAGTTTACCTGAATAATTAACTAAAATATCCTGTCCAATATATAGGTTTTCAGGAGAAAAAATATATAACAACTGGTAGTCGTTTATTGCAGCGACTTCTATTAATTTTACTAAATGTTCTTCTTCTGATTTAGTATATGAGATTATTCCAATTTTTTTAATAAAAAATTCAGAGTCCCAGGGTAAATATTCTAAAGTCATAAATTGTGACTGTCTTGAATAATAAATAATGGACGATTTTTTACTTTTTCAAAAACCTTGCCAATGTATAATCCTACCATGCCGAGAATGCTTATTACAAAGCCGGCTAAAAACCAAATTGAAAGTATTAAAGATGTAAATCCTAATACTTTAATTGTTCCAACTAAATACAGTACAAAATAAGTTATACCTACTAAAAAGGAAAATGATGCCATTAAGAAACCGATTTTTATGGTTAACCTCAGTGGCTTATCTGAAAAAGCAATGATATTGTTTATAGCCAATTTAAACAGTCCCTTAAAACTGTAACTAGTTTTTCCTTCATATCTTTCAGAATGCTTTACAGGTAAATAATATTTACGAAATCCAACCCATTGTACCATTGTTGGGAAAAAACGAATTTGATCATGCATTAAAAGTATGGCATCTATGACTTTGCGATGATAAATGCCAAAATTGGACACAGTTGGGTCTTGCCTGGTGTCAGTTAAATAACTGAAAAATGAATAAAATAATTTTGAAAAGGCTTTTTTAGAGAAAGAGTCATTCCTATTTAAGCGTTGAGCAAAAACAGAATCCCAACCTTCTAAGGCCTTGTTATAGAGATTGGGTATTTCATCTGGCTTATCTTGTAAATCACAATCCATTACAACAATCCATTTTCCCTTCGCATGATTGAGCCCAGCTGTAATTGCATAGTGTTGTCCAAAATTTCGGCTTAAATTAATACCTTTTACTCGTTTATCTTTAATGCATTCTTCTTCAATTTTTTGCCATGATTTATCTTGAGAAGCATCATTTACCAAAATAATCTCATAATTATCAACTATCTTGGATAGATTCTCGTGTAATTGCATAACTAATTCTTTAACAATATTTTCAGCTTGATATACAGGCGAAATGATTGAAATGCAAAGATTATTTTCCATTTTTCCAAAAAAATTATTACAGTTTTAACGATTGATTGCAGAAGTTTATTTTTAAACCTAAATGAAAATTATATATCTTGTAAAAAAATAATATCAACTTATGATTTAGAAATATTTTTTTTATAATATCGTTATTGGTTTCTTTGGAAAACTGATATTTTCTCTTGTATTTTACCCATTGTTTCGCCCAAAAGAAAGAGTAATCCAACAAAGGTAGTTTTTTATTTTTAGAACAGATATAATCCAATATATCAAGTCCTTCCAGAAAACTTTTGCCTTCTTTTTCAGCGGCTTTTGATGTGTTTGTGGAATGTACTCTGTAATTACTGTATATTTTATTACAAACCAGTACATCTCCATGTTCACAAAGTAATGTGTACAAGAACCAATCACCACATAGCCTCATTTGTTCATATATTACATGATTCACTAATAAAAAAGTTTCTTTTTTGAAAAGAGTCATACTTGCGTTATGAACAACATTGGCATATAATAATTTATTTCGGATAAAATCTGAACCTTTATAGATTTCCAGATTTCCGTTTTCCGGCATTTCCCATTGGATTTTTCCATTGGGTCCGATATAACGTGCTAAAGTATATGCCAATACAATATTAGGGTTAGTTTCTATTGTATCCAGGAGAACTTCTAAAAATTGAGGTTCTGCCCAATCGTCACTTTCAGCAATCCAAATATATTTTCCTGTGGCTGATTCTATTCCTTTGTTCCATTGTTTGAATGGGCTACCACTGTTAGTTTCATTAAAAACAATTTGTGAAACTTTTGGATGATTTTTGTAGCTTAAAAGAATTTCCTGGCTATTGTCTATTGAGCAATCATCCAGTAATATCAACTCGAAATCTTGATATGTTTGATTGAGAATGCTGTCAATACGCATTCTGAGGTAGGGTGCGTGATTGTAATTGGGTACTATAACTGATACCTTTGGCATGTTTAATCTTCTGTATTGTACAAATATATGGATATTTTTTAAATTAGCTTTAGAATATGCCCTCCTTAGTGGCGTGAGGGGGTGCACTATAGTGGTTGTACTTTTACAAATTGATTAAGATATTATTCAACTCTTTTGTATAAAGTTCGAAGTTGAAATTTTCATTTGCAAAACGTCTTCCATTATCTCCCATTTTTTTTCTTATATCAATATTTTTTAGTAGTATAATTTTGTTTGCCAAATCAATAGGTTTTCCCAATTCGTAAGTATACCCATTGATGCCATTTTGTATTAATTCCAGATTTCCTCCTTGATTAGATGCTATCACAGGTAATCCCATCTTCATTGCTTCGATAGTTATTCTGCCTAAGGCTTCACAACGAGAACAGACCAACACAATATCTGATTGCTGGTAATAAATTGAGGGGGTGGAGGTAAATGGTATAAATTCTACTTTATCAGTCAAATCTTCAATCACTAAAGATTTTAGTTCATCTAAATAAGTTGAGGGTTGAGCTCCTACAATCAACAAATTAAAATCAATTCCTTGTTTATTTAATTCCTTGCAAGCCAGGATAGCTTCCCTTTGGCCTTTAAATTCCGATACTTTTCCTATAATTAGCAATGATAAACGATTATTTGATTTTTTTGTTATATCTTCTATTGGAAAGGTTATTTCTACAGGTTGATATAACATTTTCAATTTTTCTTTTTTAACAAAAAGAATATAACGTCTATTTACAAAATTTGAGTTGGTTATTATTGTTTCAGAACAATAGGAGATTGTTTTTTTTGATAAATTTTTCCCAAAAATAAAATGACACCCAAAATCTTCGTCAACTAATTCGTGGATAAACCATATATGCTTTTTATGTGTTAATTTAGCAGCTATTCCATATTGAGGCATAACTGATGTGTTCGTTATTATAATATCCGGTTTAATCTGATTTATTAATTTGATAGATTTTCGAATGGATACTATAATGTTTATAAGAAGTTTGAATTTTGTGTTTAAAGGATATTTTTCTCCTTCTTCAATCCAAGAAGGTAAATATTGAGTAGATGAACTTTTACATAAAGGCTCACAAATAGACTTTAATTCTCCTTTTATTGAAGGGAAAACCGCATGTATCTCATATTGTTTTAGTTGTAATGCTTTTATTGTTTCTATAAAGCAAAGTTCGGCACCGCCTAAAGAATTGCTATGGGAAATAAGTAATATCTTCTTTTTAGCCGCCATTTAGTTTCTTAATAATTGCTTTAGTAACATAATCCGTCTCCACCCAATTAATTTCTCTAACAAAATATATCTTTTGCTTTTTTCTGTTAAGTCATATGTGAAGTTATTAGCCTTCATGTATGATTCTAGATCTTTAAGTAATGGTTTATTCTCTAGTAACCATTTGTGAATGAAATCATTACATCTTTTAGAACATGCCATACGGGTTTTTTCTGATGGATTTTTTTGTATCATCAAATCTGATACTAATTTCAAAGATAATAAATCGGATTTAGCATTCTTATCTTTGCGAAGTTTACTTAAACTTGCCGGTGTATTCCGGTAATAAACAAAAGTATCTGGAACAAACTTCACACAAGAAGATAACGAAATAATTCTTGCAAAGAACTCGCCATCATCATTAGTTGATAATGCTTCATTCCATCCTCCACTTTTTTCAACCAAATTTTTATGAACCAAATAAGAATGTAGCAAT
This sequence comes from Bacteroidales bacterium, assembly GCA_031553415.1. Lineage (GTDB taxonomy): Bacteria > Bacteroidota > Bacteroidia > Bacteroidales > Azobacteroidaceae > JAIRVZ01. Next base: position 35,272 of record JAVBLO010000069.1, on the reverse strand, counting down.
ATAGCCTTGTTTAGAAGAAACATTTCATTTAGCAGATCAAATGGATAAGAATATGATTTATTTCGGAAAGTTGTATTGGGTGTAATGATATTTGTTATTTTATTTTCAAATATTTCAATTGCACTATATACTAAAATATTTTTTTTTGAGGATTGTTTTATGTAATTTATTTGCTTCTCAATTTTATTGTCTTCCATCAAATCATCAGCGTCAAGGTATTGTATATATTCACCTGTCGACTTTGAAAACGCATAATTTCGAGCAGCACTGGCTCCCTTATTTTTTTGAGAGAATACTCTTAACGTATCGCATTCATAGGAACGAGCTATGGATAGAGAACTATCTATAGAACCATCGTCAACCACAATAATCTCTTTGTCTTGCCAACTTTGATTTAGTGCACATTCAAGAGTTTGAGATATATATTTTTCTGAATTATAAAGTGGTATGAGTATGGAAACTTTCATTTTATGGTTCTTTTTATTCTTCGTAATAAACGCCAAACAGAAGTAGATTTGATATTATAAATATCTTTCCATATAACATAATTGAAAACCTTAAATTTACAGGTGCTGAATAGTTTCGGAAAAAGTTTGATGCCTAATATTTTATTGTTTTTATAAATCCAGAGCCATCTTTCATATGCATCTTTTATTAGATAATTTTTTTTCCCATTTTTCGTCAAATAACCAACAGATTCACAGATGACATCAAATCGGACTTTAACGGATTCAAGAGTATTTTCTCCTGTTAAAGAATTTTCTCTATATGTTATACAATAAATAGGACTATCATCAATTTTTTTTTGTGACATTGTTACTCCTAATTTTATTGCAAACAATATATCATTTGAATACATTACTTCTTGAAATGAGATGTTATTTGTTTCTATAATATATTTTTTCATAAACTTTCCCCATGGTACATGTATTTTAAATGCTAAATCCCAGTTATTTGTCTGTTGGATTTGCTTTAATGGTACATTTATATGTTCGCTTCTGTCACAAGGCTCATTTGTATCTGAAAAAATGCTTGTAGCTTTGAAAAATATAATGTCATTTTTGTTATCTTTGTATTTATCTAATGCCTCTTCAAAACAAGGATTAAAGAAATCATCAGCATCAGCGAAAATTATCCATTTGCCTTTTGCTCGTTCCAACCCTAAATTGCGGGCATATCCTGCTCCCTTTCTTCCATTTTCATTCTTCCCAAAAATAACTTCAACATGTGGATTATTTAATCCTGGAAAATTTTCAAAATTAACTTTGCTCGTATCGCTGTTATCATCTACTATTATTATTTGAATATTATCCCTCTGAGGTATTGAATCCAAACAACGTTGCAAAAGAACCGGAATATTTTTGTGAGGAATTATTATGGAATAATCTATTTGATTCATTGGAAAAATTAATAGTTTATTCACTCTCTTTTTTTACAATCATAACATATCCATTAGGTTTACTTGCAGGGTATCTATACTTGTTCCAAAGTTTAACAAATTTATGATTAATTTTAGGGATTATATATCTATTTAAAAAAGTACGAATAAAAGGAATTCCATAAATTAGAAAACTTTTATCTATTAATAGATATTGTTTTGGTAAGGTACGATACCAAATATTCATTATGCAAACTTCGTTTTTCCCTTTTTTTTGTTGTTGCTCATTTCGTAAATAGGCAATAATGGCATCAGGAGGATATATTCTTACATGATCAATGTCGTTAAAAAAATCTTTCCACATTAAGGGAGATCTGATAATACAACTCCCCCCCGTTTTTGTTATTCGAAGTAACTCATCAATGACAAAAGTAATCTCAGGATATTTAAAATGTTCTATTACATGTGAACAATGCACAATATCGTATTTGTTCTCTTCTATTGTGTTATTTAAAAAATTATCATTTATTGTGTTAAAACCATATTCCTGAGCTTTATTAGCAAGATCTTTATTGATCTCATAGCAAGTAATTTCAATATTTGGATAAAGTAATTTTATTTTGTTGACAAAACGGCATAACCCACTACCAACTTCTAATAATGAATAAGATTTATTTTTGTCTAATGTATCTAAAAATTTTATGACAGGTAAATCCTCATTATCTCTCAAACTGCAATTTTTGAGATTTTGTTGCATTTTTTCTTTTTTCATTTTAACTGCCATTCTCCTTTGAATAAATATTGTATATTAGCCGATGACTTTTTTCCGGTATTATAATAGTCCCCTTTCTCAATATCAATTATTCCTAAATGTGTATTTGGCCAATCAGATAATACACCATTGATATATATCATTCCGCGGACAATTATTTTAGGTGAACAAAAAGGAAATTCTTTTATCATACAAGAGATTAAAGAATAACCTTCTTTAAGAAAAAACGTTTGATTTTGGTAGTTGGAATATAAATTACTCATCATAATACCTTCTGGTGTGAAAAATGAAAAACCTAAATCTATTTTACATTCATGTTTTGCTTTTACTCTGAAGTTAAATATTATATCATGACCAGTTAATATAATAGCTATATTTTCATTGTTGAGGTTGTTTACAAAAAAGTCAGTAAAAATTACAATACCACTTCCTTGTCTATGGATATCATTTTCCAAATTTATAGCTAAATTATTCTCATTTTCAATAACATATTCGTTTATGACATCTTCTATATTTCCAGCCCTTACAATGCTTCCATCTTTAAGTATGATTCCTGATTTGCATAAATTTCTAGTTGCCACCATATTATGACTCACAAACAAAACAGTCCGTCCTTCCGCTCTACTCACATCCTGCATTTTCCCAATCGCCTTTTTTTGGAACTCCGCATCTCCTACAGCAAGCACTTCATCAACTACCAGAATTTCGGGGTCTAAGTGTGCAGCCACAGCAAAACCTAAGCGAACGGTCATTCCTGAAGAATAACGTTTTACAGGAGTATCAATGTATCTTTCAACTCCGGAAAAATCTACAATCTCATTTAATTTCCGGCTGATTTCCTGCTTGGTCATTCCCATAATGGCACCGTTCATAAAGATATTTTCACGTCCAGTTAGTTCTGGATGAAAACCTGTACCTACTTCGAGTAATGAAGCGATACGACCTTTGGCTTGAATTGTTCCTGTAGTAGGGGAGGTGACCTTTGATAAAATTTTTAACAGGGTGGATTTCCCGGCTCCGTTTTTGCCGATAATACCCAACACATCGCCTTGTTCAACTTCAAAATTGATGTCTTTTAATGCCCATACATATTCGCTATGGCCTTTGTGTGCTCTGTCGTTGGTTTCTCCAATTTTTAAATAAGGATCTTCTTTGCCACGGATGTTCATTGTCCACCAGCGATTCAGGTCATGGCTCAAAGTGCGGGTGGAAACTAATCCCAATCTGTATTGTTTGCTTATATTTTCAAATTTAATTGCTACTGACATGTTTATTATTTTGTTTTGAATATTTCATCCCTCATTCAAAAATAAATACAAAGATAAAGATTTTATTTATGATCCTATGGGTGTGCTATAATTATGGTCATTGGATGGTCAATCGCTCCAGTCATGAACGTTCTTGCTGTTGCGCTTCCAACTTGAACAGTTTTCCCATTCTTATCTTTTGCATATGACATTTTACCATCTGCTCCAACTGTAATAGTTAACCCTGTTTGTGCTTGTAAATCATTTACAATAGTTTGCGTATAATTTGTATTAAGAGCTTGGACTAAGCCTTGCATGCCTGCGAGTGAAATTCTATCTCCTCTATAATCTACATATCTTATCGGATTATTCGCGCAATAAACATAGGGTGAAATCCACGGATATTTTTCACAAAGTGGGTCAATCGACATAGCCGGAACCGAAACATCAACTTCATTTTCGGCTTCTGCTTTTACATATCCTACAACCTGATTTGTTTTTGTATCATACAAAACTGAACCGATTTCGACCACTTCTTTGTTATCGTGAAATTCTTCAAATTCACCTTTAGAATATGAGTAGGCTCGAACTTTCTTAAAACCATATTTCTCAAAAGGATTTTTTGCGGTTTGTGCGTTAATGAATATAATACTTACTGCCTACTAAAAAATCATTATCTTTGGAGTTCAAAATAATTTCATTATGATGAAGAAAATATTCCTGATCATTTTTTCCGGCTTTATCGCCTTATCTATTTATCCCTGTACCAATTTATTAGTAGGAAAATCAGCCTCTACAGACGGTTCAACCATGGTTTCTTATTCCGCCGACTCTTATTCTCTTTTTGGAGAGTTGTATCATTGGCCTGCAGCCATTTATCCCGAAGGAACTCTACTGAATATATATGAATGGGATACAGGAAAATTCCTGGGACAAATTTCTCAGGTAAAACAAACCTACAATGTCATTGGTAATATGAATGAGCACCAACTCTGTATCGGCGAAACCACCTTTACAGGACGTGAAGAATTAATCGATTCCACAGGAATTATGGATTACGGAAGCCTCATCTATATTACATTGCAACGTGCAAAAACAGCCCGGGAAGCCATTACCGTCATGACTAATCTGGTTCAAGAATATGGGTATTACAGTTCCGGAGAATCTTTTTCCCTTGTAGATAAAAACGAAGTCTGGATTCTGGAACTGATTGGAAAAGGTCCCGGACGTAAAGGTGCTGTTTGGGTAGCAGTGCGCATACCGGATGATTGTATTGCCGCCCACGCCAACCAATCGAGGGTTCACCAGTTTCCTTTAAATAACAAAGAAAGTTGTTTATACTCTGAAGACGTTATTTCCTTTGCACGCGAAAAAGGCTACTTTTCAGGGAATGATAAAGATTTCAGTTTTGCCAAAGCTTACTGTCCTTACGATTTCGGAGCATTGCGTTTCTGTGAAGCCCGCGTCTGGACTTATTTCAACAAATTCAGCAAAGATGCCGGCAAATGGATTGATTATGCCAAAGGGGAAAATCCCGATAATATCATGCCGCTTTACATCAAACCCGACCGGAAATTGAGTGTAAAAGACATCATGTCGACCATGCGCGACCATTATGAAGGAACCTACTTCGACATGACAGTAGATACCGGAGCAGGTTCATTCTCCTCTCCCATCCGCTTTGCCCCATTAACATGGAAAGTCGACAGTGTGGAATATTGTAACGAGCGCCCCATTGGCACACAACAAACCGGATTTACATTTATAGGTCAAATGCGTAATTCATTATCCGACGAAGTTGGAGCCTTGCTTTGGTTTGGTGTCGATGATGCCACTTTTACGGTTTATACGCCCATGTATGCCAACATGACTAAAACTCCTGAATGTTTCCGGGAAGGAAATGGAGATTTATATCATTTTTCATGGACATCTTCTTTCTGGATTCATAATTGGGTTGCCAACATGGCTTATATGCGTTATTCTCAAATGGCTCCCGACATTACAGTCTTACAATCTGATTTGGAAAACGGCTTCTTCGAAATGCAACCTTTAATTGAACAGAAAGCCAGCGAATTACTAAAGAAAGACAGGAACCAAGCTATTTCATTCCTGACAAATTACAGTATAACAGAAGCCCAACATGCTTTCGACAAATGGAAATCACTTGGAGAACGTATGATGGTAAAATATATGGATGGCATTGTCAGGAAAGAAGAAAATGGAAAATTCAAAACAAATGAATATGGCAAACCAACCTCTCCTATCCGCGCCGGTTATAGCGAATCGCACTACCGGATGATTGTGAAAGACACGGGAGAGAAGTTAAGAGTGAAGAATTGAGAAGTTGGAAGTGAGAATGAGCTTACGCCAGATAGTTTTATCGTGTGTAAGCTCATTCTCACTTCTCACTTCCAACTTCTCATTTCCTTAATCGAACATTCTTCGAAAGTGGCTGAATATCTTGTCTTTAACCGATTTTGCAGGTTGAAAGTTCTGAGCATTTTCCAAATTTTCCAATGTAGTTTTCTCTTCTTTAGAAAGGTTTTCAGGCACATAAATACTGATATTCACCAACAAATCACCCGTACCATATCCGTTTACACTTGGCAAACCTTTGTTGCGTAACCTTAACACACGTCCGGGCTGTGTTCCCGGATCGATTTTGATTTTTGCTTTTCCGTCAATGGTAGGGACTTCGACATCTCCACCCATCGCAGCTTTCGGAAAGCTAAGCAACAGATTATAAATGACATCATTTTGGTCCCTTATCAGTTCCGGATGCTGTTCTTCTTCGATAACAACCAATAAATCGCCATTGACTCCACCTCTGCGCGCTGCATTTCCTTTACCGGAAAGCGACAACTGCATACCTTCGGCAACTCCGGCAGGGATATTGATTGAAATTACTTCCTCATCCCTCGTAATGCCCTCGCCGTTACAGGTTTTACATTTGTTTGTGATGATTTTTCCTTCGCCACCGCAAGCGCTACAAGTTGCAGTCGTTTGCATGGCACCCAGCATGGTGTTTACTACCCGTGTTGTCTGGCCGGTTCCCTTACATGTAGAACAAGTAGTATAAGAAGAGCCATTCTCTGCTCCAGTTCCACTACAAACATTACAAGGTATATATTTCTTGACTTTAATTTTCTTTTCAACGCCTTTGGCAACTTCCTGTAAATTAAGTTTTACCTTAACTCTCAAATCTGAACCACGATTTACCCGTTGTCCTCTTCCTCCGCCGCCAAAGCCTCCGAAACCGCTAAAACCACCGAAACTACTTCCAAAATGACCGCCAAAAATATCCCCGAACTGAGAAAATATGTCGTCCATAGACATACCGCCACCTCCAAAACCGCCACCATTACTTGCAGCACCACCTACTCCGGCATGACCGAATTGATCATAACGGCTACGTTTATTATCATCGCTCAATATTTCATAAGCTTCAGCTGCTTCTTTGAATTTTTCTTCAGCCGCCTTGTCTCCCGGATTTTTATCAGGGTGATATTGAATAGCCTTTTTGCGGTAAGCTTTCTTTATTTCTTCTTTTGTAGCGTTTTTGCCAACCTCTAATATTTCGTAATAATCTCGTTTTGCCATTTTGTTTAGTTTATATTTTCGCCCCCTCAAGTGGAGTTAGCTCAATGAACTTGTTTATTATACTACACCAAAGCCTCCTTTAAGGGTAAATTATCCTGCAACCACCACTTTGGAATGCCTGATAACCTTATCATTCAATTTATAGCCGGTCAATACGCAATCAATAACTTTTCCCTTAGAATTTTCATCTGGTGAAGGAACTGTAGCAATAGCATCAAAAAGCTCATCATCAAAAGTTTCCCCGATTGCATCAATAGGTTGGACTCCATTTTGTTTCAGGAAAGTCATAAATTTATTGTAAATTAATGTGATTCCTTCTGCAATGCTATTATCGATTTCAGGAGCAATATTTTGTAAAGCCCGTTCAAAGTCATCGATTACAGGCAACAAACCGATTAAAACACGTTCGCCTCCGTTTTTAATCAAATCAGCTTTTTCTTTAACAGTTCGTTTACGGTAATTATCATATTCAGCCATTAAACGAAGATGAGAATCTTTCAGTTGAGCCAATTCGTCAGCCGAATTGTCAGATGCGGAAGTTTCAGTCGTTTGATTATCTTCTGTAATCGGTTCATTTGTCACATTTTCTGCCGGATTGTCAGCCATTTCTTGAATTTCTTCCTGCTTTTCCAGGTTTTCTTTTTCTTCCATAATGATTATATATTGTTTTATTGATTTTAATATCAATAAGTTACAAAAAGAACTGTCCTTTTGTAAACATTAGTTTTATATCATTTGAGCAAATATATTGCCAGATTTTCAGACAGGATTATCAGGATTATCAGGAATTTTACCATACATGAGGTTAAATCAAGACAAACCATAACTATTTTTTATTCCGAGTAGACATTTTTGAGTCAAAAAGATTACTTTTGTAGTCTTTAGTTTTACAGGTAGAAAATTTTAGCATATATGAAAAAGTTTAGAGCAGCCATTGTTGGTTATGGAAACATTGGTAAGTATGTTTTAGAAGCGTTAGAGGCGGCACCGGATTTTGAAGTTGCAGGAGTTGTACGTAGAAATCCTGCTGAAAAGCTGGCAGAAATTGCACATTTGGAAGTTGTGGATGACATCAAAAAATTAAATGATGTACATGTTGCCGTTTTATGTACCCCAACCCGGAGCGTGGAAAAATATGCCAGGGAAATTTTAGCATCAGGAATAAATACTGTTGATAGTTTTGACATTCATGGAGGAATAGTCGATCTTCGTCGTAAATTGGATAAAGCGGCTAAAGCCAGCAAGACTGTTTCCATAATTTCTGCCGGATGGGATCCGGGAAGTGATTCCGTCGTACGCGCCCTGATGGAAGCCATAGTCCCCAAAGGAATCACATACACTAACTTCGGCCCGGGAATGAGCATGGGACATACTGTTGCCGTGAAAGCAATCGAGGGAGTAAAAGCTGCGCTTTCAATGACTATACCGATAGGAACAGGCATTCACCGCCGGATGGTTTATATTGAAGTCAAAGAAGGTTATGACTTTAATAAAGTAGCCGCAGCAATCAAAGCTGATGATTATTTTGCGCATGACGAAACACATGTTGAACAAGTTGATTGTGTGGATAACCTGATTGATATGGGACATGGTGTCAATCTGGTACGCAAAGGAGTTTCCGGCAAAACACACAACCAAATGCTTGATTTCAATATGCGCATCAATAATCCGGCACTTACCGCGCAGGTTTTGGTAGCTGTAGCACGTGCAAGTTTCAAACAGCAACCGGGAGCTTACACAATGATTGAGGTTCCTGTTATTGATATGATTTACGGAGACAAAGAAGAATTAATCAAAAAACTGGTTTAAAACATGATTTTATCTTTCATCGATTGGAAAGCCGATCCGGTAGCATTTACGATACCGGGTATAGATTGGGAAGTACGCTGGTATGGATTGGCATTCGCTTTTGGCTTCATCATCGGGCTATGGATTGTTTCCAAAATATGGAAACACGAAAAATTAAACAATGACTGGTTAGACAAATTGTTTATTTATGTTTTTATCGGAACTGTTGTCGGCGCCAGACTTGGACATTGTTTGTTCTATGATCCGGGATATTATTTAGCTAATCCGGTTGAAATATTAAAAATTTGGAAAGGCGGCTTAGCCAGTCATGGTGGAACTTTGGGTATACTGATTGCCATTTATATTTATTCTAAAAAGGTAACCCACAAAAACATGTTATGGACATTAGATCGTTTGGTTGTTCCGGTAGGTTTTGTAGCTGCATTGATTCGTTTTGCCAATCTGATGAACTCCGAAATTTACGGTCATCCGACAACTATGCCATGGGGATTTAATTTTTATAATTCCAAAGAATGGTATTTACCTCCTATTAACAGTTTACCTTGTCACCCGACCCAAATTTATGAAGCAGTTTGTTACATAATAACCGGGCTTGTCTGTATGTGGCTTTACTGGAAAAAGGATGCTGTCAAACGACAAGGATTGATTTTTGGAGTTTTCTTCATAGGAATTTTCTTTTCTCGTTTCGTTATTGAGTTTTTTAAAAACGTGCAAGAAGATTTTGAAGCAAACTGGCTATTCAACATGGGGCAACTTCTGAGTATTCCATTCATTCTGGCAGGAATCTGGTTTGTTTATAAAGCATTGAAAAATCCCAAATCAACCGAAAAAGTAAAAAATAAATAAAATAGGGCTCTATTTGAACTGTTTTTTTGCAATGATGCAATTGTAAGCGTTATCGGCGTAAGCGTTCGGCGTAGTCTGTGACTACGTCGTTGCTAAAAGCAAGTCTCTGACTTGCAATCATGCAAAGCGAAGCTTTGCTTCTATAAGCGACGTAGTCACAGACTACGCCGAACGCTTACGCCAGATTCCGTTTTGCCAAAAACATTCAAGTCGTTCCCTAATCGAAACAAACATTAATTAAAAATGAAAGCTATTGAAATAAAAAAAGATTTGTTTTATGTAGGTGTAAATGACAGGACTAAACATTTGTTTGAAAATCTTTGGCCACTACCACAAGGCGTTTCTTATAACTCTTATCTTCTTAAAGATGAAAAAGCAGTTTTATTTGATACCGTCGACATCTGCTATTCTGATATTCTTTTCTCCAAATTAGAAAGCGCTTTAAACGGCCAACCATTAGATTACCTGGTTATTAACCACATGGAACCTGACCATTCAGGTTCATTATCTTTATTAAAAACCAAATATCCTGACATTGAAATTATTGGAAATGCCCGTACACTTGAAATGGTAAAAGGATATTATGGCATTGATAACAATCTGAAAGTTATCAGTGATGGAGAAGAACTTAGTTTAGGGAAACATAAATTACAGTTCCACTTGATTCCGATGGTACATTGGCCTGAAACAATGGCTACTTATGATATTACAGATAAAACACTTTTCTCAGGAGATGCTTTCGGCTCTTTTGGAGCTTTAGATGGTGGCATCACTGATACACAACTCCGTCCTGAAAAATATTGGGATGAAATGATTCGTTATTATTCCAATATTGTAGGAAAATTCGGTTCTCCAGTACAAAAAGCAATTGCCAAACTATCCGGCATCGAAATATCCACGATTTGTTCTACTCACGGACCTGTCTGGACAGAAAAGGAGAATATTTCCAAAGTCATAGCTTTGTACGATAAACTAAGTAAATATGAAGCAGATTCGGGCATTGTAATTGCCTATGGAAGCATGTACGGACACACAGCGCAAATGGCCGAAGTAATTGCTACAGAATTGACAGCACAAGGAATCCGGGATATTGTAGTGCATGATGTGTCATTTTCTCCACACTCCAATATCATACGGGACGTTTTCAAATACAAAGGATTAATCGTTGGTTGCCCAACTTACAATAACCAATTGTATCCCGAAATGGATGCACTATTGAATAAATTGGCTGGACGTGAAATCAAAGGCCGATATTTTGGATATTTCGGTTCATTCACCTGGGCAGGAGCAGCTGTAAAAAGGTTGGCTGCATTTGCAGAAACTTCCGGTTGGGAAGTAGTTGGAGCCCCTGCGGAAATGAAACAAAGCATGGATCAAAAATCGTATGAGGCTGCTATAGAATTGGCGCAGGCAATGGCGGGGAAAATCTAATCTGTTTGAAGCTAATTTATTTTAACTTCTTGTCCCCTTACACTTTCATCAATTATTCCATTATCATAAACCAGTGTGCCATTCACGAATGTTTTGGCAACTGAATGAGAAAATACTTGTTCTTCCATGGGAGACCATCCACATTTGTATAAAATATTTTCCGGGGATACTGTCCAGGAATGATTTGGGTCTACCAATACCAAATCGGCATAATATCCCTTCCTGATATAACCACGATCTTTAATCCGGAACAAATCTGCCGGAGCGTGGCACATTTTCTCCACCACCATTTGCGGAGTCCATAAACCTTGCCGGCTCATTTCCAACATGGCAACCAGAGAATGTTGCACCATTGGCCCGCCGGAAGCAGCTTTCAAACATGAACCTTGCTTTTCTGCCAATGTATGAGGTGCATGGTCGGTTGCAACAACGTCCAAACGGCCTTCAATCAAAGATTTTCTTAAAGTATCCCTGTCCTCTTTTGTCTTTATTGAAGGATTCCATTTTATCAGATTTCCATATTTGGGATAATCCTCATCCGTAAACCAAAGATGATGCACACAAACTTCTCCTGTTATTTTTTTATCCTTCAAAGCTTTGTTTTCCAGCAAAGTCATTTCTTTGGCTGTGGATAAATGGAAAAGATGCAAACGGCTATTGTGCTTAGTTGCCAATCTCACAGCTTCGGAAGAAGATGCATAACATGCTTCAGCACTTCGGATTTTGGAATGAAATGAAATATCCAAATCTTCACTGAATTGAGATGTATAATGAGCTATATTTTGTTTGATGATCGTTTCGCTTTCACAATGAGTAGCTATCAACATATCCACTTCAGAAAATATTTTCTCTAAAGAAGATACATTATCCACCAACATATTGCCGGTAGATGAACCCATAAATACTTTAACCGCGGCCGCACGCCTAGCTCCTTCTTTTTTGAGTTCAGCCAGATTGTCATTAGTTGCACCAATAAAAAAGGAATAGTTTGCCAAAGAAGTTTCAGCAGCCCTGTCAAATTTCCAGTTCAGGGCATCAATTGTAGTTGTTTGAGGATTGGTATTGGGCATATCCATAAAAGTGGTTACACCACCCGCAACTGCAGCGCGAGATTCACTGTGAATATCACCTTTGTGCGTTAATCCTGGTTCACGGAAATGTACCTGGTCGTCAATAACTCCGGGTAATAACCACAACCCTTCAGCCGGAATAATTTCAGCTTTTTCTGCAATTTCTGAAGGAACATCATAGCTGTAAATCTCAGCAATCCTGTCATTTTCAATCAAAATGGAAGCAACGAATATTTTTCCTTCATTAACAATGGTTGCATTCTTTATCAATTTCATGCCTGTAACTTTAGAAATTTATTTGAATTCCATTTTTTTCCAGGTAAATACTTTAGGCTCCGGTTTCAGGAAAGGATTAATTGCGTCTTTATCTTCCTTACTCAAATATTGGGGAGTTGTGTATGCCTGTGTCAATTCTAGTTTTTCAGGATTAAAGCTATATTGTATTAAATCCATATCCAAAGATTTGGATGCATTGATAAAATCCTCGCTGTTTTTATCTGTATTGTCCTTTATAAACCAGGATACATCTGTCAATTGAATAAAATCGGATGTGAGTAAAGGCTTCCAATCGGAAGTATAGAAACTCAGCTTGCTATCACAAACAGGAGCACAAACGGTTTGAATCAGGCATACGATTTTAGAATCATTTACCAACTTCAACAATGCAACCTGCATGGAAAAATTTCCTGAACGCAACTCTATAAAATCCTCATTAAAAGAAGCCAAAGTTACCTTACCATTCAATTTATCATTGATATTATCAGAAACTTTATTGATATATAAATCCATTAAATCCTGCCGTTGGGTTGAATCAACCAACAAGATTAAATCTTTCGGCATATTTCCGAAAACGGTCGACATTTTTTGAGGATAACAACAGATACCCACTAAAGAGAAAAAGAATAATGCAATTTTTTTCATTTGCCAAATACCTGATAAAAGATTTATAAAATACGAAAAAAGGCAACCACATGATTGTGTGGCTGCCTTTTATCCGCCGGGGTACCAGTATTTACCACACATGTTGCCTGACATTTCTCCACATCAATCAATCTCAAAGCAGTCATTGTAAATATTTGATAACCATTATAATATAATACAATTTATTTAATATCAACTAATCATTTCTAACATTTCCTCGTATCAATTTATTTTGTAATTTTACAGAGAGAAATATGGCAACGTTAAAAAACAACTTAGTTGATTTGAATTACTACAAAGGAAATATTGTAATCCAATGCAATTACAAAGGTAAAGTTTTTAGATATAATACGTTCAAAATTCATGAAAAATATTTTGACAAAAGTAATAAGACATTAAAGCCTTGTGATACTTTGTTTGATGTCAATGTAGAAACAGATAGATTGTTCCTCTTTGTATGGAATCAAACAGTTTGCCGGAAAAATAATGAAGCGTCTTCAATGATTTGCAAAGGCTCAATACCTGAATTTTCACAACTCCTCCATTGACGATCCTTTTTTGCACTCCCTTGCACAAGGATTGCTGTAGCTTGTAAATGATTTGAAGATTAATCGTTACCAACAGCAATTTGATATAAAGCAGGAATAACAGACGGGCTTTCTTCATTTTGCTGCCGGTTTTTGTTATCCCGAAAATAGATTTCCAATGTTTGAATATCAGTTCCACCTGCCAACGTAATTTATAAACAACATATACTTTTTCCATGTGTATTTGTTTTTCAGATGCATTGGTGACAAACAGGTTGAAACGGTAAAAAATCAACTCCAAAATTAGCAAACAGACTTCACCGGATGCTTACGTTACATTTACTTTATCCTGAACTATAGCATCAATAACTGCTACAGTTGTAATGTGTACAATGTCGCGTACAGAACTCTCTATATCAGTAAAGTGAATGGGCTTATTCAATCCCATCTGAATTGGACCAATTGTCTCCCCGACGCCCATTTCCTGTAATAATTTTTGAGCAGTATTGGCAGAACTTAAGTTAGGAAAAATAAGAGTATTCACATCTTTTCCATAGAGTTTTGTGAATGGATACTTGCTATCTCTCAGTTTCTTATCTAAAGCGAAGTTTACCTGCATTTCTCCATCAATAACAATTTCAGGGTAGTTATCATGCATGTAATGCACGACCTCATGCACGCTGGCCGGGCTTCCTTCCTGATCAGCCCCGAAATTTGAATATGAAAGCATTGCCATAACCGGATCATGGGCAAAAAATGAGACAGCATGGTGAGTCAAACGGGCTACATCAATCAAAATTTCTGTAGAAGGATGGCGATTTATGAGAGTATCTGCAAGGAAGAAAGTTCCTTTTTTTCCCGTGACAATATGCATCGCACCAAAATATTTATACCCTTCTTGTATTCCAATTACTTCTTTAGCCACTTTAATTGTATTTGAATATTTAGTATAAACACCTGTGATAAAAGCATCTGCATCCCCCGTTTCAACCATCATCATACCAAAATAATTCCGTTCAAACATTTTATCTTTAGCCTCATCGAAAGTAGCGCCTTCACGAGCACGTTTTTCCGAAAGGATTTTTGCATAACGTGTTCTTCTTTCATCTTCCCTGTCATGACGAAGATTAACGATTTCAATACCATCCAAATCCAATTGTAAATCAGCAGCTAATTTTTCAATCCTTTCATCATTACCTAATAAAATAGGGTGGCAAATTCCTTCTGCTTTCGCAGTCACAGCAGCCTTCAGCATATTCTCATGACTTCCTTCGGCAAATACGACACGTTTAGGATTCTGCTTCGCCATATCTGTCAATTGACGAATCATTTTATTATCGTATCCCATCAAATCTCTCAATTTATCTGCATAATCATCCCAGTCGGTAATAATTTTCTTTGCAACACCAGATTCAATAGCCGCTTTTGCTACTGCAATAGACACCCAGGTTAACAAACGTGGGTCGAGGGGTTTGGGAACTATATAATCCTTCCCAAATGATAAACGGGTTAAATCATAAGCAGCATTCACCACATCAGGCACTGGTTCCTTAACCAAAGATGCAATGGCTTTAACTGCAGCCAATTTCATTTCTTCGTTGATGGTTGTAGCCCTCACATCCAAAGCGCCCCTGAATATATAAGGGAATCCCAATACGTTATTGATTTGATTAGGATAATCCGAACGTCCGGTTGCAAATATCAAATCTTCGCGGGAAGCTTTTGCATTTTCGTAAGAAATTTCAGGATTAGGATTAGCTAAAGCAAAAACAATAGGATTTGCATTCATTGAACGTACCATATCAATAGTTAGCACGTCGGCAACTGATAATCCAAGAAATACGTCTGCTCCGGCAACAGCCTCAGCCAATGTATTGACATTCCGTTCTGTAGCAAAGAATTTTTTAGATTCGTTCAAGTCTGTACGACGAACAGAAACGACTCCTTTACTATCACACATCACAATATTTTCTTTTTTCGCTCCTAAAGCAATATACAATTTAGTGCATGAATTCGCAGATGCCCCTGCACCGTTTACAACAATCCGTATATCTTCGATTTTTTTTCCTGCTAATTCCAATGCGTTAAGGATTCCGGCTGAAGAAATAATAGCTGTTCCATGCTGATCATCATGCATTACCGGAATATTCAATTCATTTTTCAGACGGGTTTCAATTTCGAAACATTCAGGCGCTTTGATATCTTCCAGATTAATCCCACCGAAAGTAGGAGCAATAGCTTTAACAGCCTGGATGAACTTTCCAGGATCCTTTTCATCAACTTCAATGTCAAATACATCAATACCTGCAAAAATTTTGAACAGCAAGCCCTTGCCCTCCATCACGGGTTTTCCTGCAAGTGTGCCAATATCACCAAGTCCCAATACCGCAGTTCCGTTTGATATAACTGCAACCAGATTACCTTTTGTAGTGTAATCGTAAGCTGTTTCAGGATTTTTTTCTATTTCCAGGCAAGGTTCCGCAACTCCCGGAGAATATGCTAATGACAGATCACGTTGAGTACTATACGGTTTGGTTGGAATAACCTCTATCTTTCCGGGCTTCCCTTGCGAATGATACAAGAGAGCATCTTCTTTTGTCATTTTTGCCATAATATCGATGTTTATTTATTTTATATTTTTTCAGATATTTAATAAAATATCTTTCTTTTTGATGCAAAAAACGTGACAAAAGTAGTTATTTAATTTCAATTATTGGCTTTCATCAGATTGAATTTTAAACTGGATTTAGCTTCTATCGCATTGCTTAACTTTATTTTATAATTACACTTTTTATGGTCTGTTTTCGCATATAATTTGTAGCCTTCAAAGATACAATTTCTTCATATTTTAGTAGCTTTGTAAAATATTTTATTATTTAAGGTATAAAATGGAAAGTATGATATTTCGAAAAGCTACGATAACAGATACGGAACAAATCTGGCAAATTATTCTCCAGGCTAAAGAACGGATGCGACTGCGGGGCAGTCAACAATGGCAAGACGGATACCCTTTTCCTGAAAATATCAAAAACGATATTGAAAAAGGATATGGATATGTATTATGCAATGACTATATTGTTATTGCTTATGCTGCTGTCATTTTTGATGGGGAGACAGCTTACAATTCTATTGCCGGTAATTGGCTTACCAACCAACCTTTTGTGGTTGTACATCGCTTGGCTGTTGCAGACAAAATGACTCAATGTGGCATAGGTGCTTTGTTTATGGAAATGGTGGAAGAATTAAGCCGACAGAACAATATATACAGTTTCAGAGTCGATACTAATTTTGACAATCTCTATATGCAGAAAATATTGACAAAATCAGGCTTCACCTACTGTGGTGAGATCGTTTATGAAAGCGGTTACCGTATGGCTTATGAGAAAATTCTATAGGAAGTTGACGCCCCTCGCCATTTCTATCTTATACTTCTTACCCTTCATCTTCTCATCCTTGATATTAGCAAGAAGAGTTTTTACAGCAAACGTGCGAACTGCTACAAAAGAAATAAAATCTTTTACTTCAATCAATCCCAGATCGGATTTATCAAGTTTGCCTTTTTGTATAAAGAATCCGACAATATCGCTTTTATTCAATTTATTTTTCTTGCCTCCACTTACATAGATTGTCTGGTATTCAGGACGATTGGGTAATGGTTTTCCCGATGCAATTTTGAGAGTATCTAAGTTCTCTGAAATATAATCCGGCATTTTATCTTCTTCGAATTGTATAATATATGCTGTACCGGAAGCATTCATACGAGCCGTGCGCCCGTTGCGATGGACAAATTCACTCTCTTTAGCAGGAAGATGATAATGTATTACATGTTTCATCTTGGGAATATCCAATCCTCTGGCTGCCAAATCGGTTGTAACCAGATAATTTAAACTACCATTTCTGAATTGGATTAAGACTCTTTCCCTATCATCCTGGTCCATTCCTCCGTGATAATATCCGGTTTGTATTCCCTTTTTGTTCAATAAATTACTTATACGTTCCGTAACTTCCCTATGATTACAGAAAATAAGCGCCGGTTCAGAATTAAAAGAACATATCAGATGAAACAACGGTTCTATTTTGTCTTTTTCAGGAGATAAAACCAGTTTAACTGAAAGCGTATCATTTCGTTCTTCCTGTGTATAATCTAGAATTGCAGGTGATTTCATCTTTACAAATTCAGGAATCTCTATATCGGAAGTGGCCGAAAGCAGTACTCTTTTTTGCAAGTTGGGCAGATGGCCGGTAATCGTACTCATTTCCTCCTGAAATCCCAATTGCAACGATTTATCAAACTCATCCAAAACCAAGGTTTTGATAGAACCTGTGTCAAAAGATTTGCGCTCCAAATGGTCAGTCAATCGGCCGGGAGTTCCTATCAGCAAAGCAGGAGGACTGCTCAGATTCTTTAGTTCGGTATCGATAGAATGCCCGCCATAACAAACATTTACTTTGAACTTTGTTCCCATTTTCTTCCATACTTGCTCGATTTGAAGAGCTAACTCTCTTGATGGTACAACTATCAGACATTGTATGTTTTTCACATTCTCTTTCAATAGTTGAAGGACAGGCAACAAGAATGCAAGCGTCTTCCCCGAACCGGTAGGAGATAATAACAATATATTTTGTTCACTCATTACCGCATCCTGAGTCGCAATTTGCATCTCGTTCAGGTTATCAATCCCCAGATTGGATAATATGCTTGTTGTTTGATTTTCTGTTTTCATTTGATAATTGATCTATTTTTTCATCGCTTCCGTTTTCATCTCCGGAGGCATTTTTTCAATAGCATACCGAAGTGCGGTTCGTGGCATGGTTGCTTTATGCTTCATGACAAAACGAAACACTTCCTGCTGATGCGCTTCACTTGCTGCTTTCAGCATCCAGCCATAACCTTTCTGCACCAAATCGTCTTTATCGTGAAGCAAAGTTGTGGCAATTTGAAAAATATCTTCCAGGAACAAACCTTTCCGGGCAGGAATAATCAACGTAACGGCAGCAGCCCGGCGCGTCCAACGGTTATCAGACATTGTCCATTCTTTCATGTAGGAAATAAATCCGGGATACCTTTCCACAAACTCACCAATAGTGTGATTACACAAAGTATCGCATGAAGCCCAATTATTTACATAGTTTTGCACCCAATATTCAAAGATTTTAAAGTCGCCAGGTTCATATTGCTTATGCAGGGAATAAGACCAGTTACATGCGATAATGGATTCTTCAAAATTACCCGATTGCCAAAGTCCTTTGCATAAATTGAAAATAATAGCTTTGGGGCTATCTTTAATTTCAGCAAAAAAAACCTTACTTATTTTATTAACTGTAGGTATTTTCACACCATACGCTTTAATTTCTTCTTTAAAGAAATTTTGTGCTGTGCGTTGAGTCTTTTCATCTACACTGCTCTTTAATTCTTGCCGGACTCGTTCAAGGATTGATTCCATTTCAATTTAATATGTTGGTTATTTTCATTTTTACTAGTTTGACAACCACCATTTTTCAAAAACCGGTGTCGTATCATTCAGATAAACAGGTTCTCCAATCAACGGGGTTATCAGGTTTAGTGAATCCCGTTCGGCCCCTTTAGATATATTATCTAAGGGTTCATGCCTGGAATGCTTTGCCAAAGCGTATTTCGAGTTATGGATTGTAAATATTCTTTTAGGTTTCAAGTCATTTATTGCTTTTACCAAATCTCCAGGAAGCATGTGAATAAATTTCCAATCTTCATCATATTGTCCATTTTCCATAATGGCAAGGTCTATATCAGAAATGAATGCCTCCGGTACATTATCTGTTTCCGAAGGCAATCTTTAGAAATTATTTATTATAATTATTTTGTCTTCAACGTGTTGATTTTAACGCCTCATCAAGACTGATTCCAAGTGCTTTAGCTACTCCGGTTCCATAAGCAGGATCGGCCTTATAACAGTTACGGGTATGTCGTTGCTTGATAAAAAGTTCTGCATCACCCATTGCCCGCCCTGTGTTTTCGAATAATACCTGTTGCTGCGCCGGCGACATCAGACGGAATAAATCTCCCGGTTGGCTGTAGTAATCGTCGTCATACTCACGTTCATTATAGTTGTAAGCATCACCATGAATTTTTAGTGGTGGTTCTTTCTTTTCAGGAGAATCCTGCCATTCGCCATAGCTGTTGGGTTCATAACCTAATGTAGAGCCATGATTTCCATCTACCCTCATCATTCCGTCACGATGAAATGCATGGAACGGGCAACGTGGCTGATTAACCGGAATCATATTGTGATTTACGCCTAACCTATATCGTTGAGCATCGCCATAAGAAAACAAACGGCCTTGCAACATCTTGTCGGGAGAAAATCCAATCCCTTCGACCGTATTCATCGGATTGAAAGCCGATTGTTCCACTTCTGCATAATAATTTTCGGGGTTTCTATTCAATTCCAAAATTCCTACGTCAATCAACGGAAATTCTTTTTGTGACCATACTTTAGTCAAATCGAAAGGATTGATGCGGTATTCATCCGCTTCTTTTTCGGTCATCACCTGTATTTTGAATTCCCAGCGCGGGAAGTCCTTGTTTTCAATGGCATTGTAAAGGTCACGTTGATGAGATTCACGGTCTTTTGCAACAATTGCTTCGGCTTCCTGGTCGGTCAGGTTTTTAATGCCTTGCATTGTCTTCAGGTGAAACTTCACCCATGTACGAACATTCCCGGCACTGATGAAACTGTAAGTATGGCTGCCAAATCCATGCATATGGCGGTATGAATAAGGAATGCCGCGGTCACTCATGGTAATGGTTACCTGATGCAATGCTTCTGGTAAGAGCGTCCAGAAATCCCAATTATTGTTGGAGCTGCGGAGATTGGTGCGTGGATCACGTTTTACGGCATGGTTCAAATCGGGAAATTTCAACGGGTCCCTCAAAAAGAATACCGGTGTATTGTTACCAACCAAATCCCAGTTACCTTCATCAGTATAGAATTTCATGGCAAAACCACGGATATCGCGTTCGGCATCGGCTGCTCCACGCTCACCAGCAACGGTCGAGAAACGCAAAAAACAGTCGGTTTTTTTGCCGACTTGAGCAAAAATCGAAGCACGGGTATACTTCGTAATATCGTGCGTTACGGTGAAAGTTCCGTAAGCTCCGGAGCCTTTGGCGTGCATACGCCGTTCGGGAATTACTTCACGGTCGAAATGTGCGAGTTTTTCCAGGAACCAAGGGTCTTGAATCAACATGGGACCTCGTTGTCCTGCTGTTTGGACATTCTGGTTATCTGCTATAAGACGGCCAGATTCTGTAGTCATTTTTTTCTTTTCCATGATATAATCTATTTTAAAGTTATTTTTTAGCAAATATCTGTACCAATATTTGTTCTATATTCAAGTCTTTGAATTGCCCTTCTCTTAACCGGTTTTTAATTAATTCCGTCAGTTCTTCATCCACATAGTCCAATACCTTATTATCATCCGTATAAATATG
Organism: Bacteroidales bacterium; assembly: GCA_031553415.1. Taxonomy (GTDB): domain Bacteria; phylum Bacteroidota; class Bacteroidia; order Bacteroidales; family Azobacteroidaceae; genus JAIRVZ01. The sequence goes on along the minus strand of JAVBLO010000069.1, from coordinate 14,200 downwards.
ATGATGCATTGTAGGAGTTATATCATAATACGATTTTCCACCCGGATGATTGAGGAGTGATACCAAACCTACTTCACAAAATGAATCAAGAATCCTGTAAATGGAGGCTACCGTAATACATGGATTTTTTGTATGTACTTTTTTTGTGATTTCATCTATTGGTGCATGGCATGATACTTCCAACACTTCATAAACAAGTTGCCGTTGGGGAGTTGCCTTTATTCCCTTTAATCGAATCTTCTCTGCTGTATTCATCATCTGATTAATTATAATACAAATAAAATGATAATTTTTATCAATTGCAAATATCTATACTTTCTTCATAATAAAAAACATGTTATGAGTATTATTAAAAACAAACAATTGGCTAAATTTGGGTAAATAATTAATTCTACTTTAACAGATTCATCTCGGGAACGATTTGAATCTGTTAAAGTAAAATTAGAAAAGATTTCGTTTTTTAGTGTTTCTATTTCACCAACACTTTCTCCGTCTTTTGAATCTTATTAGTCTTTACTCTGACAATGACGATTTCCTGTCCGAAAGAAAGTTTACAAGAAACATTGGATGTATTTAATCCTGTTTGTTTGAATAAATATTGCCCTTGTAATCCTACAATTTCAACACTTCGAATCGGATCATTCAGACTGCTGGAAGCATGAATTTTACCATTATCAGCATAGATATTCAAACCACTTATAGTCAGGTCTTCAAAACCAGACATTTGATTTGAAATCCGCAAATAAAAGCGGTTTTCAATATTACCCAACGAATTATTGAAGGTATAAGCCATTTTACTTAAATCAATCATTTTCCCCAAAGTACGATCTTCGAGGTAGACAGAATAAGGCAGAGAACTTGTTTCGTTTAACGCTAACGTTAAATCGCCTGCATCCGTAGTACGAATAGCCAATGCGATAGGTTCTGTCAAATCACCGATCGTACGAATGGAAGTTGCGTTATTGCCTGTTACGGAATAAAGTACTGCAGGCGATTTAACTGTTTCGGAGAACAGCGTTTGCATATCTTTACTACTATTGTAAGCATTGCTTACTCCTTGTTTATAAGCTATTACCACAGAACTTTGACGTTCTCCGTCGCGCTGCACTTCCACATTAATAAAATTATCGCCGGATGCACTTCTTAAAGTGGTTCCAAGATTGACAACAGACATTTCCGGTGTAATAGCCACACTGAGCATGTTAGTCGTGATTCCGTTTTTCTTTTTCAGCACAAAAGACTGCATGGGAGCAATTCCGTTTGAAGCAGTTGCATAAGAGCCCGCAATGGCATCAAATGTTCCGGCTCCATTCCAAATGTAATAACCATTTTCAAATGAGTTTGCATTTGCAACATTCGAAATGAACTTGTTAAAATCCAAATGGGACATGAAAGGATTACCAATCAAAATGGTCTCATATCCGTCATTCGCAGATAAAGATAATGTTCCACTAAAATCATTGTTATAAACCAACTTACCGAAATATTCGTTATGATCGATTTTCAGAGTCGATTTACTAACGACTACCTTTCTTCCGTTTGGCTCATCAGTAGCCAAGGAAGACGAAGTTCCTTCATTGACAATTGTAAAATATTCATATTCTGTTTCCGGTCGCGGGAAAGTGAATGTTTGCTTAGTGGCAGGAGCTATTGAAACCCATGTTGCATAACCCTTTCCGCCGGGCAACACAATATCAAGATTATTATAAGCATCCGACCATTTAGCAACATTGGATGATATTCCTGCTACGGTAAAATCGCTTTGATAATGACGCATAAATACTTTAGGGTTAACACGGGTGTAATTTACTCCACTTGAAGTTCCAAAAGGAGCAGCCCAAAAATCGCCACGATATATCTCTTGCAAAGGAGATGCTGTCATATACCATCTACTTCCGGATAGAGTCAGATCTACTTTAGCTCCATTTGTATAGGTCAGGTTATTCGTTCGGGCAACTTCTCCGCCATGTTTAAAATATATAGTGTTACATTCGTTGGCAACTTCATTGGATAAGACCGGATAATTTCCTCCGGCAGCATTTTCGGCAATAATAACATCCGTACAAAGTCCCGGAACTCCATTGTCCCAGTTACGATAGTCATGCCAATCATTTATGGTTCCAGCGCCTGTCCAGGTGCTTTTGAGCGGAGTTATCGTTATATCCTGGCTGGCTGTAACCGGGCATCCACCTGATCTAATGACAGTTAAGGTTAATGTAACTTTCTGTCCAACAGGCGGGTTTGAAGTACAACAATAAGTTGGATTGGATATAGAGTTAGATGATAAGTTTCCGTGATCCGGATTTGTCCATAAATAAGAATAGCCCGCCATGCTTATAGATCCGGCTGATATAGGAACGCCTTGGCATACGGTTAAAGGATTTAATTGAAAACCAATGTTTCCTGTATTGGAAACTAAATCCGAACAAAGGTATGGGTTGTCTGCATGAACGATTACCGCCATTAGTTTACAAACTTCATCCGCATTAACTGTAAACGTTTTGGTAAATGAATACGTATCTTCGCCCGCGGGGAATGTTACTCTCGCGCTACTGGTTCCCGTCGCTTTTGTATCGTCGGAAGTAAATCCATTACCTGTTTGGTCTACATACAGGGACACAAAAACATCGTTCAATGTGGACCCGGAAGGACGGGTAACCGTACCTTCCAGAGTTATTGTTTCGGTGGTAGCTGAAGCCGGTTGCCCGGTGATAGACACATTTGATAATGAGACAAGGGATTCTTTTTGCATTTGAATCCGACTTTTCTTGCCGCTTATTTCGGCAGGAACAGGGCACTGAACTCCATTACATTCCAGACTGGAGACAACGACACACGAAACATAGATATCCTTGACTGAGCAATCCCACTTCTCCGGACTATTAGGCGTCAATCGAATATTAATCGTATAGTCCAGGCCTCCTGATTGTGGTAGTGCCGGTTTATTAATAGGAGCAATCAACCGGGTTTTAACATCAGTATTGGTTCCCGGATCCTTGTAGTAAGAGAACGCAACCGGACTTCCTCCTGCAGGTGTTAAGGTCCCAGAACCATCATAAGTCAGATTTTCAGGTATATCCACATAGACATAAACACCATCAACTGGATTAGAAGCATAATTAAAATGGGCAACAATATCAATAGCTGCAATATCTGTAGCCGATTGATAAGGTAATACCAGAGGGCTGGAAGTTGCGTCTGTTCCATTGATTGTTACATCAGTTAAGGTGATGTCCGGTAAATCGGTTCTTAATCCATCAATATGAATGGATGAAGAATTCGAAGATCTTGTAAACTGGATTCCGCAACCATTTGTCCCGGAGAATTCCATGTATACAGGCCGCCCGGAAGTAAATCCGCATTCCGGTTTAAGATTGAACCGGACATAAATATGAGCGTCCGGATTTACGTCACCTTCTACATAACTATCCAGGAATCCATCAACCGGAATAATCAGATTGTTATCCGCATCAATGCTTGCTGTACCGGTAATAGCTACATAAGTCCGATTGCCCTTTTTAACCAAAGGTGCATTGCCATCCCAAATCATACCTATAGGTAGTTTGACTTTGAGGCTCAGGTTATTTACCTGGCCTTCCAGACTATTGTTGAAATTCGCTGTAAAAGTATGGAATTCACAAAAATCGTATTTGCCATTAGGTAAAGCGGCAGGATCAGTTACTGTAGGCGTAAATTCGGTAGATTTAGGAGTCAGGCTCAATGACTGGCTGACAGATCTGCAAATCGTGGATGTCCCTTTCAAACCAAAATCAAAACCTTCCCAAGGATTTTTCACCGCCTGGAGTCGGCTTATACCCATTTTAACTGTGGCATTTACAACTGAATTCGGATCGCATTCGGTATAACCTGACTTGAGTATGTATTTTTTATTGACAGGAACAGAGATGTCTCCCAACAAGATCCAGTATTTTCCTTCGGCATATTTAGTCAGGTCTCCTACTTTGGTCGTGCCGGTTTCATCGAACAATGCCAGATTGGTTAACTTCCCGGAAGAAAATTCGACCGATAGCCATGTATTAGGAAGAATCGGGTCGGGAGTGCTTGCTCCGGCAACAATTGCATTGGCCCAGCTACTCTTATTTGCAATCAGGATGTCCCAAGAAGCCGTAGCTCCTACCGGAGAGATATTGGGTTGTACGGAACTTATTGCATAACTATAATCCGTAAGCGCAATGTCAAATTTAGCAGTGGAACCGATCAGTACCGTTGTGTCTTTTGGACTTTCGGAAGTCGGATATAATAGTACATGTGCCGATGCATTGGTGATATTATCCTTGAATACAATCATATCCATAGAGATACTCATTGGGAAATAAGCACCGGACAAAACAGCCGAATAAGATTGTTTTTGAGTAAAGTTATAGAATTTCATAGATGTAAAACAGTCTGTATAGCTATAGCTGTATTGACTGGAAGTTAAAGCATCACCATCTCTGAATTTGACCTGGCTGGGGTAGATTAATGATGCATAAGTCAAATCATACTGTATGAGCTGATCATTCGGACGATATTCGTTGGGGAAAAGTACTTCAGAGCCCAAACCGGTATTTTGATAAAACCCGACAACCGTGATTGCATCTTTCGTACGATCCGTCAACACTGGTGTCTGGTTACTCGTGTTGGTACGCAAATCCGTTATTTTATAATCAACCAGGAAAAAGTTTTTTGCTAATTTATTCTTATTGGCATTATAATCGGCATTATCCAGGTAGATTTGCATCCCTAAGTCAGGAACCAAAGATAGCATTTTAGGTAGTGGATTTTCTGTTGTCTGCGTCTTAAATTCTACTTCGATTTTATCCCCACCACTTAAATTGGGTATGAAATTGCCAACTCCGATATACTTACTCAAATCAAGCTTTAATTGATGCATATACGCACCGGAAATTTCGGTATATCCTGAAATTATGCTTGCAGCATCGACTTCCTTGGTAGTTGTAATGCCTGTAGCCGATTCGGTATAGGTGATGACCGCCTTTTGCTTCTGGAAATAGAAATTATCCGCGCCTTGTTTTCCGCTATAGTTGACAACAACCCACAGGTGGTCTCCATTCAGGGTAAAACCCGGCTCAAAAGAGACAGTTCCTTTCATAGAAACATTGTCATAGGGACCTGCCCTGTCTAAGCGAATACCGGGAATCGTTCTGTCTGCTTTGGTGAAGTTGGTGGAGCTTTTAAATCCAAATGTAGTCCGTTCCATTTCAAATGAACCCATGGTCATATTCTGATGTGGCAAAATCTGCTGAAAAAATACCGGGAGCTTTGTACAACCATAGTGAATAATATCATTTCCGGGAATCTGAAAGGTTTGGCTGAGGGATACTTCTTTCACAGTAGCAACTTCCGTTGTTGCATCCATTGTAATAACATATCTGTTTCCCAACGTTCTGGGAGCTCTTGGTACTGTAAACACGAGTGTTTTTCCATCAGGAGATACGGTTATGTTATCAGAACTAATGCTATTTCCTTCATACTTTACCACATGTTTCGTTTTATCGAATATAAATCCGTCAGGGATTGTAATTTGAGCAGTATAAATATATCCCGTATTATTGGAGGCCCAACCAACAGCGGACTCTGAAACAGAAGTTGTAATGGTAAGCGTGGTGAGATCACCGCTTTTTACATTTACCGGATCAATAATGGCTTGTAACGAAGGCGTCGAGGCGCCTACACAACCCATGTATGAATTAGTAGTTACATCAGTCAGCGAATTAGTATTCGAATAGGCCCGTATATAGCGTTCCTGACCGGCACAGGCATTTTTATAATAGAGATAAGCAAACCGCGTGCTACCAGTGAGTGCATTTGCATTTGTAGTCGCAAAACAATCATCCTCTGTTTTATTCTTTGTGTCAAAATTGACATTCCATTTTACGGCGATATAAAAGGCCTTTTCACTATTATCGCTACCAATGGGTGGTAAATCGTTGTATTTTCCATCACCGTCCAAATCAGCTAAACTACAATCTGGAATCGTTGCAACTCCGCTTTGTGTCATATTATTAAAATTGATTAACCACATTTTGGCATTTGCATTAATTCTAATTGGCGAAACACCGATCGCAGTGTTATTAGTCATCGTGATAGCCGGAGCTCCAGAAATTCTGACACCATTCACATCCGTGAAATAGACTTCTTTGTAATCGTATTGGGAATAATCATTATTGTAAAGAGCCAGCTGAATATCTTTTAATTTAGAATTCGGATCCTTACTCAAATTTGAAATTTTATAATAAAAGGTTCCATCTTCCGTCTTACTTACCGGCGCAACTGCCGTTTTGAAGTTGATAATATCCGGAGAATAAGCCGGAGAAAAGACGGATAAAGTGGTTGTTCCTTGTGCGCTTGCTTGTAACGGACAATAAGTCGTTGCATCTCCGTAAACAATAGCGTATTTCATATCTCCGGACTTGGCACAATTCGTATATTTTACAGTTTCCCGTATTTTCAGCAGATCGCCATATTTCAACTTTCCATCAGCACTTACTTTGGAAATGACTGAGTTATCCAATCGATAGTTGTAAGATGTAGCTGTCTGATTAACGGTTATGGAAAGTTCTTCCCAGGCTGTTCCTGTCCAAACTTCGAGCTTGGACTGAACAACAGCATCCGTCTGAGTCGCAATCGTTACTTGCAGATTCGTAACGTATGAGTTGACTGCAGTTTGTTCTAAAGTCCAGATTTGTTGTACCGGTTGATTCAAATCAACGGCTTGTGAAGGAGCATGAGTGAAGAGTAATACCGGGTCGACAAATTTTCCGATTTCCAGTGTAGATGCAGTTGTCAGCGAAACAGCTCCTTTCAAAAGCTCATAGCTGACTTTCCCGGTTCCGGCAAATGATTCGCAAACAGGCTGTAGTCGTATTACCGGACTGATCGTTGAATTAACATCCAAAAATGGAATCGTCACATTGATTTTGTTCGTTCCATTTGCCTGAATCGCATAACCGGGAGCACTTATAAATTTCCATCCGGACGGAATGGTTACGGATAATGTTGCATCATTATATATTGTACCTCCACTCGGATTGTATATTTCAATGGCAAAATCCAATGCATCTCCCATTTTTACAACAAGGGATGGATTATCTTTTGGAGTAATAGTAGGTAATTGCTGTGCTTGTACAGCCATTCCTGAGCAGATAAAAGCAAGTAACAAAAATATGTTCAATTTCATTTTTTGTTTTCGTTTGGTGTATATCAAATAACTAATAGCCAGCAATAGTATGAAAATCAGTCCGTCGGAAACAGGAGTTTCAACTCCTACTGCAGCCCCTCCACCTGCATCGTCAGGATCGTATTGTGCGCGTAGCATATTAATTTTCAAAATTTTATTCATGCCAAAAGGCTCATAAGTTTCTTGATAGTAAATATCTTGGTTAGAATAAGAAAACTCTGAATTGGGATAATCTGATTCCCAACCGGAAGGTAGTTTTTCATGAATGTCTTTCGACTCATAAACAGGACTGGCAATGGCTGGGATTTGAAAACTCAAAAACAATAAGTAGAGCAATATGAATGCCCGGCATCTTTTTTTGTACTTTTTTTCCATTTTGTAAAATTGTTAGGATAGGTGTATTATGTATATTTATCTCTCCATATTTATAAATCAGATATGAACAAAACCATCCTTTTCCAAAGTTATTTATCGAAATTGTTACGACACACATACATATACAATAATTGGGATGAGAAGCTTTACACGACTTTCGCAAGTAGTGGAAAGGTTTGAGATCAACAAAGAACTTTCGAATCATATCCCTGGAAAAAGGACGGTTATTATTCAATACCCCCAAACAGCACTTGTAATTACGCTAAAATACAATGAAATATCATGCTGTTTTACAGCACAAACTTATGTATACTTGCTGATTTACAAAACATTATAAATTTCAAATTTGCACTTAAAATACATGTATTGGTATTGAAGAGACATTTTCATGTATTAAACAGACATTTTTATGTATTAAACAGAAAAGCATTGCCAATCAGATATAAAAATAACCTTATATTTGCACGTTAAAACAGCTATTTTACATGAGTAATTTCAAATTGCACAAAGTTTTACTTCTTTGTTTGATCGCTCCATTCAGTTACTTCTTAAACGGATTTGGACAGGCAATTGAAAAATCATATTACTATCAACATTTCTCTTACAAAGAGGGACTTACACATCCTGTAACAAGTTATCTGTTTGAAGACAGTTATGGATATTTTTGGATATCCAATATAAATGGAATAAGTAAATTTGATGGTAAAACATTCTCAAAAATTACTTATCCGGAGAGTGTAGGAAAGTTTAATATGTCTGCGAGTATCGGCCAATACAAAGATATTATTTGCAATAGTTGGAGTAAAGGTATTACATTGATTCATCCGGATAATACCATTCAATTTTATCCTTTCCCGGGCAAATATGATTTTCAAAGTCCTGATAAAAAAATGATATTTTCGGGAGATGACATTTGTCAATTCAACCTTAAGGACAATAATTCCGAGCCAAAAGATGATTCCGGAACGCACTATACACATCTTGCTTTTTCCATGAAATCTAAAACTTTTAGAAAAATCTTCTTGGAAAACGACACCGCATTATTTTATCCGGTTGACAGTAAAAATGATACGATTTGGCTGGGTACTGCAAATGGAATACAGCTTTTGGTTGGTCTTCAAAAAAAATCATTTTTACCTTACAAAAAATCATATATTGATTTTAAAGCAATAAATGATAGTTTATTGATAGCATTGGATCAAAAAAATCAATTGTATTCCATTAAAGACTGGAAAACTTTACCCCAAGAGTCCTTTTTAGCTCATATACAAAAAGGATATTCTATTCTAAATATATTAGCACTTCCTGATCATCGAATCGTTAGTATGAATTGGTTTGACAGTCAAATCTATTGGATTGAAAATGAACGGCAGATTCCTTCTTCCATAAAGACTGCTTTCCCGTTCAGCATGCAAACGGATAATAATGACAATTGTTGGACAACAGGGGTTTCCGGCATCTTCAATGTTTATCAATTTCAAACCGAAATATACAAATTAGCAGAAAAGTACCAGGGAACATTCACTAGTATCGAGCAGGATTTTTTAGGGAATCTGTTTTTTGGAACAAATGAAGGACAACTATGGAAAATGGACACGAAAGGCAATCTGGAAGAAATAAAAATCATCCATACGACAGACAAAGGCGAGAGTCCGGGTTTAATCACTTCTCTTACAGATAAAAATGGTCGCATCTTCTTCTTTGGTAATGCAAAGAAAGTGCTTGTTTGGACAGGTGGAAAACTACAATCTATTGAAATAAAAGGCACTAATAGCCGCTGGTATTATGATAATGAAACGGAAACCGTATCCGGGAAAATCATAAAAGAAGGAAAATCGTATTTGGCTACGATCACGTCTGATCTGAAATTTGAGATACATAAAGAAGCTATGGATAGTGCTCAAATCAATCATTTTAATGAACGGCGAAATGCTGTTCCTGATGGATTGGGTTCTATGTGGAAACTGAAAGATGGAAAAATAATTGTCAAAGATAAGAATGGCAAAGAACAACAATTAGACAATAAGAAAATGGGAGACGACATCCAAAGCCTCACTAATTATGAAAATAAATATATGATCATCCTGAATAGAAAATCGCTTAACATTCTTGATCTGAATGCTTTTCACCAATCGGGAGATATTCTTATCCGTCAATTCTCTCAAGCGGATGGCATTCCTTTGGATGATTATCTCTTTTCAAACATAAATGTGGATAGAGAAGGCTACATCTGGCTTCGAGGGTTGGATAGAGCCTGTCGGATTCAACTTGGAAAGCTGATGCAAAAACCGCCTTTGAAACCTGTATCTACTCCTTATATTTCAGAGATATATTCATCCCGGGACAATGCAAGCTGGAACAAGATTAATATTTATAATGACACCACTTTATCCTGGAAAGATAGATTTCTGAAATTTGAAATTCATTGCGCATATGTAACGATGACCGATGAATTAGTGTTCCGATACCGTCTCCCAGGTGTTTCCAACGAATGGTCATCTCCACAAAATGAAAGACAAATCAGCGTTAATAACATACCTTATGGCACTTATCGGCTGGAAGTACAGGCTTCTATTGATGGAATTAACTGGTCTGAAACAGGATTTTCGAATGCATTCATTACAATTTCTCAACCTTTTTGGTCTACTTTCTGGTTTTTTGGAGTCGTTGGTCTGACAATTGTCGGAGTATTTAGTGGTGTAATGTATTGGATTCGCCGAAGATGGGAAGAAAAATTGAAAGAAGAAAGAGTGGTCGATCAACTGAAGCTTCGAGCCATCCGCTCCAAGCATATTCCCCATTTTACAGGAAATGTATTAAGTGCAATCAATTACATGATATTAAAAGATAAAATTGCTGCTAATGAGTATATTGCTGCATTTTCCAGTTTTTCACAGCAAACGCTCTACAACGCAGACAAGATATCGCGCTCTTTAAAAGAGGAAATCGAATATACGGAACTTTATTTGATGCTGGAAAAAATTCGATTTTCCACTCAATTAGAATATTTTGTAGTTGTGGAACTAAATGTGGATAAAAATGTACAAGTTCCGGTTATGGCCATGCACACTTTTTGCGAAAATGCATTGAAACACGGACTGAGGCATAAAAAAGAAGTCGGAATTATTTCCGTTCATATTTACAAAAGAGGAAATTATACTGTCCTTTCTGTCGAAGATAACGGTGTCGGACGAGAAAAAGCCAAAGAGCTTGGAACATCAGGTACCGGAGAAGGATTGAGTATTTTGGAACAACAAATAGCCCTGTATAACAAATTCAATTCTTTGAAAATGGATTTGGAAATACAGGACATAAAAAATGAGAACAGAATTCCCACGGGAACTTCTTTCCGGCTGGTCATTCCTGATGATTACAGGTTTTGTATAGGGAAAAAATAGACAATATTATAGATTACACATATTTGAAAATTGGAACTAGAAAATGCAAGGAAGTTACAAAGCCCTTATCGTTGATGATGAGGAAACTACTCGTTTATACTTAGGAGAACTGTTGAATATATATTTTCCGCATATTCAATACTCTTTTGCTGAAAATGGCGAAGATGCTTTATTCGCAATCAGTAAAAATCATTATGAATTGATTTTTTTAGATATTACCATGCCTGGGATGGACGGTGTGGAGCTTCTTCAGTTAATCAGAGAGAAAAATCTGGATGTCCCGGTTATCTTCATTTCAGCTCATGCTAATTTTGTATATGCGCAACATGGAATCCGCCTTGGAGTTCATGATTATTTGCTCAAACCGGTCAGCCCGTTAGAATTGAAAAAATGCATCCTCCACCTGGAAGATATTATGAATGAACAAAAGCCGGTTAGCCAAGACCAAATCAAGTTTCCGTCGCCATTGGGGTACATATTGTTAAACGTCGATGACTTATTTCTGATAGAAAAAATTGGTAGAAATAAATTAAACCTGTACACTGAATCCGGAGATATTTACAAGCATATCAGTTACAGCATGAAAGAACTGGAGAGTAAATTACCCGATAACTTTATCCGGATCACAAGACAACTGCTTGCTAACAAAAAAAACATTAAATCTTTTTCCACCAAAGATAACACAATTGTATTATCTGATAACGAAAGCAGTTTTACGATTAATTGCAGCAGAAAAGTTATTAGTAAACTATCTAACAGACTCTGATTATCTCGTAGCCCACTCTAAATGTACACTGGATGCAATGATCAATAACGTAAAATTAGAAACTATCCAGCAACATTAAAAAATCCCGATGATTGATTTTAATATTCAATCAGTTTTGGTAAGAGTGAAAAAGTCGTCACCGAAACAAAAGCCTATCAAAAGATACCTGTTATTAATGACTTTAAGGATAAAAACGGCAATGACATCATGCAGCAGATTGGAAGGAACCATAATCAGATTAAGAAGGATGTGCTGAATATCATAGAAGAAGAAAAGGAGCGAATCCGTAAAGAGCCTGACTTACGTCATTTACCTGGAGAAGAAGAGGAAGAAGAATAACCGAAGGAACTTGCTATTACAAGGTATAAGCAATATGTAAACATATACTTGAGATATTCTGTGAATTATTGGTAAAAATATGGATTACCGCTAAGTGGGATTCTACTTTGCTTGCTGATTTTTATTCTGTGCTATATCTTTATTCCCAGAATAGGCAAAGGAATAACAAAAAACTATTGGCGGATTGGTTTGATTTGGCTGTTGCTGACCATCGCTTTTGAAACTGTTTTCGGGTTACTTTCGGGAAATAATTTGCCGGAACTCTTGAACGCATACGACATTACCTCCGGAAACTTTTAGCCGTTAGTTGTGTTATTTAATAAGTATTGCACCTTGGCTGGCGGCAAAATCGAGAAAAATAATTTGATGTATAACATAAAAAGCAAAAAGTATGAATACCAATAAAATCATTCCCTGCCTTTGGTTTAATACCGATGGCGGCACAATTTCAAAAGTAGTTGAGTACTACAAAAACATTTTCGGCAGCGATTTCAAAGAAGGCCCGGTCATTCCTCTTGGCGAAACACCCAGCGGACATACCGAAATGTGTGAAGTCCGGATTTTCGGGCAAAAGTATTCCCTGATGAGTACGGAGATCGAACATCATCCGTTGAATGACGCATTATCGTTTGCGATCAATTGTAAAGACCAACACGAGATTGATACCTATTGGGATTACTTTACCCGCGAAGGTTCAGCCTCTCAATGCGGTTGGTGTATCGACAAATACGGACTTCGTTGGCAGGTGATTCCTGAAAATATGGAAGAACTGATGAACCTGCCCAACGCTTTTGAAGTGATGATGAAGCAGACAAAGATTATAATCGAAGAATACCTGAAATAAATATGGATACGACCAGGGTATACAAGATATCTTTTGCGAGCGTCTATCCGCTGTATATCCAGAAAGCGGAGAAAAAGGGACGTACCAAAGACGAAGTGGATGCTGTTATTTGCTGGCTGACAGGCTACGACAAGCAGGCATTGCAACAGCAAATTGATACAAACAGCGATCTTGAAACCTTTTTTGCCCAAGCGCCCCGGATTAATCCGGACGCCTCAAAAATTACCGGTGTAATTTGTGGTTATCGCGTAGAAAAAATTGAAGATCCGTTAATGCAAAAAATCCGTTATATGGACAAGTTGGTTGATGAATTGGCAAAAGGTAAGGCCATGGAAAAGATTCTGAGGAAATGAACAGAAAATTTGAGTTTGATGCTGAAACCAAGAAAGTGCCGGACATTGACGGGGCTTATGTGGAAATACAGATTCCCGATTTTATCCCTGTATTAGGATTGTTGGATGACCTGTTACTTATTACCTTTAGGAATAGCCCTCGGAATAAAACTGATTCCTGAAGATGTCTGGCAGGAATGCCAACAGATAGCTGGAAATCAAAAAGTTTCAGATAAGAAAAATTAGTTTGCCGGCGGATTTATAGTCTTGATTTGGTTGTTTCTGGTTGTTGTGCTGGCTAAGTTCTCCTATGGAATGTATTCGGGGAAGAATCTGGTATAAAATAAATGATAAAATGAATATTGAAGAATTTCGTGACTATTGCCTTTCCATCAGGGGAAGTGTGGAATCGACGCCTTTCCTCGACCTATCGGTGCTCGTGTTTAAGGTGATGAACAAGGTTTTCGCATATATTCCGCTGAAACCCAAAGACGGATTGTTTAAAGCCTATCTGAAATGCCATCCCGAGAGGACGGTTGAACTGCGTGAAAGATACAACGGTATAAATCCGGACAATTTTAAAACCCTCATGTGGAATTGGGTTACGTTGGAAAGCGACGTGCCCGACAAACTGATTGAAGAATTGATCCGCCACTCGGCAGATGAGGTGATCTGTAAACTTCCGAAAAAGAAACAGGAAGAATACCGGAACAGTTAGTTCCCTGAAATTTAGGGCATCGAAAAGATGCTGCCGGGAATAAAAGCGAGAGCTATTTTTTAGCAATCCTGTACAGTCTTCCTTCATCGGTTACAGCGTAAAGCACCCCGTCTTTTCCTTCGCCGACATCCCGAAAACGCTGGTTTTCATCCGCGAGCAATCGTTCTTCGCCAACTACTTTATTGTTTATAAATACGATACGGGCGATATGCTTACTATTTAATCCG
>JAVBLO010000052.1:0-14749 GCA_031553415.1 Bacteroidales bacterium | reverse complement strand
CGATAACTTGAAAGCACAAGATACAATCATCCCGTCTTTACACAAAGCTGTAAAAAATAGAATGCTACAAACCAATATGTTGTTTCATTCCGATCGTGGAACCCAATATGCCTGTAAAGCAACTGTGAATGTCCTAAAATCCTATCATTTCTGCCAGTCGATGAGCAGAAAAGGTAATTGCTGGGATAATGCGGTGGCTGAAAGTTTTTTCAAAACAAGAGAAAGTTTGATTTTTATCCATTGAATAACAGATATTTACCGGGAAGAAAAGGAGCAATGGGTAACGATATAGAAACAAGCCTATTTCTTTGAATTACTCCTCTCTGAATCAGCCATTTGGATTGGCTGTAATTCAAAATAGGTAACGGATAAGTAACGAGTTAACTTCACCAATTCGCTCTGCTTTGAGCAGGTTGATTAGCTTGATGCAAAGATACAAAAGTTTTTATTTGTATGGAGAGAATCACGGGATTTTTATCCCTTTGTGGGTTTCAGCCTTACTCTTTTGTTTCTGTATCAATACTGATGAATTCAAATTGTGCCAATTCTCCAATTTCCAAAAATTGATTCGTAATATTGTCAAGAAACGATTCTGATATGATGTCTTGTTCTAAAAACATTTCAATATCGGGAATATTGGCAAAGCGTTCTAATATTTTATCATCACTAACTTTCAAACGATGGCGAATGTTTTTGAAAAATTTTATTTCAGAATATTCAATTAGTTCGTCTACTAAAATGGTTTGAATGGCAAAGTCAAGTTAAGTTAGTCCGTCTTCTTCCGACAATGAGGTATTTTTTAGCAACTCGAAATAATTTATAATGAATTTTTTCCCTTCTTTATTGATTACCTCAATGAGCAGATTCAATTCAGTTTGAATATCAGAACTTTTGAACAAAGGCGATTTTTCACACATTGACTTTATAGTAGCAATCTCTCTTTTGTCTATATTACCATCAGAAGCCATACAGCAAAAGGCTGTTTGCAAAATCAGCTTGTTTAAATTCGGTGTATCCATATCTTTTGAATTTTAAAAATTATGATTTCTGATTAAACCCAATCCTACGGCGTTCTTCTTTTTTGCCTTCCATTTCATTTCTGATTGTTTCATATTTTTGAAGAATATCAAACGAAATAGTTGGTCGCTGGTTTTTAATAATAAATTCCAATGTTTCCATTGTAATGCGTTTTGTTTGTTCTCGAATTGTTTTTCGAGATGCTTCATCGACAATCAATCTTATGTCACCCGAAACATAATTTTCGGTCAATATTGCCAATTTTTCGTAATCAATGCCAAAATCAATCGGGTGATTTTTTAGATAGATTTCAAACATTGCTCTCTGTGCTTCAAAATCGGGTGGTGGAATATAGAAATGTTTTTCTAATCGTCCTGCACGCAAAATAGCCTTGTCAATCAGTTGTGGTTTATTTGTTGAGCCGATAACGAACACGCCCGAATCTCCACTATTATCTAACTGCGAAAGAAATTCATTTACTTCCGAACCATAACTGTGCTGTGCATTTTCTCGGTCGGGTGTCATTGCGTCCAATTCATCAAAATACAAAATTGCAGGTGCATTTTGTCGTGCTTCATCAAAGATTTTTCCGATTTTTTCCTGTGTTCCGTGTACATAAATACTTGCAAGGTCAGAGGCTATTATTTTACGAAAATTGTATCCTGTTTCTTCGGCAAATCGTTCTGCAAAAAATGTTTTTCCACAGCCCGGTGGGCCATAAAGCAACATCCCGTTCGGCAATCCCAACCCGTGTTTTTGTATTCTTCGGGATGGCGAATAATGTCTATTACATCGGTTTCCAATATGTTTTTTAATTCTTGCATTCCTGCAATGGCAGAAAAACCGCCGCCACTTTTCTTTTGTATCTTCGGCTTTTCAGCTTTTCCTGTTTCTATGGAATTTTTCGTATCAACATCAGCAATTTCGATTTCGCCGTTTAATGCTTGCAAAAATTCTTGTGCCGATTGAAAACGCTTTTCAATATCAGTATGCAATGCTTTTGAGAGTATTCTTAAAACAGAATCGTCAAAATCAACAATTCTATTAACGACATTTGGGAAAACTAAAGGCTTTTCTCGTTGTTGTAATAATTTTTCAGTTGCGATTGTGTCGCTTGACATTTGTGTTTCATAATTTGAAATTGAAACATTCCACGGCGAAGTCCCAAACAACATTTGATACATTACAACCCCAGCAGAAAACAAATCGCTCTGTGGCGAAAATGTATTTGCCGTGATACATTCCGAAGCTACGAAATTTAAGTTTAATCCCTGTTTATTAAGTGCTTTCGATAATTGCAAAAATGAGCGTGCAAAACCAAAATCAATAATTTTTGCCTGTGGTGTGTCACTCGACAAGTCAAGCATAATGTTTACCCAGGAAATGAATATGTAGACCTTGTTGGTACAAGTTCCTTTTTCTTACAACAAAATGATCCTTCCGGGGAGTTTTTTTATGCAAACATTAAACAAAAGCTTATCCATCATTACGCAATTTGCTGAGAAGAATAACAAGATTCCTGCTGTAACGTGCACCGGATTGGAAGGAATCAAAATTCCAAACTGTTTTACTGAATATATTTATCCAATTGTCTCTCAATACAAATTATCCTATGTTTTGTTTTGGAGGAATGCATGGAACATTGAGGAACATTATTTCATTCCTGTTCCAGGGCATCCTGCGAGTGATGATTTTATTCATTTTACAAAACAAAGTAATATTTTAACTTGCAGTAAAATTCTAAATCTCTAACGGATATTCTCGTTTTTTTGAAAAGTATCTTTGAATATATTTTTCAATTGATTTTTAACAGATTCAATATCTATATTGTTCCCTAATTCTTGTTGCATCGATGTAACTCCTTTGTCAATAAATCCACAAGGATTGATAAGCCTAAAATAATCCAGATTAGTGTTGATATTCAACGCTAACCCATGCATGGTAATATAACGGCTTGTCTTTACCCCAATGGCACAAATTTTTCTTGTTTTTTGAGGATTATCTGTATCAAGCCAAACGCCTGTAGCTCCGTCTAATCGTTTTGCCTGGATATTATATATAGCTAACAGTTTGATAATGGCTTCTTCTAATGAGTATATATACGATTTTAACCCAAGATGAAAAGTGTCCAGGTTGAAAATAGGATAAACAACCAATTGGCCGGGGCCATGGTAGGTAACGTCTCCTCCCCTATCTATATGGAAAAAAGAAATCCCTTTCTCACTCAATAAATTTTCAGGATATAGAAGATTAGTGAATTTACCATTTTTGCCTACTGTAATTACATGGGGATGCTCACAAAAAATCAAGGTATTTGTAACTTTTCCGTTGGATGATTTTATTTGTAAAGCTTGTTCGAATAAAGCTTTTTGCTGCTCATAAGCAGTCGTATATGGAATTACTCCCCAATCTGTAATATGAAAGTCTGTCATTTTTTCTTGTTTTTTCCTGAAGTTTTCTTCTCTTTTTTACCAAAATCTTTTTTCTTTTCAGACTTTTTGTCATCATCAAAATCAACCTTTGCGATTTTTCCCATTAAAGACATGATTTTAGCTTGCCGGCCGACTATATAAGAAGATGGTTTGGATGAGTTGAATTTCCTCGGATTAGGAAGTGTAGCGGCAATTAAAGCAGCTTCCTGTTTAGATAAGTCTTTGGCTTCTTTGTGAAAATGAGCTTGGGCAACAGCTTCCACTCCATAAATGCCATCTCCCATTTCTATGGAATTAAGGTATACTTCCATAATCCTTTCCTTTCCCCAAAAGAACTCAATTAATACCGTATAATAAGCTTCCAGACCTTTTCTGAAGTAAGATTTTCCCGGCCAAAGGAAGACATTCTTTGCTGTTTGTTGCGTTATGGTGCTGGCCCCCCTGACTCTTTTTCCTTTTTCCGCCTCTTTTTGTGCAATTTCAATTTGTTTGAAATCAAAACCATTGTGATCAATATATAAATTATCTTCGGAAGCAACAACGGCTTGTATTATGTTAGGAGAAATTTCTGAAATAGGAACCCAATTATGTTTCATCTTTACAGGCTTGTCATCTTTGATTTGTTCAAAGATACGGATAAACATTAAAGGAGTGAAATAGACCGGAACAAACCTGAACAATACAACAAAAAACAAACTGAGGACAAAAAGCGTTAAAACAATTTTTCCCGCCCATATTGATATTTTGCGTAATATTTTTTTCATTTTTATTCTCTATGAAAAGGCTATATAGAATTAATAATATGTATTGTCTGACAAGCTGTCAAAGCCGCTGTTTCTGTTCTTAACCGGCTTTCACCCAAAGAAACAGGTTGAAATCCTTTTTTAATAGCTAATGCAACTTCTTCTTCACTGAAATCTCCTTCCGGACCAATAAGCGCTAAGGCATTTTCTCCTTTTTTATATGCATTGGCAAGATTTATTTTTTCACCTTGATAACAATGTGCAATAAATTTTTGTCCATCGAAATCCTGATTAACAAACTGATTAAAACCTATCATATTTTGCAGTTCGGGCAGGGTAGCTTTTTTCGATTGTTTCATTGCAGAAACTAAAATTTTTTCAATTCTTTCAAGTTTCATTTCTTTTCGTTCGGAATATTGGCAATTAAGGAATGTTATCTTGTTAATTCCGATTTCGGTTGCTTTTTCAGCAAGCCACTCATTCCTGTCCATATTTTTAGTAGGAGCAAAGGCAATCTGGATGTAATTTTGCCAAGGTAAGTTCTGGTTTATCGTTTCAATAATTTCAACCTTGCAATGTTTTTGGGAAGCAAGGGTTATAATTGTCCTGAAAAAATGTCCGCAGCCATCAGTCAATAAAATTTCAGTTCCTTCTTTGAGTCTTAAAACCCTGACACAATGCTGGGCTTCTTCAGAAGGAAGTTCTGCGATTTTCAAAATATCGGGAGTGTAGAAAATATGCATAATAGAACAAGGTCTGTTACGCTTTCTTTTTGTTGAGCAAATCTCTGATTTTGGAAGCTTTTTCGTAATCCTCCATTGAAATAGCTTCGTCTAAAGCCTTTTTTAATTCATCTTCAGATAAACTTTCCGGAGAACGATCTTGATGATGAACTACAGGTTGATTTTCCTGAACGTCTTCAAAATCATCAGCAGTGCCATCATCTTCCATAATAATTCCAGCTTCCTGCATGATAGCTTCTGTTGTGTAAACCGGCGAACCTGTTCTTACAGCCAAAGCAATTGCATCGGAAGTTCTGGAGTCTATTTTAAATTCTTCGTTATCTTTAGAAAAAATCAATTCAGAATAAAAAACCCCATCTGAAAATCTATAAATGAATATTTCTTTGAGGGAAGCATTCACTTTCTCCATGAATGTTATGAAAAGATCATGTGTAAGCGGACGAGGTGGATGCAATCCTTCCAGGAAAATAGCAATAGACTGTGCTTCCGGAGTTCCGATAATTATGGGAACTCTCCGGGCGCCGCCTTCTTCCGATAAAACCAAGGCATAGGCACCAGCTTGCACCTGGCTGAAAGTAATGCCTAATACATTCAGTTTGACTTTTGAATTTTCCATTTAGTTTCTATTTCTTCCACCCAGGAAAATCATAATATAATACAATAAAGTTGCCAGAGAACTCAAGGCTGCAACTACATAAGTGTATGCTGCCGAACGCAAAGCGCTTTCTGCTTTATCATGATTATATGAATTAGTTATTCCTGAACCGTTTAGCCATCTTAACGCCCTTGAACTTGCATTAATTTCGACAGGCAATGTGATAAAACTAAATAATGTAGTTGCCGCAAAAAGGATGATTCCAATAAGCAATACAGTACTGTTTCCATGACCATTGCGTCCTATTATCAACATTCCGGCCAATAACACCCAAGATACCCATTGTGAGGCAAAACTTACAATTGGAACCAATGCAGAACGCATTTTCAATGGTCCGTATGCCTTTGCGTGTTGAACTGCATGTCCGCATTCATGGGCTGCTACTGCTGCAGCAGCTACACTATCGCTTCCATATACGTCTTCACTCAAATTGACTGTTTTATTTGCAGGATTATAATGGTCTGTTAGTGATCCTGATGTTGAGATCACTTTTACATCATTTATACCATTGTCATGCAACATCTTTTCTGCCACATCTTTTCCTGTCATCCCGTTTCCAAGGGGGATTTTAGAATATTCTGCAAATTTCCTTTTCAAGTTCCATGAAACCAACCAACTTGCAGCTGCAATACCAATAAATAATATCCAATACATTATAGTTAAGAATTAAAAATTAAGAATTAAGAATTTTCTCACTTCTCACGGATGATCGTTTGTTCTCTATCCGGACCTACTGAAACAATTTTAATGCCAACACCTAAATTCTCTTCAAGGAATGTCAGATAGGCATTGAATTCTTCAGGAAACTCATTTTCACTCTGCATTTTTGTCATATCAGTTTGCCAGCCTGGTAACTCAACGAATACTGGCTCAAGGTTATCTGTAATTTCAAATGGGAAATCTTCAGTTTCCACACCATCAACTTTATATGCGACACAGGCTTTTATTGTTTCAAAAGTATCCATTACATCACTTTTCATCATGATAAGGTCTGTTACACCATTAATCATGACAGCATATCGTAATGCTACCAAATCAACCCAACCGCAACGGCGTGGGCGTCCGGTTACAGAACCATATTCATGGCCTAAATCCTGCATCTCTTGCCCTGTTACATCAAAAAGTTCGGTAGGGAAAGGGCCGCTTCCGACTCTTGTACAATAGGCTTTGAAAATGCCATATACATTTCCTATTTTTCGCGGGGCTACGCCTAATCCGGTACAAGCACCTGCACAAACTGTATTAGAAGAAGTTACGAAAGGATATGAACCGAAATCAATATCTAACATTGTTCCTTGTG
Organism: Bacteroidales bacterium; assembly: GCA_031553415.1. Classification (GTDB taxonomy): domain Bacteria; phylum Bacteroidota; class Bacteroidia; order Bacteroidales; family Azobacteroidaceae; genus JAIRVZ01. The sequence goes on along the minus strand of JAVBLO010000052.1, from coordinate 7,859 downwards.
CGCCTTCAGCTAATACCTTACGACTTTCAGATAATGCTTTATTGATAAAATGATCACTATCAATCAATTGAAATCTTTTCAGACACTCAATTCCGGCAAACCATTCTTTCTCTAAAGGAGCCAAATCGTATTTGAAATTAAGCTGTTCTAAAATTTCTTTATGACGGGAGATGGCTTTGGAATATTTTTCTTCAAAATTATGAAGCAAATCTCCTATACGCAAACCATTCCGGCTTACTTTATCCGTATATGCAGGCCCAATACCTTTTCCTGTGGTTCCAATTTTCTCAGTTCCTTTGGCGGCTTCATAAGCGGCATCCAATAAACGATGTGTAGGAAGTATGAGGTGAGCTTTCTTTGAAATCAACAAGCGTTTGGTTAAATCGTGCCCGGAAGATTCCAAATCTTCAACTTCAATTTTGAAGAGAGCTGGGTCGAGAACAACCCCATTACCTATGATATTGATTTTACCTCCCTGGAAGATTCCTGAAGGAATGGAACGTAAGACATATTTTTGTCCTTCGAATTCCAGCGTGTGTCCGGCATTAGGTCCCCCCTGGAAACGGGCGATTATATCATAATCAGGAGTTAATACATCTACAATTTTTCCTTTGCCTTCGTCTCCCCATTGCAGGCCTAATAAAACATCTACTTTCATTATTATTATTTTTGTTGTTTAAGTTCTTTTGCACATTTATTGCATATTCCAAAAATATAGAGGCTATATAAAGATGGCGTAAAACGTTTGATTTTCTTACCCTGAATCAAGTTTTTTAATTCCAGGTCTTTATATTCCTGCACAGAATCGCAGTTTGTGCAAATTAAATGATGGTGAAAATCATTGTTATAAGCACGTTCATAATACGAAATATTGGAACCGAATTGATGTTTTAACACCAGTTTACACTCTAAAAGAAGTTGCATGGTGTTGTACAAGGTAGCGCGACTAACCCTGAAATTACGATTATTCATTGCTTCATAAAGGAAGTCCATATCGAAATGTCCGGGTTCAGAATAAATAAAATCCAAAATAGCATATCTTTCCGGAGTTTTTCTACAACTTTTATTTGTCAGGTATTCCGTAAATATTTTTTTAACAGTTTCTCTTGTCTGAATATTATCCATTGAAAAAATGTTGCTTGGACATGGAGCAAAGTTACATCTTTTTCAATAAAAACTCAAATAGTTTATGAATAATAATCGAATTCGGATTTTAGATCCTCATAAACAGCGGATTTCACTTCATAACGGGCTAGTATATCTTTGGCTTTGATTATCGATTGCCGACCTAATTTTTTAAGGGAAGTGAGCGCTGCATTTTTGAGCATTAAAGATTCGGAATCTAAAGCCCCTGCTACAAATAAAAAGTAAGATTCCTGATTTTCATTGAGCTGGTAATCCGACATGAAAAGGCGGGCATATATCAGATATCCGCAAATTTCTGGATATAGTTCTTTTGATTGGATTAGCTTCAGGGCATTAAGCGGGGCATCTGGTGTTTTAGAAAACAAATTCATGGATGCCTGTTCTGCTAATTCAAGGTTTTCAATGCATTTAATCCATTTCAAGGTATCTGTGAATGTTTCAGCTGGTTGAATTAATGTCGCCAATATTTTCAATTCCCGTGTATTTTCCTTCCATAAATCATTAGCTAATTCTGCATTGGGATAATAATCTTTTGCCATATTCCGCAAAGTCATTATGGGAACTCCAAAATTGAGTTTATATTGAACTCCTTTTTCACGCATGGCCGATGAAGTAACGCCATTCATAGCCAGGCGAAGCTTTTTACGTATTTCCTGAAGCATGGGGAAAAGTTAAGAATTAAGAGTTAAGAGCTAAGAGTTGCTTTGCACATATTTTTCAACTCTTAACTCTTAACTCTTAACTTTTAATTATAGGTTGGTAATGATGAATATTCTTTTGAATAACGGAGCATTTGTTCTGAGTAGCCTTCTGTATATGAAACTTTAACATCAATGATGTTACCGTCTTTATCTTTTACTAATTCATAAACAGGATTTACAAAGCCTTTGTATGGAGCCAGATTTAATTTCTTGTAACGTTCCAAAATTTCTTTGTGTAATTCAGAATCAATCTGGACGGCATAAGTTTCAACCAAATGTTGAGCGCCTTTGAAATCTCCTTCAGATTTAATACGTTGTATTTCAGCTAATAATTGACCAAGTAAAGTTCTCAGTTTTTCGTAATCATTAATAACAACGTATGTTTTTCCATCTTTTTTTACAAATTCAATAACTTTATCAGGAGCGCCTTTTTCAAATACCCAACGAGCAATTAGCGCACGGTTACGCATGTGTGCTTCTTCTATGGTTTTACCCGGCTCAATACGTACTAATTGAGTCATTAAACCATTCATCATATATTTATAATATTCAGCTTTATAAGCGTCTTTATTATCTAATAAACCTAATTCCAACATTTTCGGATCGGCTAGATAATAAAGTCCGAATAAGTCGGCGCGAGCTTCTTCAATAGTAGAACCATAAATTTCAAGCGCATCCGGACTAACGCCAGGAAGCAATTGACCGGAACCATGTCCCAGGCATTCGTGCAAATCTGTGTGCATATTGTCAGTAATGAAACCGTATTTTTTCATCAATTCATGTTCTTTATCACTCCAAACAAATTCTTCTGCAAAACCGTTGCCTTCAGCGGCTTTATCGTATGCATAAGTAATATTTTCAATTGTAACTGATTTCGAACCATAATCTTTTCTTATCCAGTTGGAGTTTGGAAGGTTGATTCCGATAGGAGTTGCCGGATAACAATCTCCGCCTAAAATGGCAGCCGTGATTACTTTGGCGCTTACTCCCTTCACTTTTTCTTTTTTGAAACGGGAATCAACCGGAGAATGATCTTCAAACCATTGGGCATTACTGCTTATTATTTCAGTACGTTTGGTGGCTTCGAGATTTTTGAAATTCACATTGGATTCCCAACTTGCTTTAAAACCTAATGGGTCACCGTAAGTTTCTGTAAATCCGTTAACAAAATCAGTTCTTGATAAAGTATCTTGTACCCATGTAATGCAATATTCATCGAATTTTTTCAAATCGCCAGTTTCATAATATTCAATAAGTGTTTGAATCACTTGTTTTTGTTTGGCGTTTTCTGCTACATTTTCTGCTAATTTCAACCAATTCACAATTCTTTCAATGGCTTGGGTATACAAGCCGCCGACTTTCCAAACTTTTTCGACTAATTTACCGGTTTCTTTAACCAAACGGCTGTTAAGTCCGTATGAAACAGGTGTTGTATCGTTTGGATGAACCATGCTTCCATAAAACTTTTTTACCTCATCTGCCGTAATTCCTGTTCCATAATAATTGTTTGCAGAATTTACGATGGCATCAACAGAAGGGTCCTGATTAACTTTTTTTGTATATAAGTTAGGGTCAAACATAACAGGAGTCAATTTTTCAATAAAAGCCTCAACTGTTTCTCCGTTTCCGAGAGGAAGTAATTGGACATCAATTGATTTGACAGCTTCTGCAAAAAATGCAGGAGAACATCCCGGAAGGAATTTTTCTTCTCCATAATGGTGGTGTATTCCGTTTGAAAACCAAACCCGTTTCAGATATACTACAAATTGTTTGTAATCTTCTGTTGTTTTATCTCCCTGATAATTTTCATAAATGGCTTCTAATGTCCGGCGTATTGCCAAATTGTATTTGAAATTCTGGTCAAATAAAATATCTCTTCCTTCTAAAGCTGCTTGGGAAAGATAGTAAACCAATTCTTTTTGTTTCAGACTTAAATCATCAAATCCAGGAACCTGGTAACGCAAAATTTCCAGGTCTGCAAATTGTTCGACACTATAATTGAACTCTTTCTCTTTGCCGGCAGTTTCTTTTTTTTCTCCTCCGGAACAAGAAAGCAATACAGTTGCTGTCATAGCTATTAAAACCTTTTTCATATACTTAAATATTGTTTATTGTTTTGTGTTGCAAAATTACATAAAAGATTGATTTCTTTTTTACCTTTGTCTCCAATTGTATATAAATTTTGAAATATGAAGATAGCATTTCACGGAGCTGCCCAAACAGTAACCGGCAGTAAACATTTATTATCACTGAACAACGGTAAGAAAATATTATTCGATTGTGGTATGTTTCAGGGTATGGGGAAAGATACTGATACATTAAACAGGAATTTCGGTTTCAGTCCAAATGAAGTTGATTATGTTTTTCTGTCCCATGCACATATAGACCATAGCGGTTTGTTACCTTGTTTAGTAAAAAATGGTTTTCGGGGTAAAATTTATGCTACACCAGCTACCATAGATGTTGTTGGGGCATTATTATTGGATTCGGCCAATATACAGAAACAAGATATTTATTTTTTGAATAAAAAACGATTGGAACAAGGACGTCCTTTATTGGAGCCTCTTTATACGGAAGAAGATGTCAGAATGGCTGTTGAGCATTTTGTGCCATTAGATTATAATATTCCATGCCAGGTAGACGAAGATATTGAACTTGAATTTTATGATGTGGGACATATCCTTGGCAGTGCAACCGTTTATGTAAAGGTTAATGAAAACGGGAAAACTACCAGGATAGCTTTCAGTGGAGATGTTGGCCGGTATGGCGACCCGATATTGCGTTCTCCAAGGGAATTTCCTCAAGCTGATTATGTAATCCTGGAATCTACTTATGGCAATAAAGTGCATGATCCGATAGAAACTTATGCCGTACAGTTGAAGAAAAATATAATGGAAACCTGCATCCATAAAAAAGGTAAATTGATTATTCCGGCTTTTAGTGTCGGACGTACTCAAGAGTTGCTTTTTGCTTTGAATCAGTTGGAATTAGATGGCGAGTTGCCTAATATAGACTATTATGTGGACAGTCCGCTTTCAACTACCATTACAAATATTGTCAAAAGACATCCGGAATGTTTCAATAAAGATGTCCAAAAATTGATGAGAATAGATTCAGACCCATTCGATTTCAAAGGACTTAAATATATAACCGATAAAAGAAAATCACAGGAGCTTAATAACAATCACAAGCCATGTGTTATTATTTCAGCATCAGGAATGGCCGAAGCCGGACGTGTTAAACACCATATAGCAAACAGCATCGAAAATTGGAGAAATACCATACTGATTATTGGTTATTGTGAACCTCAATCTTTAGGAGCACGTTTGAAATTACATCCGGAAGAAGTTGGAATTTTTGGGGAAAGGCATATGGTTAAAGCTGATATCCAGACGATTGATTCGATGAGCGCCCATGCGGATTACAATGATTTGTGCCAATACTTGTCGTGTCAGGATTCCCAGGAAATAAAACAATTATTTGTGGTTCATGGAGAACCTGAAGTGCAGGTTGAGTTTAAAAGCCGTTTGCAAAAGAAAGGTTTCCGGGATGTTATAATTCCCAGAATTCATGAGGAATTCGGATTGAATTAAATTTTGTTGATATCCAGGACGAAAGGCTAAAGACAAATAGAACTTTATAGTAACAATTTCATTTGCTTTTAGCCTTTCATTTTTAAAGATTAACGGAACCGTATAGTAATGAACTTAAAATGAGTGCAATGGCGAAATATATAACTGCACATACTGCAGATACAACTAATGCTATAATTACTTGTTTGAAAATATCATTACCTTTCCTGATATAGGTATAAATTATTGTAGTACCAAGTATGCCAATGAAAGCGCCGATAACTCCTCCGGTAACTATAAGGCAGAGGGGAATAAGGCCTAAAATGTATTGCAGAACAGTCAACTTTTCCTCTATCTGAGTTTTTTGCCCACGGAATTCAGCTTTATAAGCAAAATCGATCCCTTTTATGAGTTTTAATTCTTCCTGCTCACCATTATCATTTTTTACCTGAAACTTATTGCCTTTCCTTTTGACTTCCCTCTCATCTTGATACAACTTTTGTGAGAAAGCGCTATATACAAGTTTTAAGTCTCCTTCAATTCCTTCAATCCTAAAATTTAGTGTATTACTTAACATAGTGTGTAAAAATAAAAGATTAAACGAATATGTATTCATTTATATTAATTTACAAAAATAAGTTTCTTTTTTTGGAATAAACATGTATTTTATTAAAAATTTAGTAAAAAAAATTCCATTTGATTTCGAAGAGCAGAGCGTGTACCCGTGAAATTATTGACAATAATAGCAAATGCATATTTTTTCCCGTCTTTTTCAATATATCCTGCATAAGATTGAACATCACTGATACTTCCGCTTTTGATTCTTGCTTTTACATCAGCCTTTTTTGTCTTCAAAAAATTTTGTACAGTTCCTTCTTTTCCGGCTTCAGGAAGAGAATTGTAAAAGACCTGGGAAAAATTACTTTTTTTATCCATATAAACAAGTAGTCTGGTAAGTAATTCTGCAGAAATAGCATTGGATGGAGATAATCCGCATCCATCATAGATAAAAGTCCCGGATGTATTAACATTTTTATTTTTCCAGAATTCTTTGATATATTCTGCACTTTGTTTGGGGATATATGTGCAGTCCGAAACATTTGTTTTTTCTCTTCCAATGGTATAAAAAAGTGATTCGGCAAAATGATTGTTACTCCTGAAATTGGTAACTTTAATAATTTCGGATAACGGATTTGAGTATGTGACTTTCAGAAACTTGTCATCCAATTCAATTTTTCGTTGAGTTCCAGAAATTTCACCTTCAACCTTAACCCCATTTTTATTCAAATATTTCCGCAAATATTCTGCAAGAAAAATTGGAGGATTAGGGATTGACCCTTTTATGGAAAAATCAGATTTTCCAGACGGAATGACTCCATACAAATATCTTTCATTGGAAGGCGGAAGTCCCCTGATATAAGCGCTATCCATATTGTTGGCAGCCGATTTCAAATAGTTTTTGAAAAACAAGTTGACTTCTGGTTCAGTTCTGACGATTTCGGGCAAATTACCTGGTAATCCTGATTTCAGATATAACCGGTAAGTGTTATCGAAAATGCTTATGGGATATATTTCCGGGGCAAAATAATTTCCGACATCTGCCAGAATCCATTTGGCAGAAACCGGTTCATAGCAATCAGGATTATCTGAAACCTTTATGCCATTGGTAATTTTCTTTATTCCCGCATTCTGAATTGAAAGTAACCAATCTCTTAAGAAAGCTTCTTTGTCGGAATTCAAATATTCAGAGCCTAAAGTGGGATCACCAGAACCGCAAATAAAAAGAAATCCGTTTAGAACTCCTTCATTATTAATATTTCCAACAGCATAAAGTGATGTTTGATATTTATACTTATCTCCCAACATTTCCAGAGCACTAGCAGTTGTTAAGAGTTTCAATGTAGATGCCGGACAGAGAGCTAAGTTTTCATTATATTTACAGACAGTATTTCCGGTTTCTAAATCAATTATTTTAATTCCAATGCCCGAATATTTCAGATTAGGTAATTTAACGAATGTATTAAGTGCCGGATTTTGTGCATAAAGGTTAATAGATAACCCAATGATAAAAAATAAAATAAAATAAAATTTCCCCATTTTGTTCAGTATTTTAGCATGCAAAGCTATTATTTTTAGATATTCCAGCCAAAGAAAATTGAAAAATCATTAAAAAATATTTGTATTTTTGATTTTTAAATTTACCTTTGCACTCGCTTTTTGAAAGCAATAGGCTGATTCACTAGCTCAGCAGGTAGAGCACATCCCTTTTAAGGATGGGGTCCTGGGTTCGAGCCCCAGGTGGATCACTTAGAAAGATGCCAAACGGCGACAAGGGTAAGACAATCCCTGCAATATCAACATATTGCAGGGATTTTTGTTTTTGTATGTCTGCCGAAAAAGCCAAAAAGTGGTCACGAAAAGACATGGTACAGTGTCCAAA
>JAVBLO010000026.1:0-59641 GCA_031553415.1 Bacteroidales bacterium | reverse complement strand
ATAATGGTGTATCGCCTAAGGATGGTATTCCAAAATAAAAATGACCCCACTTATCAAGATGCTTGGGGGGGCAAAATTAAATAATTTTCAGGGGTCAAACCTGTTTTGGTTTAAGCGGTCAACACACATTGGGTTTTCCACTTGGATTAAAATGAGTATATACAAACTTATTTTTACTTTTTTCTGCCGGAAATAAATCATTATCAGATTTAAAAGTTTTTTCAGTGACAGAAATAGTATTAAAAGGGATAGGTTCAAACTGAAAATTCAAATCAGCCGCCAGTCCTATATTTTTAAATGTTGGGGCAGAAGCCTTAAATCCGGTAACACAATATAAGTTAACAATATTATCATCAATATAATAGACAATCTTATTGTTTGTCGGAGAATCGAACGTAATATTCAATTGTGAGTGTAAACCAGATATTCCGACAGTATATGCTAAAAAAGGATTAAACCAATATGCATATTTACCTCCGATATAATAAGAAATATTTTCTTCGAGGTCTGAAGAGTTAAGTCCGGCTTCAATTTCAAAACCTCTTGATTTCTGAGCCATTGATTTGTTAGGTATAGCAATGAATGGAAATGTAAATAGTAGAATTACAATAATCTTGTTCATATTTTTAATTTTTTCCTATCTACGATAGTTTTTTTATCGAAGGTTATTCATTACTGCAAAGTTAAAAATATAAAGGAAAAACAATTATTTAATTCAAATGGAAATGTTAAATATCCGATTCTCGATATTGGCATCACATTTTAATAAAATGGAATACACCCAATTATGACCATTATCCAAATTGTCAATTCATATTTGCATGAAAAAGTTTGGCCCTCCGGTTTTTGGAACCAATGAAATATTTGTTGAATAACTATATGAATCTGGAAGAAAAGTAGTATTTCTTTGAAAATCACCTGAAAAATCCTAAATTTGCAGTCATTTATTTTTTAATCAATTATGGATTTGAGCGCAGAAGAACTTAAGAAAAAAGAAGAAATCGCATTTCATTACAGGAAAATACTGGAGTTATTAGGCGAAGATGCAGACCGTGAAGGTTTATTGAAAACTCCGGAAAGGGTTGCTAAATCTTTGATGTTCTTCACCAAAGGTTATCATCAGGAACCAGAAAAAATACTCACTTCGGCGATGTTTGTAGAAGATTACAAACAAATGGTTATTGTAAAAGACATTGATTTCTTCTCCATGTGCGAACATCATGTCCTGCCATTTTTCGGGAAAGCACACGTAGCTTATATTCCCAATGGAAAAGTAACCGGATTAAGTAAAATTCCACGGATTGTGGATGTTTTTGCCCGCCGCCTGCAAATCCAGGAACGGTTGACTACTCAAATCAAAGATTGCATTCAGAAAACCTTGAATCCATTAGGCGTAATGGTCGTGATTGAGGCGCAACATATGTGCATGCAAATGAGAGGGGTAGAAAAACAAAATTCAATTACTACAACTTCTGATTTTACCGGCATATTTAATACTGCAAAAACAAGGGAAGAATTTATCAATCTGATAAAAGACAGGTAGGGCAGGTTATTTTATTTCCTCATAATCAACATATTCTCCTTCATCTTTGGAAAACATTTTGGAAGAATTATTCCTTGAATCTGAATCATTCGCCCTGTATTGCTGTTCCTGTGATTGTTGTTGTTCCATGTTCCTGTTACTTCCCCCTCCTGTAAAAAGGCGGAAAATAAACCTTATAACTGAAAAGCCCAAGGCAAAAACCATGAAAAGGAATATCAGGAAAAGGATAAAGAGAAACTTCATTTCTATTAATAATTATGTATTATGATAAACGCAAAACGTTGTACGCGGCAAAGATACAAATTAATCTGCTAATCAACACCACATACAACGTTCTACACAATTAAAACACATTAATTATTCCTTTTGTTGAGTGATAACTTGTTAAAAACAAAATTATCGCTCAAAAGAAACTGAATAATTAGTGGCTAAAAGTATGCCAAACTTTAAGTATATCAGATATTTTTATGTATTTTTCACTTCACCCCGTAAAAATAATCCATTTAAAAATGTTGAAAAATTCTCACCATTCATTCTGAAAGGGCAAGGCGAAACCCTAAATCACAAGTGCGAGTATCATATTGAGTTTTTCCACGATTAGATATGCGACATGCACAAGACATATCGGAAAAGCCTCCTCCACGAATGACAAATTCTAATTCTTGCAGTTTTTCAATAGGATTTTTCTGAGATGATGAGGAATATTCACCATACAAATCATAGCACCATTCCCATACATTTCCACTCATATCATATATTCCTAACTCATTAGGCTCTAATGTTCTAACAGGATGTGTCGCGCAATCATTTACTCTTAAAGAGTCATAACTGTATTCCTCATCTTTTAATCTTTTTTTTCCACTGTTTTCACAATACCACCCTACTGTGTTTAATTTATTACTACCACTATACTTATAATCAGCAGGGTATTTTCCCCCTCTACAAGCATATTCCCATTCTGATTCAGTTGGTAAACGAAATCTTTTACCTGTCTTTTTCTCCAATTTTCTTAAAAATATTTGTATATCTTTTCTGCTTACATTATACACCGGATAGTTGTCTCCTTGTCCAAATATCAAGTTTCGGGGAAGAGCCCCCATGATGTCATACCATTGCTTTTGTGTGACTTCTGTTTTACCGATATAAAAATTACTTACAGTTACACTATGTACTGGTCTTTCATCAGGTTCTCCCTCTTCAGATGATTGTTCTCCCATATCAAAAGTACCACCTTCTACACTTACCATCTCAAAACCTGCTATAATGTTCTTCCCTCGTTGAGAATTACACCCCATCAACATTATTAAGAGAATCGTCACAATAGTTATATCTACCATTAAATCTTTCATAATGATTTAACTAAAATCTTCCATCAAACTACATTTGAATGACCCCTTAACTTTGTATGATGGAAGATTTTAGTTGATATGTGCTTACTTAGCAATATTGCGAAGCAGAGTTCCAGCTCCGTAACCGACATCGTAAGCTTCTTGTTCACTCATGTTATTCATACTTGAACTTCCTAATGCCATAAGTGCAAAAACCAAAACTATTGCACCTTGAATAAACTTCTTTTTTATATTTTTTTTCTTCTCCATAAAATTAAAAAAATTAATAATGTTAACAAATAACAACCAATATCAGCAATGTCAAAAGTCCCTGGAATTACTCTGAAATATTGCATAAATTCTAAAATAAAAGGTAACAATATTGATAAGTAGAACAAGATTTTGCTAAACATACTATCAACATTGTAAAATTGTTTTTGAAATAACAACAAAGCCATATACCACAACATATCAGGAAAACAAAACAGTAGAAAATAAAGTAAAACATTCCCCTCTTGATAATGTACGTTTACCGATATTAATTCTAAAAATTTTGGTTTATCCAAAAATGAAAAGAATATTATATCTTGTCGACAAGTGGCATAAATCAAGCAACCTGTTAAAATCAATGCAAAGGCAATTATTAGGCACTTTTTATTCATTACTTACACTTATTGCCTGAAACTGATGTTGCTATTACTGAGTCAGCAATAAAGCAATCATTTGAGGAAAATGTCTTGTTAATTGGAATTTCTATCTTTGTGGATACCCCTGCTAAAGAAATTTCTCTTCCTGAATAATTTTGAGTTCTTCTAGCAGTACCACATTTATAAGCAACTTCGACCATGACAGTAACATTTGCTGCAATATCTTTACTGTCATTAATCACATTTACTATAACCCTGTCTCCACTTAAATAGCAAGACTTTACTTCCACAGTACTTCCATCATCAGCACCACTGATTACACAGGATTGAGCATTTGTGCCAATTGCAAAGCTCATTATTGTTATAAAAACAAGCAGTATTTTTTTCATGATTTAATCACATATTGTATATCTACTATCACCAAAATAAAAGGCATCACCCTTACGAACAAATTTGGAAATCTCCATAGAACCTTCAAAAGTAAATCGTATGTCTCCTTTATTATCAAAAAGGTAAGTTCCTTTTCCTATCATATTACCATTAGAGTTATAGAGAACGAATGCATTGCTTTTATCATTAAACACATATTTTAGTCCATCACCACAAAGAGAAGTGGCATTTGATGCAAAACTAACGCAAATCATTATTGTTAAAATGATCAAAATTCTTTTCATTTCTTTTTTATTTTACGTCCAATCCTTGATTTAGACACTTATTGTATTTTTTCTCAAATCTAATTGTCCTTAATTTTCTTGATATACACACATAAAAAAGCGCGGACAAGATTCGATATATTTGTTCTTGAGGTCTTATACCTTGCTACCAAATAAATGCGCCGATATAGCGTGAGCATCATCGCTTTACTCTTGGTAGCTCTGAAATTTCCTAAGTTTCAAGAACAAGAATCTAAGCTAAACGCTTTTTCCAAATAAATCTTAAAATGTGTGTACTATTCTACACTTTTTTATCCCATAGGCATAATTTTTTATGTAATGTGAAAGGACAAAGATATTATAATATTTGAGAATTAATACAGTGTCTGTTAATTATTTGAATCCTGCCTAGAAATTATCTACTTTTGTAACCTTAATTCAACAAAATAAAAATGCAGAAGCCTTCTATTCCCAAAGGAACAAGAGATTTTTCGCCTGAAGAAATGGCGAAACGTAATTATATTTTTGATACAATCCGTAACGTTTATCATCTTTATGGTTTCAAACAGATTGAAACACCTGCTATGGAAAATCTATCGACTTTGATGGGTAAGTATGGTGAAGAAGGCGATAAACTGCTTTTCAAGATATTGAATTCAGGTGATTACCTGAATGGCATTCAGGATGAAGACCTATTATCACATAATTCCGTCAAATTAACCAATAAAATCAGTGAAAAAGGATTGCGTTATGATTTGACTGTCCCTTTTGCCCGATATGTTGTGATGCATCAAAATGAAATCAGCTTTCCGTTCAAAAGATACCAGATACAACCGGTTTGGCGTGCCGACCGGCCACAAAAAGGACGTTATCGTGAGTTTTTCCAGTGTGATGCTGATGTTGTCGGTTCTGATTCTTTGCTGAATGAAGTAGAACTGATTCAAATCATGGACGAAGTGTATCAACGCTTTGGCATCCGTGTTTGCATCAAAATGAATAACCGGAAAATATTAAGCGGAATTGCTGAAATAATCGGGGAAGCTGATAAAATTACTGATATTACGGTTGCAATCGATAAACTGGATAAAATCGGATTGGAAAATGTGAATGCTGAATTAGCTTCAAAAAGTATTCCACAAGAGGCAATAGAGAAATTGCAGCCTATCATTTTGTTAAGCGGAACCAATCGTGAAAAGTTAGTCACATTAAAAACTGCATTAAGCGCTTCCGAAACAGGATTGAAAGGTATTGAAGAAATAGAGTACATCCTCAATAAAATTGATTCACTGGGAATCTCCAGTGAATTGGAACTCGATTTGACTTTAGCCCGTGGGTTAAATTATTATACAGGAGCTATATTTGAAGTAAAAGCTTTGGATGTTCAAATCGGAAGTATCACTGGTGGCGGAAGGTACGACAATTTGACAGGTGTTTTTGGTATGCCGGGAGTTTCCGGTGTCGGAATTTCTTTTGGAGCCGACCGTATTTTTGATGTATTGAATCAATTGAATTTGTATCCTGCCGATTCGGTTCAATCAACACAGGTTATGTTTGTTAATTTCGGCGAAAACGAAGAAAATTTTATTTTACCAATATTATACACTTTACGCAAAGAAGGAATAAAAGCAGAGCTTTATCCCGAAGCTACCAAAATGAAAAAGCAAATGTCATACGCCGATAACAACAAAATTCCATTTGTTGTGTTAACAGGTGAAAATGAAATCAATTCCGGAATGCTGACAGTAAAGAATATGGAAACAGGAGAACAAACTGCGGTTAGCGTTGAACAACTTTTATCTTACTTCAAAATATAAATAAACCTGCAAGTTTGTCAGTTTTTCCGTTTGGCATACTTTTCGAATAATACGCGATGCAAGCCATTCGGTTTGCATCCTTTTTTATTACATAATTCAATTAATAATAAAAACTAATTAGTCATGAACATTAGACCATTGGCAGACAGAGTACTGGTAAAACCTGCTGCTGCTGAAGAAAAAACAATTTCCGGAATTATTATTCCTGATTCGGCTAAAGAAAAACCTTTGAAAGGTGAAGTGGTTGCTGTTGGCAACGGAACTAAAGATGAAGAAATGGTAGTTAAAAAAAGCGACCAGGTACTTTATGGTAAATATGCCGGTACTGAAATCGAACTGGATGGTGAGAAGTATTTAATCATGCGTCAATCTGACATTTTAGCAATAATTTAATTGAAGAAAAGAAGAAGAGAAATAAAGAAATAAAAAATTACAAAGGACAATTTCTCCTTTATTTCTTTAACTTCTTTATTTCTTTACTCCTAACTTCCAAAAACATAACAAAAATGGCAAAAGAAATAAAATTTGAAATGGATGCCCGCGACCTTTTGAAGAAAGGCGTTGACGAGTTGGCAAATGCAGTGAAAGTAACTTTAGGTCCTAAAGGTCGCAACGTAATTATCGAAAAAAAATTCGGCGCTCCTCATATCACTAAAGATGGTGTTACAGTTGCTAAAGAAATCGAACTGGAAGATGCATTCCAAAACATGGGCGCTCAATTAGTGAAAGAAGTGGCTTCTAAAACCAACGATGATGCAGGTGACGGAACAACTACAGCTACTGTTTTGGCTCAATCAATCATTGGCGTTGGTTTGAAAAACGTAACTGCCGGAGCTAACCCGATGGATTTGAAGCGTGGTATCGACAAAGCTGTTGTGGCTGTTGTGGCTAACCTGAAAGCTCAATCTCAAGAAGTGGGTGACGATTTCGGAAAAATCGAAAATGTTGCTAAAATTTCTGCAAACGGTGACGAAACAATCGGTAAACTGATTGCTGAAGCCATGCAAAAAGTGAAAAAAGAAGGCGTTATCACTGTTGAAGAAGCTAAAGGTACTGAAACTTATGTAGACGTAGTAGAAGGCATGCAATTCGACCGCGGATATATCTCTCCATATTTTGTAACTAACACCGAAAAAATGGAAGCTGAAATGGAAAATCCTCAAATCCTTATCTATGATAAGAAGATTTCCGTTTTGAAAGAAATGCTTCCTATCCTTGAACAATCCGTTCAAACTGGCCGTCCTTTATTGATTATTGCAGAAGATATTGATTCTGAAGCTTTGGCAACTTTGGTTGTTAATCGTTTGCGCGGTTCTTTGAAAATTTGTGCCGTTAAAGCTCCGGGATTCGGCGACCGTCGCAAAGAAATGTTGGAAGATATTGCAGTCCTGACAGGTGGTGTGGTTATCTCTGAGGAAAAAGGTTTGAAATTGGAATCGGCGACATTGGATATGCTTGGAAAAGCAGAAAAAATTACTATAAATAAAGACAATACAGTAATTGTAAACGGTGGCGGTGAAAAAGAAGGAATTACCGCCCGCGTTGCTCAGATCAAGACTCAAATCGAAAATACAACTTCTGATTACGACCGCGAAAAATTACAGGAACGTTTGGCTAAATTAGCCGGTGGTGTTGCTGTTCTTTATGTTGGCGCTGCTTCTGAAGTTGAAATGAAAGAAAAGAAAGACCGTGTGGAAGATGCTTTGAGCGCTACACGTGCTGCTATCGAAGAAGGTACGGTTCCTGGTGGAGGTGTCGCTTATGTGCGTGCTATCGCTGCTATTGAAAATATGAAAGGCGAAAACGAAGACGAAACTACTGGTGTTGAAATCGTGAAACGCGCGATTGAAGAACCTCTTCGTCAAATCGTTGAAAACGCAGGAAAAGAAGGTGCAGTTATCGTACAAAAAGTAAAAGAAGGCAAGGCTGATTTCGGATACAATGCCCGCAAAGATGTTTACGAGAACTTGTATGCAGCAGGTGTTATCGACCCGACTAAAGTTACCCGTGTGGCTCTTGAAAACGCAGCTTCTATTGCTGGTATGTTCTTAACAACAGAATGTGTAATTGCAGATAAGAAAGAAGAAAATGCAGGTCCTGCAATGCCTCCGATGGGTGGTGGAATGGGCGGCATGATGTAATCCTCACACGGATTGCACAGATAATTTATTAGCCACGGATTTCACGAATTTACACTTTTATTTTAGTGTTATTTCGTGAAATCCGTGGCTAAAATATTTTAATGAAGAACTTTTCCAGTTTTTATCATTCCGTTTTTATAAACTACCTTTTTGATAATTATGCCTCCCTGAGGTTTCTGTATCCTGATTCCGGTAATTGTATAATATTCTACAGATTTAATTTCACTTTCATCTAAAGAAGTTGTATCGATACCTGATGGAGTTTTTGGTGTTACATATATAGCATTAGATGTGCTACTCATTTCTCCATTCGCATTCTTTGCGATAACTTCTATTGTATATTCAACTCCCATAATAAGATTGCCGAATGAATAAGATGTTGTTGGAGCAGTAACAGGATATGTGTTGGTAATCGTTTTAGAGCCTGCACCTTCGGTCGAGATTAAAATCTCATCAATACGGACAATTGTATTGCTTTCTGTTCTTAATTGAATCAAAGCAGCAGCTCCAGATAATGGGATTTCCAATGTTGTATAAGCACTACCAATGGCGCTTGCAGCCGAATTATAGACCGCACCGGAAGAGCTTGTCCCTGAAGCATAAGTAACTATAAATTTACCAGTACCAGATATATATTTACATTTTATGTATAACTTCGGAGAAGTAGAGAAATCTAAATTATTAATAGTAAAACGTCCGCCGCTTAAATCCATTGTCCCATCTTCTGAACACATAAAAGAACTGCTCCCGTTGGGCGAAAACTTGGATGCCGGATTATCTGTTTTTCCTGAAGCAAGAATACTGCCGGTAACAGTAGTGGTAACATTATTAAATGTTTCTCTGAATAATGGAGTGTTTGTACTTGATTCTTCTTCATGACTGATTTTCACTATATATTGACTTGCACCATCGACAGGAGTCCAATTCACATTAAAACCTGTTTCTGAAACATTGGTTTCTTCATTCAAGAAAGGAGAATCAATTATTGTGATTGGTTCTTCTCCACCACCTCCACCGGTACTACTTTCTCCTTGTATCTTAACTAAAGATGTTTTATAACCTGTTATAGCACTGGTTATACTTGCACTTACAGCATAATTTGAATCATCACTTGCATTGTTGAATGTAATTTTGAGATCTCCACCTTGTACACGGCCTGCATATTGCATTATATTTGTTTTGGCTTCTTCCGGGGAATTTGCTGCATACGCATACATAATCGAAGAATCCGTATCAAAATTATTGTATTTTGCACCCCCTTTTTTAGCAGTAACATTTGCTGGTACTTGTTCTGATTTATTTGTTACCACATAAGCATCAAATTCAACGGAAACACTGCTGCTGTAAGGAATGAAGCTTTTTAGAGAACCTTCATCCAAATAGTTTCCATAAGCCTTTATCATACCTCCGTTTTCACTGGAAAAAGTTCCTGTCCCACCTGCAATATCACTTCCCTGCATTGAAATCAACATTGGTCTTTTACAGTTGCGGAAATAATTGTTTTCAGAAAAAATAGAAGAACCCATGGTTGCCCCCATACCATATTTTGCATTTCCGTCATAGTAGTTATTGTATACATGCACGGTATGAAAGCGTACACGCGGATGGCGGCTGTCCGAATGGTCATACCAATTGTGGTGATAAGTCAAGCGTTCAGGATCTTCTGTTCCATTGCCAAGCAGGTTACATTTTCCGGAATCCCAGAAATGATTGTATGATATGGTTACATAACCTGATGTTTTAGAGTCTAATGAGCCATCGCCTTTTTCTTTATCTCCACCACCATTTTTTCCGTAGAAAAAGTCGCAGTTATGCACCCAAACATTTACATTATCAGTATCAAGTGATACTCCATCTTCAGGAAACATCATAAAACCCATATTACGGACTTCCACATTTCCACATTGACGTACCAAAATACCCCAACCATAAGCTGTAGCATCTTCTCCAACTCCTTCTACAGTAGTATTCATTTCTGTGTAACTGTTAGCTCCCTTTACATTCAATAAACCTTTACTATCTATTTGCCCTGACATATTGGAAGCATTTACATACCCAACAAAACGGATGGCAAGTGGAGTTTTATCGTACCCTTTTTGGCGGGTAGATAGTATTTGGCCAATACCAACACAACTTGTTACTGAACCTTTTGAACTTGACACGACATCAAGTTTCACGGTTTTGGCAGTAGCTGCTGTTACATAAATGACTTTAGCACCCGATTTTAAGGTACCATCTTCATTATATGCTCCCGAAGATGTTTTGAAAGTAGAAAGAGAAGAAAAAGCAAATCCGCTGCGATCATGTACTTTTACTGCTATTGCAGAAGAAGTTTCACTTTCAAACTCAACTCCGGCTCCGTTTACTGCTTTTATAGTTATGGTATAACTACCAGCTTTCAATCCTAATACATCAGCACGATAACAATTCTTGTATTCACGGATTAATTGGTCATCAATTTTTTTGTTACTTACTCCTTCACCACTGTAATACACATTGTAGCTTTCAGCGTTGGCTACAGGTTGCCATGTTACATAAGCTGTTTCCAACCAGCCAACTTGTTGTGTCAGGGTCAAAGCATTTGCGCTCTCTGAAATCATAAATGTCAGTAATAATAC
This sequence comes from Bacteroidales bacterium, assembly GCA_031553415.1. Classification (GTDB taxonomy): domain Bacteria; phylum Bacteroidota; class Bacteroidia; order Bacteroidales; family Azobacteroidaceae; genus JAIRVZ01. The sequence goes on along the minus strand of JAVBLO010000026.1, from coordinate 48,897 downwards.
TGATAAGAGAATTTTCTTCATTTCTTTAAAATTTATCTTGCTTTTCATATCTTGCAAAGATAGAGGTAATTAAAAAAACAAACAGTAGGAAAAGTACCATTTTAGAGACCTAAAAATACCATCAGTAACAAGTGGCATAGCCCTGAGTTTATAAATTCATTTTTTCTAATGTTACTTTTTAGAACTAACTCAACTGAACATTCCTGTATAACTAAAATATAAAAAAAGAGGTGTATTCCATGTAATCTGTGCGAAGCTTTTGATTTTTTACTAAATTTGCCAGTTGATAAATTGATTTTATGCAAATTTATAACGAAGAAGAAGTCCTTTCAAAATTAAAATCCGATAAATCTGAGGTGCAGAAGGCTGCATTCGGGAAAGTTGTCGCCTTTTATTCTGAAAAGCTTTACTGGCAAATCCGGAAAATGGTATTATCACATGATGATGCCAATGATATCCTCCAAAATACATTTATCAAGGCATGGGTTAATATTGATATGTTTCGTGGGGAAGCCAAACTTTCAACATGGCTCTACAAAATTTCGGTCAATGAATGTATTACTTTCCTGAATAAACAACGGTCAATGAATAATGTATCAATTGATGATACAGATGTATTCCTGCTCGGTAAGCTTGAAAGCGATGAATATTTTGACGGAGATGAAGCGCAGATTACATTGCAGAAAGCCATCTTAACACTACCCGGAAAACAGCGGTTGGTTTTCAATATGCGCTATTATGATGAAATGCCTTATGAAGAAATGTCAGAGGTACTTGGAACATCTGTCGGAGCGCTAAAAGCATCTTACCACCATGCGGTAAAAAAAATAGAGAATATTTTGTCGGAAGAGCATTAAACTTTTCAAAGATTTTTTCGTCTAACCAATATAAAAAATTTAAGTGTGATGAAAACAACAGATAACAAATTGGATACGATTGGAAAAATAAATCCATTTAAAGTTCCGGAGGGATACTTCGAATGGGTTCAGGAAACAATATTGTCCCAATTGCCGGAAAGAGAAATCAGGGAACCCCAGGTTATCAGTTTGTGGGAAAAAATAAAGCCATGGGCATATATGGCAGCAATGTTTACCGGTATTATGCTGATGGTAAATATTTTTGTTGACAGGCAACAAGCAACCGGGATTTTAAGTGAAGATGTGAAAGATATCCCTGTCGCGGAAATTGATGCATTTAATTCTTATTATGAAGAGAGGATTGCTTATGCTTCTTATCAGGATGCTCTTTATGAAGATGATGTTACAGAACTTCCAAACAACTAAATAGTCAAAAAATAACATAGAATGAAGCGTATCTCTACATTATTAATTTCAATTTCTTTTTGTTGTATGATGTTTTCCCTTTCTGCTCAAAATAAAGGAGATGAAGGAAAACGTCAGGGGTTAGAAGATTTCCGGGCCAAGCGTATAGCCTATTTTACAAAGGAAATCGGTTTAACGGAAGATGAAGCCAAAGAATTCTGGCCGGTTTGCAATGAGTTGGAAGAGAAAAAATTTGAAATCAACCGCAACATGCGTCAGGAAATCAAGAAAGTTCGTGATGCACAAAAAGCAGGTAAAAGTGTTCCTGAGGCTGAATATGACCGGTTGATTAACATTATCACCGATTCTAAGGAAAAAGAAGCTGAGGTGGAAAAAGAATATATCAAAAAAATGCGGAAAATATTGCCGGCAGAAAAAGTTTTCAGTTATCAGCGGGCAGAATTTAAATTTGCAAGAGAGATGTTTCCTCCTAAGAGAGATTGATAATGATTTGCTACAAAAATCATTGCGAAATCCTGCAATTCAAATCTTTCACGAAATATACAAATATTATTCACTTCTCAACTACTCGTTCCGGCGGATTCAGCCGGGATGCTTTTTCGTCTTTCAATTTGAGTGAATATTCGGGTGATTCTGAATCTGATGTAACTAAAAACAGGAATAAGCTCTGTGAGATTCTGCAACTGAATCCTGTAAATTTATTTGTCCCTTTCCAGATTCATGGAACTGAAATTGCAGTTATTGATAAAGATTTCCTTACCAATACTTCACAAAAGGAAAAGTTATCAGGAAGAGATGCTTTGATAACCAATTTACCAAATGTTTGTATTGGCGTTACCACTGCCGATTGTGTTCCGGTCTTATTATACTCGGAAGATCAAAAGGTCGTTAGCGCTGTTCATGCCGGATGGAGAGGAACCCAACAGAAAATTTTACAGAAAACAGTTGAGCAGATGATTGATAATTTCGGTTGTAATCCGGAAAAGATTCATGCAGCCATAGGACCATCCATTTCTCCCGCATCTTTTGAAGTCGGCGAAGAAGTATATTGCGCTTTCAAAGATGCCGGATTTAATATGAAAGCTATTTCTTTCAGGCATCCCGACACAAAAAAGCACCATATCGACCTTTGGAAAGCGAATGAACAACAACTCTCAGATATGCGTATTCCCGGAAATCAGATTGAGAATCCGGGAATATGCACACTTAAAAACAATTATCAATTTTTTTCAGCAAGAAGATTGGGAATCCAATCGGGCCGGATGCTGACCGGTATTTGTCTGAAATAGAATTTATTTCTTTCCTTGATTAGCTACTGCCTGCATTTTTTTATTGATTTCTTCTGGGTCTCCGAGAAAATAATCTTTAATCAGATTCATATTGTCATCAAATTCAAAAATATAAGGTACACCTGTAGGTAAATTCAAACTGACAATTTCATTATCTGAAATGTGTTTCAAATACTTGACAATTCCCCGCAGACTGTTTCCATGTGCGGCAACAACAATCTGGTTGTAATTTTTCAATGAAGGGACAATTACATCTGTCCAATAAGGAACGATGCGTTCAACCGTATCTTTTAAAGATTCGGTCAGAGGCAGTTCTTTACCGGATAATTCTTTATAACGGATATCCAACCGAGGACTCCTTGGATCATTAATATCTAATGGAGCGGGTGCAATATCGTAGCTTCTTCTCCAAACCAAGACTTGTTCATCTCCATACTTTGCTGCTGTTTCAGCTTTATTCAAGCCTTGAAGCATTCCATAATGCTTTTCATTCAGTTTCCATGATTTTTCGACTGGAATCCAATCCAAATCCATTACATCAAGCACCTGATTCAGGGTTTTGACTGCACGTTTTAAATATGAAGTATAAGCCTTTTCAAAAACAAAGCCGTTTTCTTTTAGTATTTTTCCTGCAGATTTGGCTTCTTCAACACCTTTTTCAGACAAATCGACATCCGTCCAACCTGTAAACCGATTCTCTTTATTCCATGTACTTTCACCATGGCGAAGTAATACTACTATTTTCATATCATTAATCTAATTTAGATTAATTATAAACAAATATAACGCCCAAATTGTTTAAGAAATTTGGAAGAATTGGATTATAATTAGAGAAGATTGCGGGTCAAGCCTGCAATGACAAACCGCAAGTTTAAGTCATGAATTACTTCCAAAGGAAGCTGAAAATCTTTTTCTCCATGTTATAATTATAACCATGCTTATAGTATGCTAACTCATTGTCACAGAAATAGGCAAGTCTTTTCTCTTTATTTTTGGCAAAAAACAGGAAGATTCGTTTGTATTTGTAAAAAACCAAACTCACTTTGTGCGAATTATTAACGATTTCAAAAATATGTTTACAGCTTTTCTTGTAAATATCTAATACATTATCTTTTCCGGCAATGGCATTCGCCGCTAACATTCCTGATTTTAAAGCGAAATAAATACCTTCACCTGTTAATGCATCTACCATGCCTGCTGCATCGCCAACCAAAAGAATATTAGCTTCAGCTAAAACAGGATCACCTCCATTATACCCATAAGGCAGTGGAGCTCCTTTCAGTTTTATAGGAGCATCTTTATCTACTCCGCAATAAGTCAGGAATTTTTTGAAATCAGGCATATAATTTTTTCCTTCTTGATAAGGACAGCCAAAACCTACTGTAGCATAGTCATTTTTGGGAAAAACCCATCCGTAACCATCATCTTTCTGCCCGAAATTCAAACAAACTATTTGATTATCAAACCGGATTAAATTGGAAGGAATATCCGCCTCAATCGTAACCCCGAATTTTTTCGGCTTTATCAATTTATTGGAAATGCTTTTGCATCCATCAGCACATACCAGATATTTATATTTTATTTTTTGCTTGTCTGTTATAACTATTTTTTCCCGGAAATCAATATCAATGGCCTTTTCGTTTTCAAAGAGGATACCTCCCAATTTTTTATATTCTTCAATCAATAAGTTGTCGAAAAGTTTCCGGCTCGTAATGTAAAAATCGTGTTTACAATCAAATGTAGATATAGTTTTATTTTTATTGGCAATCCTTATCCTGTTGGTTTTATTGATGTAGAAAGACTCCAAATCAATGCTTAAATCTAATTCGGAAAGGAGATCCATTGTCTTTTGAGAAAGAAGCCCTCCACAAGTCTTATCCCTTGGAAAACTTTGTTTATCAATAATGCAACATTCATCTCCTTTTTTTAGTAGTGAAATTCCTGTGGAAGAACCGGCCGGACCACCACCTATAATAATAGTTTCAAAGTATTTCATATTGAAGAATTTAAACGCAGTTCATGTTCTACAGCTTGTCTAACAAATCTGTTTACTGTAATTCCCTGTTGTTGAGCAGTAGCAACAACCAAACGATGTAGTTCTGGATTTAAACGTATACTGAATTGTCCGGAAAATGGTTTTTGGGGCTCAATATTATTTTCTTTGCAATGAGACAAATAATCATCAATCCCATTCTTAAAATCCTTTTTCAGGTCCTTAAGGGTTTGTCCTTCATAGGAAATAAGCCCCTTACTAAGACCAAGAACCTTACCAAACAGACAATTATCTGTCAAGCTAAATTCAATATCTCCTATATAACCTTTGTAGGTCAAATAGTTAATTTTATTTCGATCCTTGTTCATTGTCTTCATTTTTTAATAAATCACATTCAGTCAAAATTGTAAGAATATTTTTCAAAATATATTCCTTAATTTCTTTTTGGGGATGAGGTTTATGAAAAAAAACAGGATAATCAGGAATACCAGGATTAATAAACCGAACACGGGATCCGGTTGTTTTACCGGTTACTTGCTCATAGAACCCAAAATTACAACTCCACAACCACTGGGCAATGATCAGAAAGCATCACCTCCTGATGAATAGCAGCTGATTTCAATCTTTCTTTTAAAGATTCTGTAACAATATGATAATCAATGCGCCAACCCAAATTTTTAGCCCTGGCATTACTCCTGAAACTCCACCAGCTATATTGATTCGGTTCCTGGTTGAACACCCGGAAAGTATCAACAAAACCGAGGTCTATGAATTTATCAAACCATTCCCGTTCTTCTGGCAAAAAGCCTGACATTTTTGTATGCTTTTCAGGATAATTAATATCTATGGGTTTATGGCAAATATTATAATCACCACATATCAATAAATTTGGACGTACTTTACGAAGTTCTACCAAATAATTTGTGAATAATTCAAGAAATTGCATCTTTAATGCCTGGCGCTCGTCTCCTGAAGTTCCTGATGGAATATAGACACAAACTACCGTTAAATCTCCAAAATCAGCACGGATAACACGTCCTTCATTATCAAAGAACTCATTACCGATTCCTAATGAGTAAAAATCAGGTTTTTGCTTACTGAAAACAGCAACACCACTATAACCTTTTTTTTGAGCGGAATTAATCAAGATAGAATTATATCCCAACGATTGGAAAGACAACATATCTATCTGATCGGCTGTCGCTTTGATTTCCTGTACACAAAATATATCGGGATTTGCTTGTTCAAGCCATTCGATAAGTCCTTTACCCAGAGTTGCCCGGATGCCATTTAGATTGTAAGATATAATCTTCATAAACTAGTAGTTAATTTGAAATAAATAATAATAGATATGAGTGCAAATGTAAGCACTTTTTATAACATTTCCTTTTTTCAGGGTTTTGCTTTCCCCTTGCATTTTTCTTTCAGGTATTTCCATGCAAATGGAATGGAAGTAACAATAATAAGTCCTAACACAATAATCTCCAGGTGGTCTTTTATATCATAATCGTATTGGAGTAAAAAGAAACGTTCGAGATAATGTCCGGCCATTGTCATGCAAATAACCCACCCCAAACAACCAATGACATTATAAACTATAAATTTGGGTTTATTCATGTTTACAATCCCTGCAACAATCGGTGCAAAAGTGCGGATTATGGGTAAAAAACGTGCAATTACAATGGTTTGAGCACCATATTTGTCATAAAAATCCTTAGCTTCGAGGAGGTATCTTTTTTTGAAAATTAAGGTATCTTTTTTATTGAATAAATAAGTCCCACTTTTCTTTCCGAACCAATAACCAACCACATTTCCTGCAATGCCGGCAGAAGTTATCAATATTATCAGCAACAACAAATTGTAAAAATCGGAACCTAATCCACCCGGGATTACTGCGTTGATAAGTTTATTACTATAAACTCCGGCAATAAAAAGTAAACTGTCGCCAGGTAAAAAGAATCCTATCATCAATCCTGTTTCAGCAAAGACAATAAAAAGCAATAGCCATAAACCTCCATGTTCGAGGTAAAAGGCGGGATTAAAAATATCTGTAAATGAAATGTCTAATAGAATCACAAATATTCAATGGTTTTTTCTAACCTGATTCCTCTTGAACCTTTTATTAAAATATAATATCCCCGTAAATCTTCATTCTTCAAACATTCAATTAATTGGTCGACATGGAGAAATGAAGCGTATTTTTCTTTAGATAAAGAAGAGAAAATTTCACCACAAAGAAAAACTTTATCAAAATTATTTTTATCAATAAAATCCAACATTTTTTGATGCTCCATATCGCTTTCGTTTCCCAATTCTTTCATATCCCCGAGAATAATTGCTTTGGGAGAAGTTTTCATCCTGGAAAAATTTTCCAGCGAAGCAAACATACTGGTTGGATTCGCATTATAGGCATCTATAATCAAATGGTTTTTTGAAGTTTCCAATAATTGCGAGCGATTGTTTTGTGGTGCATAATTCGCCAAGGCTTCACAAATATTATTTGCATCAACATCAAAATATGTTCCTATAGTAACTGCAGCCAAAGCATTTTCAAAATTGTAATCGCCAATCAGCCGGGTTTTTCCTTCATAAGTTTTCTGATCAATAAACCAGTTGAAATTTAAAAAAGGAGATTCATTTTCAATAATTTCTCCTTGTACAAAAACACCGGGTTGAGTACCATAATATATTTTTTCCGCATCACAGGATACCGCATTTAAATAAGGATTATCCTGATTGATGAAAATTTTCCCACCCGTTTTTCCTATAAAATGATATAATTCCGATTTCGTTTTGATTACATTTTCAAAAGAACCGAAACCCTCTAAATGTGCTTTTCCAACATTGGTTATCAAACCATAATTGGGTTCGGCAATGGCTGCCAGTTCCGCAATTTCTCCCTGATGGCTCGCTCCCATTTCAATAACGGCGATTTCATGTTTCTGAGTTATCGACAACAAAGTAAGTGGCACTCCGATATGATTATTCAAATTGCCTTGAGTATACAAAACATTGTATTTGGAAGATAATACTGAGGCAACAAGTTCTTTAGTTGTTGTTTTTCCGTTAGTCCCGGTAATACCGATAATGGGTATTTTCAAATTCCTGCGATGAAACCTTGCCATTTCCTGCAAAGTTTGCAATACATTCTTAACCAGAATTATACGATGGTTATTTTTCGGAAGTTCGGGATCATCCCCAACTGCATAAGCACAACCTTGTTCTAATGCTTGTTCTATGTAAGCATTTCCGTCAAAATTATCGCCTTTCAGAGCAAAGAAAATAGAATTGGTTAAATGTTTGCGTGTATCGGTCGTAATAAACGGATACTGTTTGTAAATTTCGTATAATTCAGGAACTTTCATAATGAATTGACGACTGACAATTGACAATTGACAATTAGAAATGACTCAAAAATCATTGTCAATTGTCAATTAAATTAATAGTTTGTTTTCTTTGGTTCGAAATATGATTGTGGATGAACACAAGCCGGACAATTGGCCGGAGCGCTTTTTCCTTTGTGTACATAACCACAATTGCGGCATTGCCATTCAATTTCTTCTTCTTTTTTGAATACGCTTCCGTCTAAAATATTTGCCAATAATTTTCTATAACGAGCTTCGTGTTCAGCCTCAACACGTGCAATCATGCGAAAAGCAGTTGCAATTTGCGGAAAACCTTCTTCTTGTGCAGTTTCAGCAAAACCCTTATAAAGAATATCCCATTCTTCCAATTCACCTTCAGCGGCAGCCAAAAGGTTTTGAGGAGTTGTCCCGATGATTCCTGCAGGGTAAGAAGCTGTTATTTCGACCATTCCGCCTTCCAGAAATTTGAAAAAACGTTTGGCATGCTCTTTTTCCTGTTCTGCAGTTTCAAGAAATACACCTGCTATTTGTTCATAGCCTTCATTTTTCGCAACACTGGCAAAGTAAGTATACCTGCTTCTTGCTTGTGATTCTCCGGCAAAAGCTTTCAATAAGTTTTGTTCGGTTTTTGTTCCTTTTACACTTTTTTGTTCCATGATGAATTACTTTGTCTATAAATTAATAATAAGTTTTGTTTATTTCTCAATGCCACAAATCTACAGTTTATTTTTACTGCAAGCAAATGCCTTTAAGTTATACAAAGTTAAAAAGATGTGTCAATAAGATAATATGCCAATGTGCCAATGAAATGCGTGCGTAAGTTCATTGGCACATTGGCATATTATCTTATTGGCACATCTTTTTTATCCCCCACTCAAAACTGCACTTGTAAACAAATTGTAATTCAGCAATTTAGTTATCAACAGGGGGTGTTAATAACTTTTTAATAAATATTTTTACATTAAAAGTGGTGGAAAGTGGGGAATTTTGTACTTTTACACTGTATTTCAAGTTAATATCTAAATTTTGATTAAATTTTTAGGAAATATCGACGCAAAATCGGATGCGAAAGGACGGGTTTTCATACCGGCTTCCTTCCGTAAGATCCTGCAAACATCAGGGAATACGTACTTGATTTTGAAAAAGGATGCTTTTCAGGATTGTCTGATATTGTATCCTGAAAGTGTTTGGAAAGAAACACTCGATAAATTGCGTTCGCGACTTAATGAATGGAATGAAGAACAACAAAATATCTTCCGGAATTTCATAAGGAATGTCGAAACACTTGAAATTGATTCCAACGGACGAGTGCTTATTCCTAAAAAATATCTGCAAATGGCAGGAATTATTTCTGATGTCAGGTTTATGGGAGTGTATGACAAAATTGAAATCTGGTCGAAAGACAATCTTGACAAAACAGAAATGGATCAGGAAGTATTCAAAAGAGGTTTGGAAAAATATATGGCATAATTTAAGACAGGATTTACAAGATTAACAGGATTTATAGACTTTTCCATCCTGTTAATCTTGTAAATCCTGTCAAAATAAAAATGAATAATTTGTCTACATATCACACGCCGGTTTTGCTTCACGAAAGCACTGAAGGGTTAAATATTGATCCTAAGGGAATTTATGTGGATGTAACTTTCGGAGGAGGAGGTCATTCCAAAGTAATTCTGGAAAAGCTTGGGAAAGGAGGTAAATTATTTGGATTTGACCAGGATGAAGATGCCGAAAAAAACATCCCCGAAAACGAAAAATTTATATTTGTAAGAAGTAATTTCCGTTTCCTGTCGAATTTCATGGCCTGGCACGAAATAGAGCAAATCGATGGATTATTAGCAGACTTAGGTGTTTCATCCCATCATTTCGATGATGAAACCCGCGGTTTTTCTTTCCGTTTTGATTCGCCTTTAGACATGCGCATGAACAAGCGCGCGGGAAAAACAGCGGCAGAAATCCTCAATAATTATAGCCCGGAAGCATTAGCCGATATATTTTACTTTTACGGCGAATTGAAAAATGCCCGGCAAATCGCATCAGCTGTCGTAAAATACAGGATACAAAAGAAAATCGAAACAACAACTGATTTTTTAGAAATTCTCAAACCATTTTTTGGAAGAGAGAAAGAAAAAAAATACATGGCACAGGTCTTTCAGGCATTGAGAATCTATATAAATGGAGAAATGGATGCCCTGAAAGAAATGCTTTTGCAAGCACTTCAATTGCTGAAACCGGGAGGCAGATTGGTGGTCATTACTTATCATTCGCTGGAAGACCGTTTGGTGAAAAACTTTTTCAAAACAGGCAACTTCGAAGGAAATGTAGAAAAAGACTTTTATGGAAACGTTCTCACTCCATTCCGTCAAATCAATAATAAAGTAATTGTGCCGGCCGAAGAAGAAATAGAAAGAAATCCACGCTCAAGAAGCGCTAAATTAAGAATAGTGGAGAAAAGAGAGTTAAACGAAGTTACAGGGAGTTAATGGAAACAAATTACAAACAGCCACAAAAAAAGAAAAAGAAGAAGGTTTCTCTTATCAATATTCTTGGAGGAGATATCCTGAAAGAGGATTTCGTGGTGAAGCAATCCAAATTGATAATCATGATTGCAATTTGTTTTATTCTCTTTATCGGGAACCGTTATTCCTGTCTGAAAAAAATCACTCAGATTGAAGATTTGAAAAAAGAATTGAAAGATTTGAGATATGAGAACCTGGTTATCCTGACAAAGCTTACAGCCAATAGCCGCCAGTCTCAAATTGAAGCATTGGTAGAATCAAAAGGGTTAAACCTTTCAGGTTCAAATTCGCCCACTTATGAAATAGAAAAATAACTTATGGCAAAATTGTCACAAAATAATAAAATCCGTATCTCATACTTTTTTGTAGCAATTATCTTCGGAATAATTGTTATCACTATTGCTTTGAAGGCTATATATATTTCTTCTGTTGAAGGTGACAGGTGGAGAAAAATCGGTGCTGAGGTTACCAAACCTAACATAAAAGTAACTGCTCCAAGAGGGAATATCTATTCGAACGATGGACAACTAATGGCAACTACCGAATATACATACCGCCTTTACATCGATTTCTGGGCTGACGGATTAAGTGGCGACACTTTGAAAAAATACATAGAGCCTCTATCTGTAGAGCTCGCCAAAATGTTTCCCGAAAAAACGGCGTCACAATACCGTTCCCACATCATGTCCGGATGGAATATGAGAGCAAATGAAGAAGCTCAAATTAAAAACGGAAGAAAAGTTGCCAAGAAAAGCCGTGAATATAAATTATTTGAGAATAACAGGCAAGTCAACTTTCTGGATTTAAAGGCAATCAGGCAAATGCCTTTCTTGAAACAAAACAAAAACAAATCTGGATTGATTACCAAACCGTTTGTAAAACGGACCAAACCATTCGGTACATTGGCCTCCCGCACCATCGGAGATATTTACGGGGAATTTGAAAAAGGCGGGAAAAACGGTCTTGAATTGGAATATGATTCACTGCTGAGAGGAGTGCCAGGAACCAGTACGCTCCGTAAAGTAAATGGAAGAATCATGAATGTGATAGATATCGACCCAATTCAGGGAAAAGATATTATATCAACTATTGATATTGATATCCAGGATATTACTGAAAAAGCATTATTAGATAAATTAAGGGAAATTGATGCTGAATCAGGCACTGCCGTTGTGATGGAAGTCAGCACAGGAGAAATCAAAGCCATTACCAATATGGGACGAGTAAGAGAAGGTGTATGGACAGAAACCAAAAACCATGCCGTAGCAGATGAAATAGAGCCGGGCTCAACTTTCAAAGTAGCGTCTATGATAGTTGCCCTGGAAGATGGAGTTGTTACTCCAAATGATACGGTTGATGCTGGTAACGGAAAATATCCATATGCAAACGCAGTTATTACCGACCACAATGCAAACAAAGGCGGATGTGGAAGAATTACAGCTTCTAAAGCTATCAGGTACTCATCCAACATTGGGGTTGCAAAAATTATCCTGAAAGGATACAGCAATAATCCGGAGAAATATGTGGAAGGACTTTATAAACTAGGTTTCAACGAAAACCTGGAACTGGAAATCCCGGGTGCAGGAAGAGCCAAAGTCAGGATGCCGAAAAAAGACAGGTCCAACTGGTCAAAAACAGCACTCCCATGGATGTCGTTCGGATACGAAACCCAGGTTCCTCCTATTTATACACTTGCATTCTTTAATGCTATTGCCAACGATGGAAAATTTATTAAGCCCATCTTTGTCAAAGAAATTCAGCAAAACGGAAAAACTGAAGAACGGAAAAAAACAAAAGTTATCAGGGATAAAATATGCTCGGATAAAACCTTGAGGGAAATCAGGGAAATGCTCTATGATGTTGTGAACCAAAAAGATGGAACCGGGAAACCGGCACATTCCGATTTTGTGGAAATTTCAGGAAAAACCGGAACTGCACAAATTTCACAAGGAGCGGCAGGATATAAAGCCGGCGGATTGAGCCACCAGGTTTCATTTTGTGGATTTTTTCCATCTAAAGAACCAAAATATTCCTTTATTGTCGTAATCAGGAAACCAAGAAACGGTTACCCTTCCGGAGGAACTATGTCTGGTGCTGTTTGTAAAGCCATCGCCGAAGGAATTGTTTCCAAATCCATCAAACAAAAGGTGGAAGATTGTCCTTTAGACAGCCTTACTCCTTTGGTACCTAAAGTCAAATATGGTTTATTTGCAGAAACAGAATATGTTATGGATAAATTGGATATCTCTTATAAAGACGACAGCCTCAGCGGAAAATGGTTTACTGCCGATATAAGAGATAACAAAGTTATCCTGAAAGACAGGAAAATTATAGATAATCTTGTACCCAATGTAGTTGGAATGGGCGCCAAAGATGCCCTTTATCTCTTGGAAAATTCTGGATTAAAAGTTAATCTGGCTGGAAAAGGAACTGTTTTCGCACAAACTATAACTCCGGGAGCAAGAGTTGTCAAAGGACAAACAATTGGGATACAATTAAAATAAAAAACACCCCTAAATCCCCTAAAGGGGACTTTTGGTGCAGCTAAATTTTATAATTTTCTTAGGTCTATCACTCTCCAAGTCCCCTTTAGGGGATTTAGGGGTTCAAAATAAAAATTTATGAAACTAAACGATTTACTCAAAAATGTATCTGGTTACCAATTAGAAGGACAAGATACTATCGAAATTTCAGGAATCCATTCCGATTCCCGGAAAATCGAAAAAGGTTTCATTTTCGTTGCCGTAAAAGGGACTCAATCTGATGGACACGAATATATCAAAAATGCCATAGAAAATGGAACTTCTGCAATTGTTTGCGAAAGATTACCCAAAGATATTAACAAAGATATCACTTATATAAAAGTTAATGATTCTGCTGAAACTTTGGGAAAATTAGCCTCAGCCTGGAATGGAAATCCTTCAGAAAAACTAATTCTGGTTGGAGTAACCGGAACGAATGGTAAAACAACCATCGCTACCCTACTCTACCACATTTTCAGAAAATTCGGATATAATGTTGGACTGATTTCAACGGTTTGCAACTATATCAACGATGATGAAGTTCCTGCCACCCACACCACACCCGACCCTGTCGAATTGAACAATTTGTTAGCAAAAATGGGTGAAAACGGGTGCGAATACGCATTCATGGAAGTCAGTTCACACTCCGTAGACCAAAAAAGAATAGCAGGATTACATTTCAAAGGAGGTATCTTTACCAACCTGACACGCGACCATCTGGATTATCACAAAACTTTCGAAGCGTATCGCGATGCCAAAAAAGGATTTTTCGACCAATTGCCTGCCGAAGCTTTTGCTCTAACTAATGCCGATGATAAAAATGGTATGTTCATGTTGCAAAATACGAAGGCTGGAAAATATACTTATTCTTTACAAACTTTAGCCGATTTCAAGGGGAAAATACTAGAATCGCATTTCGACGGAACTTTGATGCTGATAAATGACAAAGAAATTAACACCCAGTTTGTAGGTAAATTCAATGCCTACAATTTGCTGGCCGTTTATGGTGCTTCTATTTTATTAGGAAAGGAACCGGAAGGTGTACTGGTGATTTTAAGCACTTTAACATCGATTTCAGGACGTTTCCAGACTATCCGTTCGTCAAAAGGTTATACTGCAATTGTTGATTATGCACATACACCTGATGCACTTACCAACGTATTGAATGCTATCCACGAAGTGCTTGAAGGAAACGGTCGTGTAATTACAGTTGTTGGCTGTGGAGGAAACCGTGACAAAGGTAAACGCCCGATTATGGCCAAAGAAGCTGTCAGGTTAAGCAACCAGGTTATCCTGACTTCCGACAACCCTCGTTTCGAAGAGCCCCAGGATATTATCAACGATATGGTTGAAGGATTAGATGCTGTTGAAAAGAAAAAAACAATTTGCATTACTGACCGCCGTGAAGCTATCAAAACATCCTGCTTATTGGCTCAACCGGGAGATGTTATCCTGATTGCAGGTAAAGGACACGAAGATTATCAGGAAATCAAAGGAGTTAAACATCATTTTGATGACAGGGAAATTTTAAAGGAGATTTTTGATAATGCATATTAATTTGTACTTAAAAACATGGAAACAAACATTATCAAAAATATAGAACTGAAAGGACTCTTCGACAAATATTCCCTGCACTGGAAATTAAACGAAGATGTTAATATCCTTGTCGGCATTAACGGTAGCGGAAAAACCACTGTCATAAGAAGTATCGATGCTTTGCTTTCAAAAAACTACCGATATTTCAAAGATAAAAGCAATCTTAAAACGATTGGATTATCAATCATGTTTCAAACAGGAAAAGTTCTATCTTATGATAATCCTAAAAAATTAAAACAAAACGGTAACGGAAAAATTAATCATACATTGATTACCACATTTGATATTCCCATCAAGGAAAAAGGGAAAATCAAACAATCGGAATCCCCTTTAGATAAAGAACTTCACGATTTGTGGTATAGCCTGGGAACCGAACAGCCTTCTTTTTTCAATTACAGGCTTAAAGCGACTAATTTCCCGGAAGAAGCTAAAAATATCAACCACCGGATTCGCCGGTTCTTCAGTGCTATTGATAAGCTTTTTTCCGAAACAAATAAACACATCACTATTAATCCGGTTAATAACGAAATTATTTTTAAAAGGGATGATTCGTTTATTTCGCTGACCGATTTATCTTCGGGAGAAAAGCAACTTCTTCTTATATTGCTGAATGCTTTCCTTATGGAAGAAAAACCTTACATCCTGTTGATGGATGAACCCGAAATTTCATTGCATATCACCTGGCAACAACAATTAATTGATATTATCAGGGATTTGAATCCGAATTGCCAGATAATAATTTCAACACATTCTCCTTCAATTTTTGGAACAGGTTGGGGAGATAAAATGTTTTTTACAGAAGATTTATTAGTGGAAGAATAAATTCATGAAGCAAAGGAATAAAGATACTCACTACAGGGCACTGGCTTTATACTATACCAATAGTGTAAGGCTACTTCGCTATACCGCAGCTGTCCATGTTGAGGCTATTCCTGATGAATTTTTCTGGAGGAAAGTTCTTGCTTATACCCGGCCGAAAGAACGCTTCTATTTCATTACTTATTCCAAGACCAAAGACGATAAAAAAGCAACCGGATGCGAGGTTTGCCTGAAGTACAAAAAACTGAAATGTTTGTCGAACAAATTCTTCATTTGTATTGACAGTGATTATCGTTATCTGTTGGGAGAGAAAGACATCAACCCACAAAATTTTGTATTTCAAACTTATACTTATTCTATCGAAAACCATTGGTGTTATACCGAAGGAATAAATGAAGCATTCGAAAAAGCCGGACTACACAACACAATTTTCGATTTTGACCGGTTTTTATTCGAATATTCCGGAATTTTATACGAGCTATTTTTATATCATCTCCATTCATTGAGCGTGAGGGATAAATTTTTTCCGAAAGAAAAATTCAAACGTTTCCTGAATATATCTAATCCGGCAGCATCTTCCGATATTATCCTTGACAAGATAAAACAGCATATAGATGTTCAATTAGCATTGTTAAAAGAAAATTACAACAATATTTCAATTGAAGATTTGAAAGAAAAATATTCCGGACTGGGTCTCCGGAAAGAAAATGCATACCTCTATTTCCGGGGGCACAACGTTTTCGAGCAAGTTGTATTGAAAATTGCAATTGAAGTAAAAGAAAGATTGCAACGCGAACAGGCAGAACAACTGACAGGCGAAAACAAACACATTTATTATAACAACAGGAAAAAAGAAGATTTCATTTCTTACTTTTCTGAAGATTTATGCTTCGAAAAGTACCCTGAAATCAAAAAGATTGAAACGGACATATACAAACATTTCAAGAAAAATTAAAATACATCATGCTATACTACTTATTCAGTTACTTAGACAAACTTGACTTTCCCGGCGCAGGAATGTTCCATTACATTTCATTCCGCTCATCCATGGCATTGATTTTCTCTTTGTTCATTTCAACCCTTATCGGACGGAAAATCATCAATAAACTACAACTGTTGCAAATTGGCGAAATCGTGCGCGACCTCGGATTGGAAGGACAAATGAGCAAAAAGGGAACGCCTACCATGGGTGGAATCATTATCATTATCTCTATTCTGGTTCCTGTCTTGTTATTCGCCAAACTTGAAAATATCTATATCATCCTGATGTTGATAACTACCGTATGGTTAGGTCTTATTGGTTTTTTAGATGATTATATCAAAGTTTTCAGGAAAAATAAAGAAGGTTTGAGCGGCAAATTTAAAATCGTAGGACAAGTTGGATTGGGTCTCATTGTAGGGGTGGCTTTGTATTTAAGTCCAGATGTAATGATTCGTGAGAATGTGGAAGTAGTTAAAAATGGCACAATTACCGAAGTAAGACACAGTCCTGCCATCAAATCCACCAAAACAACGATACCCTTTGTTAAAAATAATAATTTCGATTATAGGGATTTGGCATCTTTTATGCCTAAATACCGCACCGCCGCAACCTGGATTATTTTTGTAATCATCACTATTTTCATCGTGACAGCAGTATCCAACGGCGCCAACCTGACAGATGGCTTAGATGGTTTGGCAACCGGAAGTTCGGCAATCATCGGAGTCACGCTGGGAATTCTGGCATACGTTTCGAGCCATGTCGAATATGCCTCATATCTGAATATCATGTATATTCCGAAGTGCGAGGAATTAGCCATTTTTGCCAGCGCCTTTATCGGGGCAACTGTCGGATTTTTATGGTATAATGCCTTTCCGGCACAGGTTTTCATGGGCGATACCGGTTCATTAACCTTAGGTGGAATTATTGCTGTTTTCGCCATCATCATACATAAGGAATTATTGTTACCCATCCTTTGCGGAATATTTTTCGTGGAAAGTCTTTCTGTAATGTTACAGGTAACTTATTTCAAATATACTAAAAAGAAAACAGGCATAGGTAAACGCATTTTCAAAATGACACCTTTGCACCACCATTTCCAGAAAGCAGGAAATTCGGGAATATCAGCAATTATACAGAAGCCAATACGTCCTGTTCCGGAATCAAAAATTGTAATCCGTTTTTGGCTGATAGGTATTATTTTAGCAGTATTAACAATTGCAACTTTGAAAATGAGATAATTTATGATGCAACGAATAGTCATTCTCGGAGCTGGAGAAAGTGGCGCCGGCGCTGCTGTTCTCGCTAAAAAGCAAGGATTTGAGGTTTTTGTTTCAGATATGTCTTCCATCAAAGATAAATATAGGGAACAACTCAATAAATATGGTATTGATTGGGAAGAAGGAAAACATTCGGAAGAACTGCTCCTGAATGCTGGTGAAATAATTAAAAGTCCCGGAATTCCCGATAAAGCGCCGGTTATTCAAAAACTGAAAGCATTGAACATTCCGATTATTTCGGAAATAGAATTTGCAGGAAGATATACCAAAGCAAAGACAATTTGTATAACAGGAAGCAACGGGAAAACAACTACTACCATGCTGACCTATCACATCTTGAAAAGCGCAGGATTGAATGTAGGTTTGGCGGGAAATGTAGGAGACAGTTTTGCATTGCAGGTTGCAGAAAATAATTTCGATTGTTATGTGATTGAATTAAGCAGTTTCCAGCTTGATAATATGTACGATTTCAGAGCTGATATAAGTATTTTACTGAATATCACACCCGACCATTTAGACAGGTATGATTATAAAATGCTGAATTATGTCGATTCGAAAATGAGGATTCTGCAAAATCAAACATCAAATGATGCTTTTATTTATTGGAACGACGATCCTATTGTTTCGCAGGAAGTTGCCAAACGAGATTTAAAAATGCAAGTTTATCCGTTTGCCCAAAAGAAAAAAACGAATGTAAAAGCATATACAGAAAATAAACAAATCATCATAGAAACTCCTAAAGGAAATTTCGTTATGGAAGAAGAATTATTAGCATTAACCGGCACACACAATTTGTATAATTCCCTCGCTTCAGGAATTGCAGCCAAATTGATGGATATTAAAAACGAAAATATCCGCAAATCTTTGAGTGATTTCAAAGGTGTTGAGCACCGGTTGGAAAAAGTTGCCCGTGTGCGTGGTGTGGAGTACATCAACGATTCGAAAGCAACCAATGTGAATTCCTGCTGGTATGCACTCCAAAGTATGACTACCAAAGTCATCTTGATTTTAGGTGGGACAGACAAAGGAAACGATTATTCGGAAATCGAAGATTTAATAAAAGAAAAATGTCGCGCACTTATCTTTATGGGTGCCGATAACAGCAAATTACATCAATTTTTCGATGGAAAAATCGATACCATTGTCGATACGAATTCGATGGAAGACGCTGTCAAACAAGCATATAAAATTGCTCAAAAAGGCGATACGGTTTTGCTTTCTCCCTGCTGCGCCAGTTTCGATTTATTCAAAAACTACGAAGACAGGGGAGAACAATTCAAACATTACGTTAGAAGACTTTAAATTAAAAATGAGTACACAACTATAGTGCTCACTGATTGATTTTTTAATTTTTAATTTAAATCATGGACTTTATAAGCAAAGTATTCAGGGGAGACAGAGTGATATGGATGATTTTCATGTTCCTTTGTCTGATTTCAATAGTTGAAGTATTCAGTGCTACAAGTACATTGGGATACAAAAGAAATTACTGGGATCCCATTGTTCGTCATACTATCTATTTGATGGTAGGGGTCGGAGTCGTTTTGTTCTGTCATAGCATCAAGCCCAAATATTTTTCATTATTGATTTTTTTACTTCCCATCTCAATATTGTTGCTGTTGATAACAAAACTTTGGGGAACATCTGTGAATGATGCCGACAGATGGCTTTCTGTGGGAGGTTTAACTATTCAGCCTTCGGAATTTGCCAAAATTGCATTGGTTGGAACCACTGCATTTATATTAAGCAAAAAGAAGAACGATAAAAATGATAAAAGTTTCAAGTGGATTCTTATAGCAGCAACCATTACTTGCGGGATTATCTTTATTGATAACTTTTCTACAGCGGCAATGCTTTTTGCCATCATTTTTTTGATGATGTTTATAGGCCAGATACCATTAAAAAAACTTGGGTTATTGCTGGTAGCTTTAATCGTACTGGGTATCCTTTTCTTTTCTTTCATAAAACTTGTTCCTGAAAATACAATGAAAAGCATATTTCCGAGAGGAACCACCTGGAAAGCCCGCTTGGACGATCATTTCAACAAAGAAGCAGGAGATAAGGATGCAAAATTTGAGATCAATGATGATAATTACCAGGTTTCGCATGCCAAAATAGCCATTTCCCGTGGAAATATTTTTGGTGTTATGCCAGGAAGAAGCCAGGAACGGGACTTTCTGCCTCAGGCTTATTCCGATTTTATTTATGCAATCATTATTGAAGAAATGGGATTGGTCGGAGGATTTGCCGTACTTTTCCTGTATGTAATGCTATTTATCAGGGCTGGTATTATAGCAGAAAGATGCGAAAAACTTTTTCCTAAATACTTAGTCTTGGGTTCAGCCTTACTGATTGTCACACAGGCTTTAGCCAACATGTTAGTTGCAGTGAATGTTATTCCTGTCACAGGGCAGCCGCTTCCGCTTATCAGCCGCGGGGGAACATCGACAATCATTACCTGTGCATATATCGGCATTATTCTGAGTGTCAGCCGTTTCGAAAATCCGAAAGGTATCAAACGTGAAGTTCAGATTTTATCAGAAGCCGAACAGGAAGTTCAAAGAGCAAAAGCGGTTGAAACAGAGCAGGTTTTTGTTGAAGAAAATATTAATGCAGGAGAATTTTAATGTGCCAATTGGCTTACGCACGCAATTTTCATTGGCACATTAGCATATTGACTAATTGGCACATTATACAATTGAATTTATGAAACGAGTTATCATCAGCGGAGGCGGAACCGGAGGACATATTTTCCCCGCCATATCAATTGCCAATGCAATTAAAGCAAGATATCCCGAAGTGGAAATCCTTTTCGTCGGTGCGGAAAACCGCATGGAAATGGAACGTGTGCCCGCCGCCGGATACAAAATAGTCGGGTTGCCGGTTGCCGGATTCGACCGCAAAAACTTGTTTAATAATATTGGAGTTCTGATTAAATTGCGAAAAAGCCTTTCACTTGCCCGTAAAGTTATCCGCGGTTTTAAACCTGAAATAGCCATAGGCGTTGGCGGATATGCCAGCGGACCAACATTAAAAGCTGCCAACAGAGCCAACATCCCGACCCTGCTACAGGAACAAAACTCATACGCAGGCGTAACCAATAAATTATTAGCTAAGAAAGCTGCTAAAATTTGTGTTGCTTACGACGGAATGGAACAATTTTTCCCGAAAGAAAAAATCGTACTGACAGGAAATCCGGTTCGCCAGGATTTGCAATGTTCGGAAGAAAAAAGAAAAGAAGCATACAATTATTTCAAGTTAGACCCTAATAATAAAACCATTCTGGTTATTGGAGGAAGCCTTGGCGCCCGCACCATCAACCAAAGTATGATTAAAGGATTGAAAAAAATAAGCAACTCGGATGTACAATTCATCTGGCAATCGGGAAAATATTATTTTGAAGACTCAAAAAAGAATCTTCAGGATTATCCAAATTGTCCGGTCTTTTTATCCGATTTTATTTCACGGATGGATTTAGCTTATTCTGTCGCTGATCTGATTATTTCGCGCGCTGGAGCTGGTTCCATTTCCGAATTTTGCATGTTGGGCAAACCGGTTATTTTGGTTCCTTCTCCTAATGTTGCAGAAGATCACCAAACTAGAAATGCCTTATCATTAGTAAATAAAAATGCTGCAGTTATAATTGCAGATAAAGATGCCGGAAATCTATTAGTTGATAAAGCATTGGAAGTTATTCACAATGAAACAGAATTGGAAAAGCTGAGCACAAATATTTTGAAATTGGCTTTACCCGATGCCGCAGATACAATTGTAGATGAAATAGAGAAAATATTAAATGGCTGTTCTGATAAAAGAATTGAAAAACAACCGGAAAGTTATCTTTGATAAAGGTTCTTTTGATAATTGGTGTGTGTATGTGGTAGAAGCAAATGGACATAAACAGGCGCCTTTCGATACCACATATTTCGATTATTTACAGAAAATATCAATAGATTATCCAAATGGAAAAGTGTATGATGATTTCATTATCATTTATCATTTGACCACAAAAAATATTGATGCTGAGGTTTTAAACTCAATTGATACAATAGTCACGACATACAAACCTGAACACCAAATTGAGGTGGAACAATGGTTTTCAGTCATATATGCAGGAATGGTTGCTGAAGAAAATAAAGAAAATGCTATCTTAAAAAAACGGATAAAACGTCTTGGTATGCACCAGACATTAATCGACAAATGGATGTTCGAAGATGCCGCTAATTTTTCTAAAGGCAAAGGCTGGCGTGAATTAGATGAAATTATGAAAGAAAAAGGGTTTTAGTTTACCCGCAATATATCACAAATAATGAAAGACTTGAACAATATAAAATCCCTTTATTTCATCGGTGCCGGTGGTATCGGTATGAGTAACTTAGTACGTTATTTCCTTTCCAAAGGAAAAAATGTGGGGGGATATGATCGTACTAAATCTGAACTAACCAGACAACTGAACAAAGAAGGAACTCAAATCCATTATGAAGATAATATTGATTTGATTCCTGAAATATATAAAGACAAAGACGAAACATTGGTTATCTTCACTCCGGCCGTTCCATCCGATCATTCGGAACTGAATTATTTCAGGAATAATGGTTTCGAAATAATGAAACGGGCCCAGCTGCTGGGAGAAATAACCAAGACCAACCGGGCGCTTTGTGTGGCCGGAACTCACGGAAAAACAACCACATCATCCATATTAGCTCACCTGCTGAAACAATCTCATGTGGATTGCAATGCTTTCCTGGGAGGCATATTGAAAAATTACGGAAGTAATCTTTTATTGTCTGATAAAAGCGATTTAACTGTCGTCGAAGCAGATGAATACGACCGTTCCTTCCATTGGCTTTCCCCTTATATGGCTATCATCACTTCCGCCGACCCCGATCATTTGGATATTTACGGAACAGAAGAGGCCTATCGCGAAAGTTTCGAACATTTTACTTCTTTAATTCGTGAAGGTGGAGTTTTATTGATGAAAGAAGGGGTGAATATTACTCCAAGATTGAAAGAGGGAGTGAAGTTATATAGTTATTCGGGTGCAGTTGTTCGGGGTGATGCAAGTCAAAGACTTGCTTTTAAAAACGACGTAGTCACAGACTACGCCGAACGACTAACGCACGATAATTCTGCGTTAAAATCTGGCGCAAGCTATCCCCCTTTGGAGGGGGCAGGGGGAGGATTACTCGAAAAATCCTCACACTACAAAACGCCAGATTTTCAAGCACAAAACATAAAAATCGGAAACGGAGAAATATTTTTCGATTTTGCGACTCCAACAGAAATAATCAAAGGCATCCAACTTGGTGTTCCGGTTAAAATAAACATCGAAAATGCTGTAGCAGCAATGGCTATCGCCTGGTTAAATGGTGTCAACGCCAATGAATTAAAATCCGGCATGAAATCTTTCCAGGGACCTAAACGCCGTTTCGACTTCCATTTGAAAACAGATAAAATCGTGTTGATAGATGATTATGCGCACCATCCGGAAGAATTAGCTGCAAGCATTTCGTCTGTTAAAGAATTATATCCCAACAAAAAACTAACAGTTATTTTCCAGCCTCATCTTTTTTCCCGTACTAAAGATTTCTACAAAGAATTTGCAAAAGCATTATCTTTGTCCGACGAAACTATTTTATTAGAAATATATCCGGCAAGGGAAAAGCCAATTGAGGGCATCACTTCCCAACTGATTCTGGACAATATACCTGAAATGGATAAAAAATTATGCACTAAAGCAGAATTATCGGAAGTTATCAAAAAAGGAAATTACGAAGTGATATTAATGGCCGGAGCCGGAGATATTGAACTTTTGGTCGAACCAGTAAAACAATTGTTTTCCCATGATTAAAAAAATAGCCATCATAGCTTTTGCAATCGTGCTCGCCGCATATATTCTGTTTTCAGTATTCTTCATGGGTTCGAAAACCAATGATGCTGTTTGCAAAAACATTGAAGTTGTCATGGTAGATACTTTGAAAAGTCGCTTCATCGGGAAAAAAGAAGTAGAAAATATGCTCAAAAATTCCGGACTGAACATTGTCGGGAAAAAAATGAGTGAAATAAATACTGACCTTATCGAGAAAAAATTAGAAGAAAATAAACTGATAAAAAAAGCAGAATGTTATAAAACAGTAAGCAGCTCCATTAAGGTTGAAATCTTCCAGAAAGTACCAATCATGCGCATTATGGGTACTTCCGGAAATTATTATATCGACAATGAAGGAACCTCAATGCCAGTCTCAGATAACTTTACAACCTATCTTCCTATTGCAACAGGAAACATAGATAAAGAGTTTGCCACAACCAAGTTATACAATTTTGCGTTATTTTTGCAGGATAATAAATATTGGAATTCACAAATAGAACAAATTAATGTGCTTCCAAACAAAGATATTGAGTTAACGCCGCGAGTCGGCAATTTTCAAATTATCTTAGGTTCGTTAGATGAAGATTATTTAAGCAACCTGGATAAATTGAAGCTTTTTTATGATAAAGGATTGAATAAAGTAGGTTGGAACAGATATTCCGTTATCAACCTCAAATACAAAAACCAGGTAGTATGCACAAAGAGATAATTGCGACCATAGATGTCGGTTCATCTAAAATAATCGCCGCCGCCGGAAAAAAAGATGAAAATGGAGCCATTCATATTTTGGCTGTGGAAACGGAAGCTACAAAAACATCTGTCCGCCGGGGAAGAATTTACAATGTAGGAGAAGTTAGCAGTAAAATTGAATCATTGCTCAACCGGCTCAACCGGAAATTGAATGAAAAAATTTCAAAAATATATGTCGGAGTAGGCGGTCAATCTCTTATGACTGAAACGTATTCGGTAGTGGAAGAAACCGAAAACACCATTATAAACGAACAGTTGCTCCAATCTTTGCGTGAAAAATGTAAAGATTATCATTCTGATTTGGTGGAAGTATTAGACGTTGTTTCCCCGGAATATTTTTTAGATGGAAAATCAGAAAAAAAACCGGTTGGTGTATCTTGCCAAAAAATAGAAGCACAATTCAAACTTATTTTAGGAAATCCTTCTATCAAACGGAATTTAAATTTATGCCTTTCCAACAATGGTATAGAAATTGCAGGATATTTCATAGGTCCGATTGCAACAGCAACAGTAACCCTGACTGAACAAGAAAAAAACCTGGGCTGTACATTGATTGAATTCGGCGCCGGGGTTACTTATTTGTCCATTTATAAGAATAATTTACTTAAATACCTGGCAACTATCCCTATAGGAGCTAATATCATTACAAAAGATATTTGTAATTTAAATATTCTGGATGAAGAAGCCGAAGGATTGAAAGTAAAATACGGAAGCGCTTTAATAGACGGCAAAAAAGATGATGATTATCCGAAGAAAATAAAAGCCGGCGATAAAGAAATTGATACCGAAGATTTGAATGATATAATCGAAGCACGGGTAGATGAAATCATCGCCAATGTGAAAAATCAACTCGAAATCTCCGGTTTTTCAGATTCGTTGGGCAGCGGAATAATCATCGCAGGAGGAGGCTCAGCATTGAAAAACCTGGCCGGAAGCATTGAAGAAAAAACAAAACAAAAAGTCCGGATTGCCTGCATTAAAGAAGAATTGATTGATAAAGATTCTTCTGAATACAGCAAAATATCCGGAATAGAAGAAACCATCGGATTATTATCTTTAGGCACAGAAAATTGTGTCAAAGTTAAAATAGTCGAAAATCCGGTTACTCCACCTGCAGGAACAGGAAGCTTGTTTCCCGAAGGAGAAATCCCTGTGGTAGATAACAAGGATAAAGATAAAAACAAAGGAGGAAAAAGAAAACCGCCTGTTGATAAAGACAATGATAAAGGTGATGGACGCAAAGGAGGATTGCTGAGTTTTTTCAACAAAGCTTCTAAAGACCTTTTCAACAGTGCCGATTCAACTGGTGACGATGAAGAAGAAGATAATGAATAATTACACTTTTTTCATTTCTAATTGGCTAATGCCGATTTTCAATTCGTAATTTTTAATTCGTAATTTATCATGGACAATAACAATAATACACTTCTGGAATTTGATTATCCAACTTCTGCCTCTTCCATTATCAAGGTAATAGGTGTTGGCGGTGGCGGCGGTAATGCTGTAAAGCACATGTACCATGAAGGAATTCATGATGTGACTTTCGTCCTTTGTAATACAGACAACCAGGCTCTTATGAAGAGTGATATCCCTGTGAAAATACAATTGGGAAAGACTATCACCAAAGGTCTGGGAGCCGGTAACAAACCCTGGGTAGCCAAAGAAGCCGCAGAAGAAAGTTTTGATGATATTAAGAATCTGCTGGACGATGGAACCGAAATGGTTTTTGTTACTGCCGGAATGGGTGGAGGTACCGGAACTGGTGCTGCACCGGTAGTCGCTCAAATTGCAAAAGACATGAATATCCTTACAATTGGTATTGTTACAATCCCTTTTGTGTTTGAAGGAGAAAGAAAAATCCTGCAAGCCCTTAACGGCGTTGAGGAAATGAGCAAAAATGTGGATGCACTTTTAGTTATCAACAACCAGCGGTTATTTGATATTTATCAGGATCTACCCGTTTGGGATGCTTTTGGAAAAGCTGATGATACCCTCACTATTGCAGCCAAAAGTATTGCGGAAATAATCACTTTGCCCGGATATATCAACCTCGACTTTGCGGATGTCAAAACTACTTTGAAAGACGGTGGCGTAGCTATCATGAGTAGCGGAACCGGAGCGGGAAATAACCGGATCGCCAAAGCGATAGAAAACACATTGCACTCACCTTTATTGAACAATAACAATGTTTTTGACGCAAAAAAAATATTATTGAATCTTTCTTCCAGCAAAAAACACCCTCTTGTTGTGGAAGAAATGACCGAAGTCCATAACTTTATGGCAAAATTCAAAACACGGGACATTGAAGTAATATGGGGTGCTGCCATTGATGAAGATTTGGGAGATAATGTCAAAATTACCATCCTGGCAACAGGATTCGGAATGGAAAGCATCCCGATGATGGATGAAAGTACCCGGATTAAAAGGGAAGAATTATCCCGTCAGGAAGAGGAAAAAGAAAGAAAAGAAGCTGCATTGATAGCTAAATATTATGGTACTGAACAAGTGAAAAAAATGGGAAAGAAAACCCATCCTAAACCATATATTTTCTCTTTGGAAGAGCTTGATGATGACAGCATTATTGATATTGTCATCAACAATCCGGCTTATAACAGGAATTCTGACGTATTCAGGAAAAGTGTAAAATATTCAGAATCCACAACAACTGATAAATCAGAAAACAATAAAAACATCATCAAATTTTAAAACGTATTACGTAAAACATAAAACATCATTAATATGAACTTATTCGATAAAATCAGCGAAGATATAAAAGCCGCCATGTTGGCTAAAGACAAAATCCGCTTGGAAGCATTGCGTGGAGCAAAAAAAGAATTCTTAGAAGCAAAAACTGCCAAAGGTTCGGATGGTGAACTGACAGACGAAACTGCTACCAAAATTATCCAGAAGATGGTGAAACAACGGAAAGACAGCGCCAGTATTTATACTGAACAAAACCGTCCTGAACTTGCCGAAAAAGAATTGGCCGAAATTGTCGTTTTGGAAGATTATCTTCCAAAACAAATGACTCCTGAAGAACTTGAAGCTGTTTTGAAAGCAATTATCGAAAAAGTTGGAGCCACAACTGCCAAAGATATGGGGAAAGTGATGGGTGCAGCATCTAAAGAGTTAGCCGGAAAAGCTGAAGGAAGAGCTATTTCGGAAACTGTAAAAAAGTTATTACAATAACATAATGTGAGTCGTGAATAGGGAGATGTGAATTGTTATTTCTTCCTATTCTCATCTCCCTATTCCCAAAATAATGAAATTAATAAAATTTGCAGCATTTTGTTTGTTGGCAGTTACACTTTGTTTTTCAACAAAAGCTTTTGCAGTAAAAGCATATCCTTTTCCTGTCGAAGTTAAGCAACCCAACGGAGAAACAATAACCATTCAAGCACACGGGGATGAATTTTTCCACTACACCACTACTACTGACGGTTATATTATCGATGTTGACGGCGAAGGATATTTCACCTTTGCGGAAATAAACAGAGAAGGCAATATTCAGCCAGGAAAAGTCAAAGTTTCTGCCAATACATTGAAAAGCAGCAACAATTCTTTTTTGAAAGCAAATTCCCCGGAATTCATTCAAAACATCAAAGAGCCTGCTTTATTGAGAAGATCTGCTTTAATAGAGAATATAGCTCCTTTGCGTTCTGAAAACATGCTACGTTCTGCAAAAAATACAACAGCCGAAACTGATAAAGTATTAGTGATACTCGCAGCATTTACCGATGTACCTTTTTCTGTAGCAGATACTAAGCAAGCTTTTATCAATATGCTTAATCAATCCGGTTATTCTGCAAACGGGGGAACCGGAAGTGTAAGAGACTATTTTAATAATAGTTCAGATGGCAATTACCTGCCGGATTTTGATGTCTATGGTCCTGTTACATTACCCCAAAATATGGCATTCTATGGGGAAAATGTAAATCAAAATGATCAAAATCCCGGACAAATGATTGTTGATGCCTGTAATGCGGTAAATAATAACTATAATATTAATTTCGCAGATTACGATCTTAACAAAGACGGTTTTGTGGACAAAGTTTGTGTTATCTATTCAGGATATAATGAAGCGGAAAATTCTAAAACATTACCAAACAGTATTTGGCCTCATCAATATTATTTATCTTTACTTAATATTCCCCAAAGGCAAAGAACAATTGACAATGTGGTTATCAACTGTTATATGTGCACCTCTGAATTGAAAGGACAACCTAATGCCAAAAACATGGCTGGTATCGGTACTTTCACTCATGAATATGGACATACTTTGGGTTTGCCCGACTTGTATGATGCTGATGGAGATGTTGATGGAGATGTAACAACCGAACCAGTCTATTGGGATATTATGTCAAACGGAAACTATTTAGATGGTGGAAACACTCCGCCTTCTTACAGTGCAATTGAAAGATGGTGGAAGAACTGGTTATCATTGCATACTTTAGACCAAACTTCTTCAGGCCAAACTTCCAGTCTGACAATTCCTCCTATCACATCTTCTTCCAATAAAAAAGCTTATGTAGTAAAAACTCCTACAGAATTTGAGTTTTTCACTTTAGAGGTTAGAAAAAAAGAAGGCCAGGACCTGAAAATTTATGGAGAAGGTATGTTGATTTACCATATAGACATGAGCCAAAATACTGTTTACTCCTCAACTTATGGTGGAAATAAATCCTTTTATGATTTATGGGGATTGGGGACTCCTAATATCGTTGACAACCATCCAGGATTGAAACTTATGACTGCCAATAGAGAAACAATGCCTTATAGCAATTATCCGGCACATGTTTTTCCAGGAACCGATAATGTTACTTCTATTTCTGATGATACTAACCCCGGATTTTTATCATGGAGCAATCAAAAATCCAATATTTCCATAAGTAATATTGTGAGAAACGATGACGGTTCCGTATCTTTTAATTTCATTAATCCAGGTGGTTCCGGTATTAAAAAATACAGTACTGATTCACCTGCTGCCTACAGTGACGGAAATATTATCTATTTTAATAATATTACAGAAAATACTTTAGCAGAAATATTCAATCTGAACGGAAACAAATATTCTAGCAGGAATATTTCAAATACAGATAACGAAGAAATATCCGTGCCGGGTGTTTATATCATTAAACTTTCAACCAATAATAATGTCTTTACTTACAAAGTAATTATCAATAAAACAAAATGAAAATAAAATACTGTCCGTTTTTAGTTTTAATCGCTTTTCTTTCTTTTTCCTCGAACTTGTTGGCTGTAGGCGCTTATCCTTTTCCAATAGAAAAGGAACAACCCAATGGAGAAAAAATTACTATCCGCTTATATGGTAATGAAGATTTCCACTATGCTACTACAAACGATAATTATGTAATAGCACAAGATGAAAATGGGTATTATACTTTTGCTCAAATCAGTGAAGATGGAAACATAAAACCAGGAAATGTAAAAGTTTCTGCTTCTTTATTAAAAATTGATTATACTAATTTTATCTTGGCAGATTCACCTGAATTTATTGAAAAAGTAGTGAATCCGGCAAATGCTAAACAGATAGAAATAAATAGTCTAAAATCTACAACTAACACAACTGCAGCCACTGAAAAAAAAGGAGAAAGACGAGCGCTGATAATCCTTGTCAATTTCAGTGATGTAAAATTTGCTTCTGAAAACACAAGAGAAAAATTCGATCAAATGTATAACCAGGAAGGGTACAATACAAATGGAGCTATAGGAAGCGCCCGTGATTATTTTATTGATAATTCACGGGGACAATTCAAACCTCAATTCGACCTTTTCGGACCTGTTGAATTGACCAGAAATTCTGCTTATTACGGACAAAATAATGTATATACATGGCAATTGTTAACAGATGCATGTAATTCTGCCAAAGCAGTTTACGAAGATTTGGATTTTAATAATTATGTAAACGATAATGCAGGTGTTGTTGATAATATCTTTATCCTGTATGCAGGATATAGTGAAGCAGAAACTAATAATACCAATGATATTTGGCCTCTTCAGGGAACTATACCTTATAACTTAACAATTGATGGAGTCAAAATAAGTTCTTATGCCTGCACTGCCGAATTAAGAGGAAAAACAGGAACAAATATGTCTGGTATAGGAACATTCATACACGAATATTCTCATTCCCTTGGTCTTCCTGACTTGTATGATACAGATGGATCAACTAACGGATTGGGAATAGGTGTTGGAGCCTGGAGTATTATGCATTCCGGAAATTACTTGAATGATGGAAAAACTCCACCATATTTTAATTCTATGGAAAGAAATATGTTGGGTTGGTTAGAACCTACTGTATTAACAGCAAATGAAGTTACTCAACATTTAACATTAGAATCCATATCTTCAAACGTTGCATATAGGATTAATACTCCAACAAATAATGAATATTTTTTGATTGAAAACAGAAAAATCGAAAAATGGGATAGTTATCTATTGTACAATTATGTTGGAAACAAAAATAATAGTGGCATGTTAATTTATCATGTAGATAAATCAAATAATTATATCACTTATTGGAACAATAAAAAACCAAACATAATAGGAAACCACCAATGTTTTTCATTTGTTTTTTCGGCTCCTCTACCTTCCACTATATCCGCAAACGATTATTGGGGATATGTTGAAGCTTACAGAGGTACACCTTATCCTGGAATAAGTTACATAACTTCAATCAGTGATAATACAAATCCGCATAATCTTAAATCATGGGTAGGAGAAAACTCTGACGTAATCATCGAAAATATTGATAATAACACTATTTTAGGTTTGGTTTCTTTCGATTTTAAATCTTCTAATCCAT
This sequence comes from Bacteroidales bacterium, assembly GCA_031553415.1. Classification (GTDB taxonomy): domain Bacteria; phylum Bacteroidota; class Bacteroidia; order Bacteroidales; family Azobacteroidaceae; genus JAIRVZ01. The sequence goes on along the minus strand of JAVBLO010000026.1, from coordinate 17,804 downwards.
CTGCAATTAAAACCATTGGAAAAAATGTTCTGTTTGCTTATTTTGATGGTAGATCAATTAATTTTGAAAATATAACCGAGACAACAAAGGTAGAAATGTCAGACATAAATGGCCAAATCATCTTAAAGCAAACAATTGCCGGAAATATATCATTTCCTGTTGAAAATAAGGGAATATACATCATAAAACTTCAGACCGATCAACAAACTTATACTTATAAAGCAATAAATCAATAATAATCTATGAATGATAATATTAAACCTGCCGGATTTTTAGATATTCCTGTTCCAAAAGATTTGGATTTGAGAAAGGCTATTAATGATTTGAAAAAAGAAAAAAATGCAATCATATTAGCCCATTATTATCAACAGGGAGACATTCAGGATATAGCTGATTTTGTCGGTGATAGTCTTGCATTAGCCCAATGGGCAGCAAAAACTACTGCTGATATTATTGTTCTTTGCGGTGTTCATTTCATGGGTGAAACTGCTAAAATACTTTGTCCTGAAAAACGGGTCTTTGTGCCTGATTTGAATGCCGGTTGTTCATTGGCAGACAGTTGTAATGCCGAAGATTTCGAAAAATTCATCAAAGAACATCCCAGACATACGGTTATTTCTTATGTAAATACAACAGCTGCCGTAAAAGCATTAACTGATGTAGTGGTTACTTCAACCAATGCCCGCCAGATTGTTGAAAGTTTTCCACCTGAAACTCCTATCATATTTGGTCCTGATAGAAATCTTGGCAACTATATTAATAGTATTACAGGCAGGAATATGGTACTTTGGGATGGCGCCTGCCATGTACATGAACAATTTTCTCTCGAAAAAATTTTACAATTGAAGAAAGAAAATCCTGATGCATTAGTTTTGGCTCATCCCGAATGTAAAAGTGTTATATTAAAATTAGCAGATCATATAGGCTCTACAGCTTCTTTATTGAATTTTGCTACGAAATCTCCAAATAAAAAGTTCATTGTTGCTACAGAATCCGGAATCTTGCATGAAATGCAAAAGAAAAACCCGGATAAATTGTTTATTCCTGCACCTCCAAACGATAGCTCATGTGCTTGTAATGAATGTAATTTCATGCGGCTTAACACAATAGAAAAATTATATAATTGTTTGAAATATGAAATTCCTGAGATATTTGTAGACGAAAAAATAAGAAAAAAGGCTGTCAAATCAATACAAAGAATGCTGGAAATATCTGCACAATTAGGATTATAAATAATTAATTATAAAAAAGTTAACGGTGAACAGAAAAATACTTAATGATATTCTGTTCACCGTTTGTTACATTTTATATTTCATATGTTGATAAACTGTGAATTTCTTTTGATAAAAAATAATAAAATACTATTGACACGAAACGAAACACTATTGTATAATAACTCTTCATAAAAATGAAACAAATTCTTAATTGTTTTTTCATAAATTTATAAAGACAGTTCCTAACGTTTTCAATAGTTTTAAAAACAAAATTTTTTCAACTCTAATAATTATGAACATATTGTTAATAAAAATATTAATTCCGCTTAAATCAAAATATTAATTATTGAAATCATTGTTAATAAATAAACATTCATTCTCCGGAATGTCTTAATAACTTAAAAAGCAAATTTTTTAATAAAATCTTATCAATATTATCAACACCCGTTTATCATCATTATTTCTGAATTTTAAATTTAAAAGATAAATATTAATTATTCAGATGCCAATAACTTTATATAACATCCAACCTCATTGATTTTTTAGTATTTTCTTTTATTCTATTTTTTAATTTTCTACTTTAAATAATGTGTTGTATACAAAAATGATTTTTAAAATTTAATAATTTTCTGAATTCCAGTAAGTTAATTTTTTTGTTGTATACAATTTTATAGTTATTGTATACATGATACTTCAATGGTTTACTTATAATTTTGCAAAGTAATGGTTTGAAATAATTGGGTTCGTTCATGAGTTACAAATGTTTTTTGGTTAATTATTTATTCCAGACCTTAGCTATAATATTTCTACCAAAACCAGATTATATATTTCACAGCTTATCTTCTGTGATAGACCATAGGCTGTTTTTTATTTTTTATAAAGTTTGGTTAAAATATTAAAGGTTTAAGTTTTCAGCTCATCTTCTGTGATAGAATGTGAGCTGATTTTTATTTTAGAATTATTTCGTTAATGATTAATTAACTACCTTTGCAAGTTCAAAATAGTGGAGAATTGAGAATGATTATTTTGTTAACGAATTCATTCTCCACTCTCAATTTAATAAGACATGGAGTACAATTTTAATGAAATCGAGAAGAAGTGGCAAAATTACTGGAAAGAAAACAAAATTTACCAGGTAAAAGAAGATAAGAGTAAACCTAAATACTATGTGCTAGATATGTTTCCTTATCCTTCGGGAGCAGGACTACATGTAGGTCACCCATTAGGTTATATTGCTTCCGATATTTATTCCCGTTATAAGCGCCTCAAAGGTTTCAATGTGCTTCATCCTATGGGTTATGATGCTTACGGACTTCCTGCTGAACAATATGCAATTCAAACAGGACAACATCCTGCCATAACTACTAAAAATAATATTGAACGTTATCGTGAACAATTAGATAAAATAGGTTTCTGTTTCGATTGGGAAAGAGAAGTCAGAACTTGTGAACCTGATTACTATAAATGGACACAATGGGCTTTTGTGAAAATGTTTAATTCATATTACTGTAATGATAAACAACAAGCTCGTCCGATTGAAGAATTGATAGAAGCATTCAAACAACAAGGAACGCAAGATATGAATGTTGCTTGCAGTGAAGAATTAGGTTTTACTGCGGAAGAATGGAATGCTAAATCTGAAAAAGAACAACAAGAAATATTATTGAATTATCGTATTGCTTTTTTAGCTGATACGATGGTGAACTGGTGTCCCGCTTTGGGAACCGTTTTAGCCAATGATGAAGTGAGCGAAGGACTTTCCGTCCGTGGAGGTTATCCTGTTGAACAAAAACTGATGCGTCAATGGAGTCTTCGTGTTTCTGCTTATGCTCAACGTTTGTTGGACGGATTAGATAAATTGGATTGGACAGATTCATTGAAAGAAACACAAAAGAATTGGATAGGTCGTTCGGAAGGTGCGGAAATGAATTTCAAAATCAAAGATTCTGATTTAGAATTTACTGTATTTACTACTCGTGCCGATACTATTTTCGGAGTTACTTTCATGGTATTGGCTCCTGAATCGGATTATGTTTCACAGGTTGTAACTTTGGAGCAAAAAGAAGAAGTTGAAATATATTTAGAAGCTGTAAAACGTCGTACGGAACGTGAACGTATATCTGATAAGAAAGTTAGTGGGGTTTTCACAGGTTCATATGCCATTAATCCGTTTAATGGAGAAGCAATTCCCATTTGGATTTCAGATTATGTATTAGCAGGATATGGAACCGGTGCTATTATGGCAGTTCCTGCACATGATAGTCGTGACTATGCTTTTGCTAAACATTTCAATTTACCTATTATTCCTTTGATTGAAGGTTGTGATGTTTCGGAAGAAAGTTTTGATGCCAAAGAAGGAATCATGATGAATTCTGGTTTCTTGAATGGATTGACTGTAAAAGAAGCTATTATAAAGACAAAAAAATATGTTGAAGAAAAAGGATTAGGTAAAGTAAAAATTAATTATCGTCTGCGGGATGCTATTTTCAGTCGCCAGCGTTATTGGGGTGAACCGTTTCCTGTTTATTACAAAGACGGAATGCCTTATACAGTCGATGAAAAAGATTTACCTATAGAATTACCTGAAATTGATAAGTTTTTGCCTACAGAGAAAGGAGAACCGCCTTTAGGACGTGCTAAAGACTGGACTTATAATGGTTATCCGTTAGAATTTTGTACTATGCCAGGATTTGCCGGGTCTTCAGCTTATTATATCCGTTATGAAGATCCAAACAATAATAACGGTTTGGTAAACAAAAATGTCAATGAATATTGGCGCAATGTTGATTTATATATTGGTGGAACCGAACATGCTACCGGTCACTTGATTTACAGCCGTTTCTGGAATAAATTCTTATTTGATTTAGGTGTTGTTTGTGAGGATGAACCTTTCAAAAAATTGGTTAACCAGGGAATGATTCAAGGTCGTTCGAATTTTGTTTACAGAATTAAGAATACTAACACTTTCGTTTCTTTAAATTTAAAAAATCAATACGATGTTCAACCTATTCATGTAGATGTAAATATTGTTTCAAATGATGTTTTGGATATTGAATCATTTAAAAATTGGAATCCTGAATACAAAACAGCTGGATTTGTTTTGGAAGATGGTAAATATATTTGCGGATGGGCTGTTGAAAAGATGTCTAAGTCGATGTTCAATGTCGTTAATCCGGATGTAATTGTTGAAAAATTCGGGGCTGATACTTTGCGTTTATATGAAATGTTTTTAGGTCCGTTGGAACAATCCAAACCTTGGGATACAAATGGTATTGACGGAGTTCATCGTTTCTTACGTAAACTTTGGAATTTATTCTACAAAGAAGATAAATTAGCTGTCAGCGAAGAACAACCTACAGCTGAGGAATTAAAATCATTGCATAAGTTGATTAAAAAAGTAGCTTATGATATTGAGAATTTCTCTTTTAATACTTCTGTAGCTGCGTTTATGATTTGTGTCAATGAATTGAGTGCTTTGAAATGTAATAAAAAAGCTGTTTTAAGTGATTTAATTATTGTCTTAGCTCCTTTTGCTCCACATATTTCTGAAGAACTCTGGCATGCTTTAGGGAATAATACAACTGTTTGTGATGCTGAGTTTCCTGAATGTAATGAAACTTATTTGGTTGAAGACACTGCAAAATATACTGTTTCTTTTAATGGCAAAGCCCGTTATTTTATAGATTTTCCTGCTGATACTTCTGTTGAAGAAGTTGAAAAAACAATATTGGCTCATGAAAATTCTGTAAAATGGTTGGAAGGGAAAACACCTAAAAAAGTAATTGTAGTTAAGGGGAAGATTGTGAATATAGTAATATAAATTTTTGAATGAAACTTCCGGAAAAATTCGATTTATCTTTTACTAAAAAATACATTTTGATTTTTGAAATTTCAGACGAAATGTATTCTTTTTCGATGTATAATCCTGTCGAAGATGGAAGTTTTTTTTATCATGAAATAGAAAGAAAACCTGGAGAAGATACCTTTTCAGGTTTTGAGAATTTTTATTACGAAAATGAATTTTTAGCATCTTCTTACCGGAAAATATTTGTCGTAAATAAAACTGCCGGTTTTACTTTTGTCCCGGGAGATGTTTTTGATGAAAAGAAGAAAGATGAATTTTTTCGATTCAATTTTTCTGAAAATGATGATAAAGTTTTAGTTCAGATTCTCAGAAAACCTGAACTTATCATATTACATGGTATTTCTGAAAAGCTTTATGATTTTTTTAATAGAACCTTTGCTGATTTCCGGTTTGTACATCATTTATCTCCCTTGCTTTCTTATTTTGGTGAAAGAACCCGTATGGGAAATACTCACAGATTAATAGTGAACGTGCAAAACAGAGGGTTAGATGTAATGTATTATGCACCTTCCGGTGAGTTTATTTTTGCTAATCATTTCAAATATATTCATTTGAATGATGCTGTTTATTATATTTTTTTCATCTGGAAACAGTTTAATTTGAATCAGTTAAAAGATTCCATTTATATTGCAGGAAATTCTTCTCAAAAACCTGAATTAATCAAACAGGTGCAAAGGTATGTTCATAGTGTTTTTCCGGTTAATATAACGCCTTCTGAACACTTTTCCGGATTAGATATACATCTGGTTCCGTTTGAACTTTTATCTCTTACCTTATGCGAATTATAAGTGGAATTTATAAAAGCCGCCGGTTTGATATACCCAAAAGTTTTAAAGCACGACCGACAACAGATTTTGCAAAAGAAAATATCTTTAATGTCATTTCAAATCTGATTGCTTTGGATGACTGTGATGCTTTGGATTTATTTGCAGGCACAGGGAGTATTAGTTTTGAATTGATTTCAAGGGGATGTAAGCAAGTTATTTGTGTTGAAAAAGATTTTGCCCATTATGGGTTTATTAAAAAAGTACAGAAAGAACTGAAAACAGAAGCACTTATTCCATTAAAACGAGATGTTTTCAGGTTTTTGGAAGATTGTCGCCAGCAATTTGATTTTGTATTTGCAGATCCGCCCTACGCTTTGAAAGAATTGGAAAAAATTCCTTCAATGATTATTGGAAAAGGTTTGTTGAAAGATGGTGGTGTTTTTATTATGGAACATTCCAAAAAATATGATTTTTCTAAATTGCCTTGTTTTGAACAGCATAGGGTATATGGAGCAGTGAATTTTAGTGTATTTATAAAATAAGGTTATATTTAATAATGAATTGCTTTCTTAAAAATATTCGTTCTGATTTTCAATGGATAATTTTTTTATCTATTCTAGTATTATTACCTAATATTTATCTTGTAAGTGTTGGTTCTGATTTATCCGGAGGCTTGTTAAAAAAAATAATTTATTTAATTACTTCAATTTTAATTTTTTTGATACCATCATTATTTTTAAAGGCAAGAACATTCTTTTTGTTTCATGGTATTTTTGTTTTGTTAGCTCCAATTGAGATCGCTCACATTTATTTAAGTAAAATGCCGATCAGTTTCGGTTTCCTAATGGCAATTTTTGATACTAATATGGGAGAAGCAATGGAGGTTTTATCTTCTATAAAGATTATTCTGTTTTTTATTTTTGTACTTTGGGTTGTATATTTTTTCATTGTTATAAAAAAAATAAAGAATGAATATTTTATTACTTCTGTAAAGTCCCGTTTGATTATATTAGTAGGTTTGTTTTTATTTTTTTGTTGTGGATTTGGTTATTATTATCATTTAGTTAAAAAAACTCTTACAGATAAGGATTATTTGTTTGAAGAAGCAGCATCTGTTTTTAGTTTGAAGTTTCGTAAAATATATCCTTGCGATATAATTATTATTGGCAAGAATGTGTGGGATGAAAAATTAAATATAAAAAATAAACAGTCTAAATTAAAAGATTTTTCATTTCATGCCACATGCTCTAAATCAATTGAAGGAAAGGAAATGTATTTTTTTATAATAGGGGAAACAGCTCGTTATGATAACTTTTCTATCAATGGTTATAATGTCAAAACAACTCCTTTACTTGAAAAAACAGATCATCTTATTTCATATTCTGATTTTTATTCCGAAGCTAATCTTACATCTTTTAGTTTACCTTTGATTTTAACAAGGGCTTCAGCTCAGGATCGTGATAGATTTAACTATGAAAAGTCTTTTGTTGATGCATTTAAAGAAGCCGGATTTAAGACTTATTGGATTGCTAACCAGAGTGCAGAAAGTAGTTTTATCAGAAGAATATCCAAAGATACTGACGGTGAGTTTTTCAGTTCGACTGACTTCGATGCATATAATAATTTTGATGAGAAATTGTGGGTTAATTTGAATAAAATATTGAGTAAGAATGAAGATAAAGTTTTGGTAGTTTTTCATACTTTAGGAAGCCATTTTAGATATAATTTTCGTTATCCACTACAATATGAAGTTTTTAAACCTAGCTTTGAAGGAGCATTTGATTATTCTCTCATTTCGTTGGAAAATAAAGAAAAATTTATAAATACATATAATAATTCCATATTGTATACTGATTATTTTTTAGCAAATACAATCCGGAAATTGGATAGTTTGAATGTTACCAGTGCATTGGTTTATACATCTGATCATGGTGAAAATTTGTTTGATACAAAGGAAAATGTTGTGTTACATGCCAATGTGATAACTACCAAATATGATTTTCATGTTCCTTTAATTATTTGGACTTCACAAAAATACAGGGAAATTAATGAAGATAAAATTAATAATTTGTATGCAAATAAGGATAAAAAATTGAGTTCATCAAATATTTTTTATTCAATTCTTGATATGGCAAATATTAGTTTTCCGGAACAGAATTTAAAGAAAAGTTTTGCATCCGAATTTTTGCTGGAAGATTCGGTAAGATATTATTATAACATTGACAGGCAAGTAAAAAAAATACCGGAATAAATTATATTCCGGTATTTCCATATTAAATGAAAATATTTATTTCAAATCCAAATACAACGAACTAATCGATTCATTATTAAATACCCGGCTGATGGCATCAGCAAACATATCTGCAATAGAAAGTATTTTTACTTTTTCGCTTTTCTTTGAATAAGGGATACTGTCAGTAAAAATGATTTCTGTTAAAGCCGATTGATCAACTCTCATGGAAGCCGGATCTGACATAACAGCATGTGTAGCAATGGCCCTTACGGAATTTGCTCCTTGTTCCAGCATCAAATCAGCAGCTTTAGTAATAGTTCCTGCTGTATCGACCATATCATCTACAAGCAAAACATCCATACCTTTTACATCACCGATTACTTTCATTTCAGCAATTTCATTGGCTTTTTTCCTTAATTTATAGCAAATGACCATTGGTACATTCAGATGTTTAGCGTATGCATTGGCTCTTTTTGTCCCTCCAACATCAGGTGTTGCCATAACTAAATTAGGCAAATTCAATGTTTTAACATATTCTACAAAAATGGATGAACCATATAAGTGGTCTACCGGCACATTGAAAAATCCCTGAATTTGGTCAGCATGTAAATCCATTGTAATCAAACGGTTGATTCCTGCAGTAGCTAATAAATCAGCAATCAGTTTTGCTCCGATTGAAACACGGGGTTTATCTTTCCTGTCCTGACGCGCCCATCCGAAATAAGGAACAACAGCAATAATTGATTTGGCCGAAGCACGTTTAGCAGCATCAATCATAAGCAGTAATTCCATTAAATTGTCGGAATTCGGGAAAGTGGATTGTACTAAAAATACATACGATCCGCGAATAGATTCTTCATAAGAAACAGAAAATTCTCCGTCGGCAAAACGTTCGATGTTCATTTTTCCAAGTTCACAACCCAAACTGTTACAAATTTTTTCTGCTAAATAAAGAGAACTTGTTCCTGAAAAGATCTTGAAAGGGATATTCTTGTTCATGAATAAAAGAGATGATATGATTTATTATTGTAGAATTTCGCCACAAAAGTAGTAATTTATTTTTCAAAATTCTATTTTGTAGCTAATATTAGGAATAACAATCGATTCTCCGTTTTCATCTACTGTTTTTGTCTTGAAATTATATCTGTGACCATAAAATTCCTTATATCCTGTTGTATTCAGCATTTTAATGGCAAATTCATGTGCCAGGTTCTTTTTGTTTATTTTATAGCTTATTGTAAAATGTGCAAGGAAAGCAGGAGTAAGTTTTTTTGAAAAAGCATCTTTTTCATTATATATAGCATCTTCTTCAAAGAGTGAAGAAATATTGTCGATTGGTGAGTATCTGTCTCCACCTTGATAAGACAAACGTACATTGGCATTGAATATGTTTTGTTTGTATTTACCAATCATCCATTCTTTTCCTATTAATAAATTAGTAAGGAAATTACGATTGTATCTTGTATTTCTCCAAATGCCGTCTCCACCTTGATAACGTGATTCGAACAATGAACCGGTTATCATGAAATAATATCCTTGCGACATGAATTTTTCGAAAGTGATGTCGATTCCATAGTTAAGTCCTTTCCCGGAATTTTCTAATTTTTCATGCAAAAACCAATCACTTTGCAGATTGATAAATGAATAGGAACTGTCGGCAATTACCGGAACATCATATAATTGTTGAATATATGGTTCTATACGCAAATGAAAGTCATTTCCAAAACTTTGGTCGTATGATAAAACAAGATGTTGAGAGCGTGTGAAATCAAGTTCTTTATTGATATACTCTCCTGTTTCTGAACGGGTAAAATAATAATTCAACATTTCCAACCGGCTGTGCATACCGTAAGAAAGCATCAATGTTTTATCGGGTTGGAATTGCCATTTCAATCCGATACGGGGTTCAATGCTGTAATGATTGTTAAGCGTGAAAAATTGGCCGATAATTCCGGCATTTAATGTCCATTTATCTGAAAGATTGATAGATGAATTACTATAAGCTGAAAGTAAAGCGCTGAATCCGTTTTCATCTGTGAGTGTTTGCAATGCTGTTCCTGCAGGTTCGGAATTTTTTAATAACATATTGTACATTAATCCGGTTACCTGGATACCGGTTTTGTTGGTATGTTTCGCACTGAATTTTTTGTTGATATATGATGATAAAACAAAATTCCAGTTTGTATTTTGAATCACATTTTGAGGAAGTAATTGTATGTCATTGTCCATACGTTCCGTATGCATATCCAATCCGCTTACGGTTGCAGCCAAAGTAGTTTTCAGGAAAGCATCATTATCATTAAATAGAATTTTATGTCCAAAACCTATAGCACCCATGTATTGCTTTACATCCTGGTCTTCTTTGTCTTGTAGATATTCCCATTTAGTTGAATCGGTTTCTGCAGTTTGTCCTGAACGGTCAATCAAACCAATTCCCCAAACAGAAAAAGTTCCTGCTTTTTGAGTCGGAAAATTCAGTTTGAAAGATAGATCCTGATAACGGGTTCCGTCAGCATCGTCTGGCATTAAAGGACTTAAAAGTGCTAAAGTTGAATAACGATAATTGAATAAATAGGATGCTTTTCCTCCTTTTTTGAATGGTCCTTCTGAAGCAACATCAATTCCTATGGCTCCTAATTGAAAAGTATTTTCTCTTTTTTGATTGTTTCCATTGCGTAATTTTATATCAAAGACACCAGATAATGCATTTCCATATTCGGCTGGAAAAGCTCCTGTGAAGAAATCGGAATTGCCTAATACCTGGCTACTTAAAGCTGTGAGTCCTCCCCCACCGAAACCTGTTACATCAGCGAAGTGATTGGGATTAGGTATTTCAACTTCCTCTAAACGCCATTGCAGGAATTTGGGAGCATTTCCCCTTACTACTATTCCATTGTTTCCCATGTTGCTTCCTATTCCGGCAAAAGATGAAGCTAAACGGGCAGGGTCGTCAAATCCTCCGGCGTAACGTTTGGCTTCTTCCACGCTTAACATGCGTGCGCTTCCGGTAGCCATTTTATTCAACGGTTGTGTTTTATTGATTTGCGGTGTCACCAATACTTCTTTTAATTCTCGTAGATTTTCTTTCAGGGGTATTTCTAAAAAAGCTTCTTTAGCAGCTGTAAGCAATATTTCTTTGATAATTGTTGGTTCATATCCAAGATAAGTTACTTCTATATCATAGCGTCCTACCGGAACATTTTTAATGATAAAATTACCCAAACTGTCGGTGGATGTTCCATAATTGGTATTGATTAATACAACTGTGACATATGATAAAGGTTCGTCTGATGCTCCGTCTTTTACGGTTCCCCTTATGTTTTGTGTGGATTTTTGAGCAAAAGTTATAGTGAAAATAAATACAAAGATTACAATTAGAAATTCTTTTTTCATTACTTTTTATTATGTTAATTATATTTGTTGAATTATTCTGCAAAATAATAAAGATAAAAATTTCCGGGCAATACTGATTAATCAGTATTTGTAATGAAATTGCCTATTTTACCTTCTTGGTATGTCATTCGTTTTTGTTGTTTTTTTGGTTGTAATTGCCGGTATTTTGATTTGCAAAATTTAATTACCTTTGCATGCCGTGTAACTAATTTACTTATGCAAAAAAAACAGCCGGACTGGAATGTTGAAAGCCGTGAAGCTTTTGAAAATGTAGCTCAAATGTTGTCGCATCTGGATTATTCGGTATTGGACAAACACCGGATTATATTGAATCAATTGGCCTTGATAAATAACTCTTATATAACAGTTTTTGACCATTATACATGTGAACATATTTTGGCTTGCTATGGATCAAATAATATTCTGGGAATTGAAGTGCAGTTAGATGAAAATGGCGATAATGTCTATTTTCACCCGCAGATACATCCTGATGATTATGAAATTGTAGACAAGGCTGGAATTGCTATGATAAATTTTGCAAATGCCCTACCTGATAAAAAAATGATGTTTGATTATAAGTTGGTTAATGAACTGCGGGTAATGAATGCCAAGGGAAAATACATTCGTGTAGTAGAACAATTTCAAGTGTTGGAAACAGATATCAATGGAAACCTTTGGCTGGCATTGTCTGTTATGGATATTTCTCCCGATCAGCAAAATGAAACTGCTATGTCGCAGGTAGTTAATTTTAGAAATGGAGAATTATTTTCTCCCCCAATGTTGAAAAATAGTATGCCAAATTTAAGTTCACGTGAATTGGAAGTCCTTAATATGGTTAAGCTAGGATTTTATAGTAGGGAAATTTCTGATAAGCTTTCTATCAGTGTGAATACTGTTAATACTCATCGTCAGAATATTCTGACAAAACTCCAGGCCAGTAATTCTATTGAGGCCGTGAGGTATGCATCAAAATTGGGATTAATTTAAATTTGCCTGTTAAAAAATGGATAATAGAGAAAAAGTACTGATTCGGGCTTCCTGGGTAAGTATCATTGGTAATGCTGCATTAGCTACAGCAAAAATTGTAGTGGGAATTATTGCAGGTAGTATTGCTGTGTTAGGTGATGGGATTGATTCTGCAACGGATGTGGTGATTTCTCTGGTGACATTATTTACTGCCCGTATTGTAAGCCGTCCTCCTAATTCTAAATATGCTTTTGGCTATGAAAAGGCTGAAGATATTGCTACAAAAGTTCTTTCGTTTATTATCTTTTTTGCCGGTTTACAAATGCTTATATCAACCGGAAAAAGCATTATATTTTCTGAGCCTCGTGAATTACCGATGATGATAGCGATTTATGTTACTGTATTTTCCATGGTTGGAAAATTGTTGCTATCTTATTACCAATTCAAGCAAGGAAAAAAAGTAAATAGTTCCATGTTGATTGCCAATGCAAAAAATCTCCGGAATGATGTGATGATTTCAGGAAGCGTTTTGTTGGGATTGTTCTTTACTTTTATCTTGAAAATGCCTACATTAGACTCTATCACAGGATTATTGATAAGTGTTTATATCATTAAATCGGCTGTTGGTATATTTATGGAATCGAATGTGACTTTGATGGATGGAGTAAAAGACCCTTCTGTTTATCAAACTATTTTTGATGCAGTTGATCGTGTTCCCGGAGCAAATAATCCTCATCGGGTAAGGTCACGCCAGATAGGAAATTTTTATATGATTGATTTGGATATTGAAGTTGATGGGAATATGACTTTGAAAGCTGCTCATGATATTGCTCATGAGGTTGAGAAGAGTATACGGGATTCAGTAGAAAATGTGTATGATATTGTAGTGCATGTCGAACCAGAAGGATGTTGCCATTTGAAAGAAGGTTTTGGAATGAGTCCGGAAATGTTATAACTTCCTTCCGAAGGATATTCCCATTCGGGTTCCTTGCAAAATGAGGTCGTTTTCAGGCTCTACAATCTTTAATTTCCCCGCAACCTTAACCAGTGATGTTGAAGTTATTTCTCCCTTTTTAAGGCAAACCATGCGCCCGAAATCTTTTCTGGCTATAAGCGTTGTTGCATGTCCTCCCAGGCGGGTAGCTAAAATACGGTCATAAGCCGACGGATGTCCGCCACGTTGAACATAACCTAATACTGTTTCGCGGCTTTCAATGCCTGTTAGTTCTTCTATTTTTTCTGCAATATAAGAAGCCGGATGTTTATATTTTTTTTTGTTTTCTTCTCCGATATCAATGCCTTCCGCTACAGCTACAATAGAATATCGCTTACCTTTTTCTGCACGTGCTAAAACCGCTTTAGCAATTTCATCCATATCGAATCCCAATTCAGGAAGAAGGATAATGTCAGCTCCTCCAGCCATACCTGCATGAAGAGTAATCCAACCAGCGTTATGCCCCATTAGTTCGATTACCATAACACGGTTGTGAGAACTGGCAGTGGAATGCAAACGGTCGATGGCATCTGTCGCAATGTCTACGGCTGTATCAAAACCAAAAGTAATTTCAGTTCCCCAAACATCATTGTCGATGGTTTTAGGAATACCGATTATATTTAATCCTAATTCAGAAAGTTTATATGCAGTTTTTTGGGTACCGTTTCCTCCAATGCAAACCAAACAATCCAAACCTAAATCATGGTAATTTTCTTTAATGATTTTAGGTTTGCTTTCGTCTTCACCAAGCATTTTACGGAAAGGTTTCTCGCGTGAAGTTCCCAGAATAGTCCCTCCCAAGTTGAGAATTCCTGAGAGGGCATTATCATCAAGCGGAATGGTATCTTTATTGAGTAGTCCTAAAAAGCCCCCATGCAGGCCGATAACTTCCATTCCGTAATGGGCGATGGCAGTTTTTCCTACACCTCTGATGGCAGAATTTATTCCAGGACAATCTCCTCCTGAAGAAAGGATACCGATTTTCATGCATCTAAATTTTCGTCAATAACCTGAACTTTTTTCTCGATAAGTTTGAGTTCTTCTTTCAGGCTTTCGATTTTCCGGTTCATTTCTTTTACCAAACCGCCTCCTCCTTTAGAAGAAATCGAAAGAAAACCGATGTTGTTTTCGTAAGTTTGAATATCATTTTTCAAACGATCGTAAGTTCTCATGAGTTTTTCGCGTTCATTGAGCAGCCTGTTTTTTGATTTATCTCCTGATTTTAAATCATTCAGATTAGTTCTGAATGATTGCAAACGTCTTTCTGATTCATCAACTTTCAAGCGGTCGAAGTGCTTGTCTACAGCAGTACGATATTCTTTGTATATTCTGTCTTTTTCCCTGAAAGGAACAAATCCTATGCTGTTCCATTCAGTCATATGTTCCCGGATAATTGCTATAGCTTCTGAGCTTGGAAGTGATTCGTCGATAGCGTTAATTTTTTCAATTAATTCCTTTTTCTTGTTCAGATTTTCGACTTCCTCAGTTTTTTGTGATGAAAAATGAATATTTTTTTGTTCGAAGAAATAGTCACAAGCTGTGATAAAACGTTTCCACACAGCATCAGAGTACTTGCGGGAAACAGCGCCGACAGTTTTCCATTCCTTCTGCAAAGCAATCAATTTATCGCTTGTTTCCTTCCAATCCTGGCTGTCTTTCAGTGTTTCCGCTTTTTCACATAAATCCTCTTTTTTCTTGAGGTTTTCATCCATTGTTTCTTTTACTCCTTTGTAAAATTCACTTTTTTGTTGGAAAAAGTTGTCACAAGCTGCCCTGAAGCGTTCAAATATTTTTACATTATTTTTCTTGGGAGCGAATCCAATGGTTTTCCATTTTTCTTGCAAGTCAAGTACTTGCCTGTTTTTATCATCCCAATCTTTGAAGGTTTTTAGTTCATCATAATTGATGGTTTCCATTTCTTCGCAGATTTTTGTTTTTTCTTCCAGGTTACGTTCTTCCAATTCTTTTAGAGATTCAAAATGTTCCTGATGCAGTTTATTGATAACTGTAGAAGCTTTTTTAAAGCGTTCCCAGATTGAATCTCTGAATTCTTTGGCTACAGGACCGATTTCGCGCCATTCTTGATGTAATTTTTGTAGCTGGTGGAAGGCTGAAATAATATCAGGTTCTTTTTCAAGACGTTCTACAGCTTCACAAAGGGTTTCTTTTAATTCCAGATTTTTCTTGAAATCATAATCACGCATTTCATTGTTGATTTTCAATAAATCATAGAATTTTTCACTGTAGAGTTGATATTCTTTCCAAAGCTCATTTACATTGGCCTGAGGCACGTGTTTGATTTCTTTCCACTCCTGTTGGAGTTTTTTGAACTCGTTATATACTTTGTAGAAGTCGTCCTGACTTTCGATTAAAACTTTCAATTTTTCAATTATCACTAATTTGGATGCTAAATTGGCTTCCTTGACTTTATCTTCTTCAGCGGCAAGTGAAGCTTTCTTTTCTTTGAAAGTTTGCAATAGGGATTTTAACTTTTCTTCTGTTTCATCATTAGCCGGTTGAAAATCTTGTTCTTCTCCTCCTGCCGCAATAAAGGCTTGCTTGGCATTTTCTGTCTCAGCTTTTTTCAATTTGTAGAAGGCTTGTTTTAATAGGTCTACTTCGTGGCGAACAGATTCAGTTACAGGTTGTTCAATGGCAGCAGTTAAATTTTCGACAATTTGCTCTTTGGATAGTTTATCGACTTTTTCTTCTGTTTGCTCTGCATTTGTAATTTCTTCCTGATTGGAAGATTCGTTGAGTTTGTTTTCCTCAAGGATAATTTCGTCATTGGAGATGACTTCTTTAGGATCTAGGGCATCATTCATAGTGATTCAATTTTTTCTAACAATTTAATGTTTCTGTTTCAACTTACAAATTAAGTCAAAATAAATTTAAATACGGCTTTTTTTCTTCATTTTTTGAAAAACTAGTACTTTTATATCAACATTTTTTCAGATTAGATTATATATGGATATCTCAATTATTGTAGCTATTGGTGAAAATAATGAAATAGGAAGGAATAATGGTTTATTATGCCATCTTCCTGCTGATTTGAAGCGTTTTAAAGAATTGACTACCGGACATACGGTTGTGATGGGACGGGAAACTTTTGAGTCTTTGCCTAAAGGCGCTTTACCTAACCGGATGAATGTGGTCTTAACTCGTAATAAGAATTTGTCTTTTGATAATTGTTTAGTTTATTCATCTATTTCTGAAGTGTTTGATAATCAGATAGATAATTCAAGAATATTTATTATTGGCGGAGGTGAAGTTTACAAACAAACCTTACCTTTGGTTAATAAACTTTACCTGACTAGAATTCATGCAACATTTGATGATGCAGATACTTTTTTCCCTGAAATTTATTATTCAGAATGGGAAGAAGTAAGTCGTGAAGAATGTAAAGCTGATGAAAAAAATCCTTATGATTATACTTTTTTATTATATGAGAGACGATAGGGAAAAGTTATTTTCCCTATTCCCAAATTATAAGTATCTTTGCTGCAAATTTGAAAATTCAACCGTTTTCAATTTGTAGTATTTACGGTTATGGCAATTGCATATCAATCTGAAGATATTAAATTCCCCAAAATCAAACGACGGGAAATTTCTGACTGGATAAAATCGGTAGCTGCTTCTCATAATAAAAAAATTGGCGAAATTGCCTATATCTTTTGTTCTGACGAAAAAATTTTAGAAATAAATATACAATATCTCAATCACGATTATTATACTGATATAATCACATTTGATTATTCCGAAGGTAATGTCATGTCTGGCGATTTATTTATTTCGCTTGATACAGTCCGTTCAAATGCTGAAAAATTTGGTACGGATTATGCTGAAGAATTAAATCGTGTAATTATTCATGGTATATTGCATCTTTGTGGTTTTAAAGACAAATCTCCGAAAGATGAAAAAGTGATGAGAGAAAAAGAAAATGAAGCGCTGAAGGAATTGAGAATTGAGAATTGAGAATGAATATATTCCAAAAAGTTTTCTGGATTTCATTCTCAATTCTCAATTCTCAATTCTCAATTCTTCAATTTCTTTCGAATATGAAATTTTCGGAATAATCGCTTAGAGCGCACTAATTAAAACGAGGTGCTACCTTTGTAGCATGGAAAAACGGGATAAATTTATGGGGGTGAATTCAATATTGTTCTATAAACGGTTCCCTGATGAGGAGAGTTGTTGCCAATACATGTCAGCAATAAAATGGGCAGAAGGCTACATGTGCAAAAAATGTGGTCATACCAATTATTGCGCAGGCCGGAAGCCTTATTCACGACGTTGTACTCGTTGCAAGTATGATGAAAGCCCGACAGCGGGAACTATGTTCGATAAGTGTAAGTTCTCTCTGCATTTGGCA
>JAVBLO010000049.1:0-43220 GCA_031553415.1 Bacteroidales bacterium | reverse complement strand
TGCCAAATGCAGAGAGAACTTACACTTATCGAACATAGTTCCCGCTGTCGGGCTTTCATCATACTTGCAACGAGTACAACGTCGTGAATAAGGCTTCCGGCCTGCGCAATAATTGGTATGACCACATTTTTTGCACATGTAACCTTCTGCCCATTTTATTGCTGACATGTATTGGCAACAACTCTCCTCATCAGGGAACCGTTTATAGAACAATATTGAATTCACCCCCATAAATTTATCCCGTTTTTACATGCTACAAAGGTAGCACCTCGTTTTAATTAGTGCGCTCTAAGCGATTATTCCGATAAATAATTTTCTTTTTCATATTTAGCATACGGATTTTATATTTTTCACAATAAACTCTCATTGTGTTGATTAAACAACAACGAACTATCTCCATAACTCAGGAAACGAAAATCATGACCAAGTGCATAATCATAAATATCCTTCCATCGTTCACCAACAAAAGCAGAAATCAACAAAAGTAATGTACTTTTAGGTTGATGAAAATTGGTTATGATTCCATTCACAATTTTAAACCGGTATCCCGGAGCTATCATTATCTGTGTATGGGTAGTCAGATTATTCAAATTATTTTGTTTAAAATACTGGAGTAAATAATTTAATGCCCCACTTACCGGAAGCCGGTTATTTTCCTCATTATAAGGTATCCATTGTGTTACTTCTATATTTTGAACCGGAATATCCGGATTACGCGAGATAAGAACCCCGATATAATACAAACTCTCCAAAGTTCGGACAGAAGTTGTTCCAACGGCAAAAATATTTCCCAAATTACTTAAGACCTTTTCTACCGTAGTTTTTTTTACTGTAATGCATTCCGTATGCATCACGTGTTCTTCAATGGTTTCTGTTTTTACCGGTTTGAAAGTACCTGCCCCAACATGTAAAGTCAACTCTTCAAAGTCAATATTTTTTTCCGATAAAGAATCAAAAACTTCTTTTGTAAAATGCAATCCTGCTGTTGGAGCAGCTACCGAACCTTTTATCTTTGAATAAACAGTCTGATAAGTATGGTTATCACTTTCTTCTGTTTTCCTGTTCAAATAAGGAGGAATAGGTAATTCGCCACAGATTTCCAGAATTTCAGCAAAACTAAGTTCCGGATTATCCCATTCAAAGCGTACCAAATGTGTATCTCCATAACTTTCCAACCTCTCCACCTCGCACCTTGTACCCTGTACCTTGCACCCCAATTTCCCAGACTTCCATTTTTTCAGATTGCCTATCATACAAAGCCATGTACAGCTCTGATTTTGAATAAAAACCTGGGCATAATCGGATGGCACTTTCGGTTCCAGACAGAAAATTTCAATTTGGGCGCCGGTTTCTTTCTGAAAAATCAAACGGGCTTGAATTACTTTTGTATTGTTAAATACCAACAATGATTTTTCAGGAAGATAATCGTTCAGATATTTAAATTGTCTCTCCCCTATTTTCCCGTTTTTATATACCAATAATTTAGATTCATCTCTTTTGTTGAGAGGAAATTTGGCGATTTTATCATCTGGAAGGTTATAATCGTATGTGCTTATTTTAATTTCTTTAACCACGTATTAAAGTGTTTGTATCGAATATTCTTCTACTATTTTTTGAAATTCCGTCCAATGTGGTGGAAACTCCGCCTGAATTAAAATTTCTTCCCCTGTTATGGGATGAGTAAATTGCAATTTATGAGCATGAAGGAAAAGATTGGATATTCCCAATTGCTCAGTAAACATATTATTGTGCGCACTGGTACCATGTACCCGGTCATTGACTATATAATGCCGCAAATGAGCTAAATGTTGCCGGATTTGATGCCAGCGCCCGGTCAATGGATGCACTTCTATCCTCGAATAACGGGAAGTTTCGTAAGGTTCAACAGGTATCGACAATTCATATTTTTCCTGCAAAAAGAAATGAGTTTCCGCATCAAATAACACCCCATCACCATTTTTAACAGGATAGTTCAAAAACGTTACCTGTGGAAACCATCCCCTGACCAATGCCACATACGTTTTCTTCACTTTCTTCTCCTTAAACTGGGTATTCATTATGGAAGCTACTCCACTATTCAGCGCAAAAAGTAAAACTCCGGAAGTTGGCCTGTCGATTCGATGTACATTATATACCCTTTGCCCTAATAAATCACGAAGTAACTGAAGTGCAAAAAGCTCTCCTTCGTCGGAAATATCAGTTCTATGCACCAGCAACCCACAAGGCTTATTAATCGCCACTAAATCATCATCACGGTAAATAATATTTTCTTCTGAAATCACGTCTTTCTGAATATTTGGTTAAAATACTTTATTGGCGTACCTTTTTCTACCCAAAATACACCAATTAATATTAGGACCGCTCCTGCCAGAGCAATCCCGGTTATTTTTTCATGAATAATAAGAGACGAAGTTATCAAAGTTGCCAAAGGATTGAGGTAGATGTAATTAGTTGCCCTTATTGCTCCCAATTTCTTTATAACTACATTCCATGCAAAATAACAAAACAAGGATGCTATCAATCCTAAGAATAACAAATTTCCCCAGACAACCGGACTGGAAAGGATTTCCGGATTTGTTGTCAATGGATGAAATAAAAACACCGGAATAATAGTCACCAAACCGTAAAAAAACACTTTCCGGGTTATAAATAAAGAATTATATCGCGAACTTACCCGCTTTAATATGATTGTATAAAAAGCCCAGCATAATGCTGCCGAAAGGCTAAGTAAATCTCCAACAGGACTTAATTTCAATACAAAATGTCCATTGAAAACAACTAATGCCATACCTAAGAACGCCAGAATAGACCCATTTATTATACGAGCGCTCAATTTTTCGTTCTTTAACATAAAATGGGAGAAAACAGCTGTAAACAAAGGTGCAGTACAGACTATCAGCGAAACATTTGAGGCCAATGTAAATTTCAGAGCAGTATTTTCAGTGATGAAATAAAAAGAGCCACCAAATATTCCAAGCAATAAAAACAGGAGTTCATCTTGCCATGTTTTGGCAAACAACCTGTTTTTCCCGAAAAGCCAGATACCAATGTATGCCAGTAAAAAACGGAAAAACATAATATCTTCGGGAGATAATCCGGCAAACAACAGGACTTTGGTCGAAACGAAAGTTGTTCCCCATATAGCAACCACAAAAAGTGCAATAAAATGATACCAACCGTCTTTCAGATTCATTTTTTATTTTGTTATATCCGAATCAAATTGTTCCAAAAGCATTTCATTTCCATCAAAAACGGCATAAGAATAATATTGTATCCAATCACCGATAATCATCATGCGGTTTTTTTTTGAGAGCATTAAATCAAGCAATATATGCCGGTGACCAAAAATAAAATAGTCTATTCCGGAATCCTGTTGAAGATATTCTTTGGCAAACAGAACCAGATGTTCCTTATCTTCCCCGAAATACCCGGCAGGTTCTTTCAATCCCTGCTGCCTGCTATGTCTCGACCAGATATGGGCAAAACCAATGCTCCACCGGGGATGAATGGATGCAAAAAGTATCTGGCACAACCGGTTGTGGAAAATATACCTTATCAACTTAAACGATTTGGATTTATCGCCAAGTCCGTCGCCATGCGCAAGAAAAAATTTTTTTCCTTCAATTTCGGTGATATAAGGTTTTTTATGTACAATTGCTCCGGTTTCTTTAGTGAGGTAGTCAAAAATCCAGATGTCGTGATTACCTATAAAGAAATGAATTTCAATACCCATATCGCTCATTTCCGATATTTTCCCTAAAAAACGTGTAAATCCCCTGGGAACAACATATTTATATTCAAACCAGAAATCAAAAATATCTCCCAGCAAATACAACGTTTTTGCATCATGTTTAATGCTATCCAACCACCTCACCAAACGTTTTTCAACCATCAAAGGGTCTCCAAAAACATTGGAACCCAAATGAGCATCAGATGCAAAATATATTTTTGTGCGTTCCATTTACAAAAAGCCTAACTCCAGTTTAGCCTCCTCACTCATCATGTCCTTGTCCCATTCCGGCTCAAAAACCAGATTGACAACAACACTTTTGACCCCTTCTACCGATTCTACTTTCATCTTCACATCTTCCATAATAAAGTCGGCGGCAGGACAGGCAGGAGCTGTCAATGTCATCTTAATCGTTACATTATGCTCATCATCAATATCGACATCATATATCAATCCCAAGTCATAGACATTGACAGGAATTTCGGGATCATATACTGTTTTGAGCATCTTAACGATTTGCTCTTCTAATTCCATAAATTTATTTTCCATAATAATGATTGCAATACAAACGAATTGAGGTTCAAAAGTAAAAAAAAAAAATCAATTATTGACCTTCTCTGCCAACTTCGCGGAATCTATTCCATATTGTTTGACTAAACGTGTAAATTCAGCCAATCCAATATCTAACAACTTGACAGTATCTTTAGGCACAATACGTACTTCGCCGCCACTTAAACCACCTTCACTGACATATACAGTATAAAAATTATCACTTTCATTAGTTACATAGCAAAGCGAATACGATTTTTCATCGATGAGTAGTGCCGGTCTGAAATTATCCATATCATTCACACCAGCTTCCGTATCAAAAAACTCTTTTATCAGATTATATGCCGGAATTTTAGTCAGTATATTATCTTCCAGCTTACTTATCAATTTTTTCACAAAAGACGCTTTTATCAGCAAACCACACAAATAACCCATTAAAATCATAATAACTGCAGAAATAAGAATGATTCCAATAACTCCCAACATACGTGTAATGTGCAACTTGTCTTCAATCGCCTGCACCACAGGATATATAATGTGGTGCAACTTTTCCAGTAAAATAATGGTGACTATCAAAGGGAAAAGCAATCCCAAATAACCGTTTATAACGGAACTAAAAAACTTTTTCATGATTGTATACGCTGATTTTTAATATTAGTAACTTTTTATATAAACAAAAGTATCGTACCTTTGTTGCAATTTTTTTAACCTCCAGACTTTATTGGCAATTAGGCAGCAATTAATTGCAACTGAATTACAATTTAATTGCGTATCGCTTTGTTTTTAATATAAACTATTTCTTACGATATAATTATGAACTTTGTAGAGGAATTAAAATGGAGGGGCATGATTCACGACATGATGCCCGGAACGGAAGAACAACTCCAAAAAGAAATGACATCAGCTTATGTAGGAATCGACCCGACTGCCGATTCATTACATATAGGGCATTTGGTCAGCGTAATGATGCTTAAACATTTCCAACGGGCAGGACATCGTCCTATTTCTCTTGTAGGAGGAGCTACAGGAATGATTGGCGATCCATCAGGAAAATCATTAGAGCGCAATTTACTAGACGAAAAAACACTTCGTCATAATCAGGAATGCATTAAAAAGCAACTATCAAAATTCCTGGATTTCGAATCAGATAAGCCCAATGCCGCATTATTGGTAAATAATTATGACTGGATGAAAGATTTCTCGTTTCTGGATTTCATCCGGGACGTAGGAAAACACATCACTGTTAATTACATGATGGCAAAAGATTCGGTAAAAAAACGTTTGACCGGAGAAGCTGCTGATGGAATGTCATTTACCGAATTCACTTATCAATTGGTACAAGGTTACGATTATTTACACCTCTTCAATAATTATAATTGTAAATTGCAAATGGGAGGTTCCGACCAGTGGGGAAATATCACTACCGGAACAGAATTAATCCGCCGGAAAACAGGAGGAGAAGCCTTTGCGTTAACTTGTCCTTTAATTACAAAAGCCGATGGAGGAAAATTCGGGAAAACAGAATCGGGCAATGTCTGGTTAGACCGTCGCTATACTTCACCTTACAAATTCTACCAATTCTGGTTAAATGTAAGTGATGCGGATGCTGAAAAATACATCAAGATATTCACTGCTCTTCCAAAAGATGAGATTGGTGCATTGGTTGCAGAACAAAATGCAGCACCACATTTGCGGCCTTTACAAAAACGGCTGGCACAGGAGATAACTGTTATGGTTCACTCTAAAGAAGACTATGAAGCCGCAGTAGAAGCTTCCAATATTCTCTTTGGTAATTCAACTTCTGATGCCTTAAAGAAAATAGACGAAGAAACACTATTGGCTGTTTTCGAAGGAGTTCCTCAATTTGAAATTTCAAAAACTGAATTATCCGAAGGCATCAAGGCGGTCGATTTATTAGCAGAAAAAACAGCTGTATTCCCTTCCAAAGGAGAAATGAGAAAAACTGTTCAAGCCAGTGGTGTTTCCATAAATAAAACAAAACTGGAAAATTCAGACCAAATAATTGATGCCGCTTATTTGTTGAATGATAAATATTTACTGGCCCAGAAAGGAAAGAAAAACTACTTTCTGTTAATAGCAAAATAAAAATTCTCATACAAAGATTTGCATCTTAACTAAAAAGCAGTATCTTTGCATCGCTTTTCTAAAAAGCATAGGATTGTCCCATGGTGTAGTGGTAGCACATCTGATTTTGGTTCAGCCAGCCTAGGTTCGAGTCCTGGTGGGACAACTTTCAAACAAAACAAACGGTTGATTTTCAATAAGATAATCAACCGTTTTTATTTTAAGGCCATGAATAAGGTCATGAAATTATTTTTTGTTGATTCTATACTTATATCACTTCATTGTGATTACGAGAAATAGAAAGTGTTATTTTTTCCTGTCATAATGTTTCGCCAATCCCCCTCCGGAAGTTTCCTTATACAAACTGGGAATATCATGTCCGGTTTCCTGCATAACTTCCACTACCCGGTCAAAACTCACCCGGTGTTTTCCATCGGAAAAAGTGGCGTAAATATTGGAATCAAAAGCCCTTGCCGCAGCAATTGCATTCCGTTCGATGCAAGGAATTTGCACCAATCCGCAAACAGGGTCGCAGGTCAGGCCCAAATGATGTTCCAGTGCCAGTTCCGCAGCATATTCAATTTGCGAGGGAGAACCTCCGAAAAGCTGGCAGGAGGCTGCTGCAGCCATTGCACAAGCAACGCCGACTTCGCCCTGGCAACCTACTTCCGCACCGGAAATAGAAGCATTTGTTTTGACCACATTCCCGAATAACCCGGCTGTAGCCAAAGCTCGGAGGATTCTTATTTCCATGAAATCCCGGGTATTCTGTAAATGATATAATACGGCCGGTAAAACGCCGCAAGAGCCGCAGGTTGGTGCGGTAACAATCAATCCGCCTGAAGCATTTTCCTCCGAAACCGCCAATGCATAAGCATATAGCGCCCCTCTGCTCTTCATCACATCGGTATATCCTTTAGATTTCACCCAATAGGTGGCTGCTTTTCTATGAACACCCAATCCGCCCGGCAAGACACCTTCATTTTTCAGGCCCTCTTCAATAGATTGGCACATGATTTTCCAGACCTCGCGCAGGTAATCCCAGATTTCCGTTCCTTCATACTTTTCTACATATTCCCAATAGGAAGAACCTGTATTATCGCACCATTCCTGAATATCTGTTATTTTCTTCAAAGGATAAATGGAAGGAGCAAAACTGTCTTCGTGCTCTTCATCGGCCAGCGCACCTCCTCCAATGCTAAATATGGTCCAGGAATCTATAATTTTATTATTTCGAATTGCATCGAACTTCATCCCATTCGGATGAAAGGAAAGGAAAATTTCCGGCTCCCAGATTATCTCTGTTGGGGCAATCGGGCTTAGCACATCCAGTATGGCGACATCAGTCATGTGACCTTTTCCGGTAGCTGCAAGACTACCATACAATGTGACCTGGTACCTGTCTGGTTTGGGATTTTTTTCTGAAAATATCTTTGCGGCTTTCTTTGGCCCCATGGTATGACTGCTTGAAGGGCCGTTACCTATCCTATACAATTCTTTTAGCGATTCCATCATTGAAGTTTTTCATGTTTGCGGAACAAAGATAGTCTTGTTCTTGAATATTGCACACAGATTTCACAGATTACACAGATTTTACTTTATTGATAACCATTACCTGGTCGAAATCATTTTATTATGTATTTTTGATAAAACAAACAAGGCAATTGTAGCTCCTATAAGTGCAAAAAACATGTCCGATTGGGTATCCCACTCATATCCCTGTGTACCTAAAAATTCTTCTGCAGTATTATCCTTTGCAGCAGAAACCCACCATTCTATCAATTCATAAAAAGCGCTTATCGCCAGGCAAATAGAAACAGTAATGAATGCAAGCCATTTGCCGGGTTTCAACGGAGATGTACGCAATAAAAGTTCCCTGGTCAGGATAGCAGGAACAAAGCCTTGGGCAAAATGCCCTATTTTATCATAATTATTCCGTGTAAAACCAAACCAATCCTGCATCCAAAAACCAAGGGGCACTTCTGCATAGGTATAAATACCACCGACACAAAGTATCAGGAAATGGATGGCGAATAAAATATATACGAGTTTTGTAAATTGAAACTTAGAATAGGTAAAAAACAAAATGGGAAAGCCTAACAACACTGGAAATACTTCCAGAACCCAGATCTCCTTATTCCTGGCAAGGAAAAAAGAAAATACCAACAAAGCTATTGTATAAATGCTGAACCGAACGGGATATTTGTTTTTATTTTTCATGAATCATTAATCTTTACACTTCAAATTTATGTGTAAAGATAATTAAAGCAAATGATTGAGAAAAATTTATTCAAGAATCTGAGAGATATTCCGAAAGTAATTTTAACCAATTAATATCTAAGATTATAAAAAAGACTATTTGAAGAACTTCCGGTGTCCATTTTTGTTATACTTATACAAAAAATGATTACTTTTGTAGCGAATTTTGTAGAAGTGTTGATTTTTTCCACATACATATATAAAGTATTGTGGAAAAGGGGAGTGGATATTTGGAACTGAATACAACAAAAACACGATATTACTACACTCGGAATGGAGAACATATTAATAGTAGAAGATGACCTTACGCTCAGTCTGATGTTAAAAACTTGGCTCACCAAAAAAGGCTTTGAAGTAAGGACGGTGTTGAATGTAACTGACGCTAAAAAAGAAGCAAATACATCCATGCCTGATTTGGTATTGTCAGATTTGAGGCTTCCTGATGACAGTGGAATTTCATTCCTGAAATGGATGAAAGAAATCAATGAAAATGTCATTTTTATCATGATGACAGGTTATGCTGAGATACAAACTGCTGTTGAGTCCATCAAACTCGGCGCTTTCGATTACATAGCAAAACCCCTTAACCCCGAAGAACTGCTAAAAAAAATAGAACAAGCTTCCAGTAAACAAACCAATAATAAACAGCAAAAAGTCAAAGTTAAAGAGGTCAAAGAAGAAGCTCCCGAATATATCAGGGGAAAATCTCCCGAATACAAGCGTTTGTATGAATATGTTGACTTGGTTGCCCCTACCAGGCTTGCCGTTTTGATTCGCGGCGAAAGTGGTGTGGGTAAGGAGCATATAGCCCAGTTAATCCATGAAAAAAGTGATCGGGCCAAAGGTCCGTTTGTCCCTGTCGACTGCGGAGTACTTTCCAAGGAACTGGCTGCCAGCGAATTTTTCGGACATATAAAAGGTTCATTTACGGGCGCCATAAGTAATAAAACCGGGCATTTCTTAGAAGCCAACGGAGGTACTTTGTTCTTAGACGAAATAGGAAATCTTCCGACAGATATACAAATGCAGTTGCTTCGCGTGTTGCAGGAAAAAAGAATTAAGCCTGTGGGAAGCAGCAATGAAATCCCTGTCGATGTAAGGATTGTTTCAGCCACCAATGAAGATTTGGATAAAGCCTTGAGCGATGGCACTTTCAGGTTAGATTTATACCACCGTATCAATGAGTTTACAATTCAAATTCCAAGCTTGCAGGAATGCAGGGATGATATAGAATTATTTGCACACTATTTCCTCAATATATCCAACAGGGATTTAAACAAAAATGTGATTGGTTTTACGCCTGAAACCATGAATATTCTCAAAAATTATTCCTGGCCGGGTAACCTGCGTGAATTAAGGAATATCGTCAACCGTATGGTTTTAGTAGCTCCAGGAAGTCATATCACACCCGACTTGCTGCCGCCCAATATAGTAAACGAGCCGGTTAAGCAAATATCCATAAATAATACAATTGAAAAAAGCAATTTGAGCTTGAAAAACAACAACGAAAAAGAACGTATTGAAGAAGCGTTGCGACAAGCGAAAAACAACAAATCGAAAGCAGCAAGCTTGCTTGACATCGACAGGAAGACTCTGTATTCTAAAATGAGACAATACGGTATAGAATTTTGAAGAAAAAGCAACATACCAAATCAATAGTTACCATAGGTTTTATCATTATGGTATCTCTTTGTATTTTAGGTATTGTTTTGATATATAAAGAATTGGTGAATTTTTCCGAGTCGAGTGATACTACTGCCGAACGCAGGGAATTAGTTACCACCAGTAACCTGCTGGCTTCTTTGTATAAAGTGGAAAGTACCGGGAACTTACTTATAACCGGATTAAGTCCTGAAGTTCTCAAAGAATATGAGACATTAAAAAGTGATGCTCATGCTCAAATGGATTCTTTAAAAAATGTCACATACGATCCTGTTGTAATTGCCCACTTGGACAGCATCATGGTGCTTTTAGAGCTTAAAACGGCTAATATACAACGAATGACGATATTATTGGATTCCATCAATTCTGAATCACCCAAAGAAGTTGTTAAAAAAACCGTCATTTCAAAAAGGGATTACAGCAACCTTGAAGACCTTTTGCACCAATCCATAAGTAGGGTCAATAATATAGAAGACAGTACATTTGTTACAACCGGTAAGAAAAAATTTTTTGAGCGTGTGCGGCATGTATTTGACGGGAAAGCAGATTCTTCCTTAGTCGTATCTAAAAAGAAAGAAGAAAAGCTGGACTCCGTTTTAATTCCTGTACTGATTGACACACTTACACAATATGTCCAGGAACTTTCATGGAAATATGAAGAACGGCACCACAACCTGACCCAACGCCTCGTTCACCGCCAGAATCTTATGCACCGGATGAATGAAGATCTCTCATCACAAATAAGTATTATACTCCGGGCCTTGGAAAAAAGGGAGTATGAAACATCCATGAATTTGATGAGGGATAAAGAAATTACACTCAAACGTTCCTCAAAAATTGTGTCGGTGATCGGTATGCTGGCATCCCTTACAACATTAGTCTTCCTGATTATGACTTTAACTTCCATTTCCAATAGCCAGCGTTACAGGAAGCAATTGGAAAATGCAAAAAAATATGCGGAAGACTTGTTGGATGCAAGGGAAAGGTTAATCCTGTCGATTACACATGATATCAAAGCGCCAATCAGTTCCATCATAGGTTATATGGAACTGCTTTCAAAGAATAACCTTTCGGAAAAAGAAAGATACTATATCGAAAATATGCAACATTCTTCCGAGCATATTTTGGAATTGGTGAGGAACTTGCTGGATTATCATTCGTTAGAATCCGACAAACAGGAGATACAGAATATGTCGTTTTATCCGGTTATCCTGTTGAAAGATATTTACCAGAGTTTCATTCCGACAGCACAAAAGAATAACCTTGATTTCAGGTTTGATTGCTGCATCAAAGAAGGGCAAAGCTATGAAAGCGATCCTTACCGGATAAGGCAAATCTGTGAAAACTTATTGTCGAATGCGATTAAATTTACCGGCTCAAAAGGCGAAGTCGTATTCTCTGCATTGGTATCTTCTATTGATGAGAATAACGATTTACTGGAAATGTCGGTCAAAGATACCGGATCCGGAATCAAAAAAGAACATCAGGAAATTATATTCGATGAGTTCAGGCGATTGGATTTTCACAAGGGAACAACAGAAGGTTCGGGATTAGGACTAACCATCACCAAGAAATTGATTTCCAGAATGAACGGAACTATCACATTGGTTTCCGAACCGGGTAAAGGAAGTGTATTTACAGTTAAAATCCCATTGAAAAAGACAGAAAAAAAATTATTCGATAACGAAATAACTACGGTTCCGCTACTCAGGGAAGAAAAAAACAACAGGGAGAAAAAAATATTATTTATCGACGATGACATTGTCCAACTGAATCTTTATTCGGAATTACTCAAAGGAGAAGGTTTCCATACTACAATATGCCAGAATTCATTAGATGCATTATCATTGATACAAACAAACCAGTTTGATTTGATTTTTTCAGACATTCAAATGCCTGACATGAATGGTTTCGAATTGGTAGAAAGAATCAGGATGGGAACTTTCGATGGCGCTCAAACTGTTCCTGTAATTGCTCTGTCGGGAAGTTCAAAAGTTTCGGAACAAAAATTCAACGAGGCCGGATTCTCAGGATTTATTTCCAAACCATTCACTTCCGAATCTATTATGGATATTGTGCATCAATTTTTCGGAGTAAAAGACTATCAATGTCCATCACTAAGAGGAAAGAAAGAAAAAGGTTTTGCAGCATTAATGGAATTCGCACCGGAAGATATTGAAGCCGGGAAAGCTATTGTTCATTCATTTATAGATGAATCTCATAAAAACATCCAGACCATTACAGACGCATTGGCCGGTAATAATTGGGACTCAATCAAAAAGACAGCACATAAAATGTTACCATTGATGCGGATGATTTCAGCTGATGATTTAGTCTCCGTCCTTGTTGAAATAGAAAATGGTTCTACTGAACCTGAAAAAATAAACCAATTAATTCAATTAACATCGGAACAATTGAATACTGCTGAAGAATTTTTAAAAACAATATGAACACGGGTGAGAATGAAAAATGAAAAATGAAAAATTAAATGTCAGAAATAAAACTATATTTTATTGTTTAATTTTTCATTTTTCATTTTTCATTTCTTAACTCTAAACTCTAAAAAAAACAATGAAAGTATTAATAGCAACAGACAAGCCTTTTGCACAGGAAGCTGTTAACGGCATCAGGGAAGTTATTGAAAAAGCAGGTTTCGAATTGGCCTTGTTAGAAAAATATACTGAAAAATCTCAGTTATTGGATGCTGTAAAAGATGTCAATGCAATCATTATACGAAGTGACATCATTGATGCCGAAGTATTGGATGCCGCCAGGAACTTAAAAATCGTTGTACGCGCCGGAGCCGGATACGACAATGTAGATTTGGATGCCGCTACCGCTCACAATGTATGTGTAATGAATACGCCCGGACAAAATGCCAATGCTGTTGCCGAATTAGTATTCGGAATGATGGTTGCCGGAATCCGTAATTTTTATGATGGTTCCTCGGGAACAGAATTACTTGGCAAAAAGTTAGGAATCCATGCTTATGGAAACGTAGGCCGCAATGTGGCCCGTATTGCTAAAGGCTTTGGGATGGAAGTATATGCTTATGACGCCTTCTGTCCTGTTGATGTTATCGAAAAAGATGGAGTCAAAGCATTGAATTCGGCTGAAGAATTGTATAAAACCTGTCAGTTTGTTTCGTTACACATTCCTGCTACAGCCGAAACAAAACAATCTATCAATCATGCTTTATTGAGCAAAATGCCTAAAAAAGCCATGTTGGTTAATACTGCCCGCAAAGAAGTTATTGATGAAGCCGGTTTGGAAAAAATCATGGAAGAACGCCAGGATTTCAAATATGTAACCGATATCATGCCGGGTAATCACGAAAAATTGATGGAACTATATTCCAGGAGATATTTCTCAACCCCGAAAAAAATGGGCGCTCAAACTGCCGAAGCTAATATCAATGCCGGAATTGCTGCTGCTCATCAGATTGTCGATTTTCTGAAAAACGGCAATCAAAAATTCAGGGTAAATAAATAAAAATCAATAAGATTTTTTACTTTTGGACAAAACAAAAATCCATAAAAGCAAGAAAGCATACGACCGGAAAAAGAAATGGGATGATGGATAAAATGAAACGGGTAACAATCAAAATAGGCAGTAATGTACTGACAAGAACAGACGGAACATTGGATATCACACGTTTATCATCGTTGGTCGACCAGGTAGCAACATTACACAAAAAAGGAGTGGAAATCATCCTTATATCTTCAGGAGCTGTCGCTTCGGGAAGAGGAGAGGTTCAAGCCAGGGGTAAATTGGATAACATTTCTGCCCGCCAGCTTTATTCCGCAGTCGGACAAGCCAAATTGATTAACCGCTATTATGATTTTTTCCGCGAACACGGGATTAGCTGCGGACAAGTGCTGACTACCAAAGAAAGCCTCGGCACCCGCCAGCATTACCTCAACCAGAAAAACTGCATGACTGTCATGCTCGAAAACGGAGTAATCCCAATCATGAACGAAAATGACACCATTTCCGTAACCGAACTGATGTTTACCGACAACGACGAACTTTCGGGTATGGTTGCTACCATGATGAACGCGGATACATTGATTATTCTCAGCAATATCAACGGTATTTATAATGGTTCTCCTTCCGATTCCAAATCGGAAGTAATCCGCGAAATCCATTCCGGCAAAGCAGATATTTCCGATTATATCGAAACCACAAAATCATCCTTCGGCCGTGGAGGAATGTTAACTAAATATCACATTGCCCGCAAAGTCGCCGATGAAGGCATTACAGTCATCATCGCAAATGGGAATAAAGATAATATTTTACTTGACCTGAACGACAAAAAGAAAGATACTGTTTGTACCCGTTTTGTAGCATCTCCCAAAACTACTTCAAATGTCAAAAAATGGATTGCCCATTCTGACGGGTTTGCCAAAGGAGAAATCTATATCAATAACGGAGCTAAAGAGGCATTGCTGGGAGAAAAAGCAACGTCCTTATTGTCCGTAGGTATCTCCAAAATAAAAGGCGACTTCGAAAAAGACGATATCGTCAGGATTTTTGATGAAGACAAACAAAGTATCGGAGTGGGAAGAGTTGGCTACAACAGTGAAAAACTACGGGAAATTGTCGGGCAAAAAGGAGGAAAACCTGTTATTCATTACGACTACCTTTATTTGGAATAACATTCAAAAAAAGGGTGTGCCACGGTACCGGCACACCCCATCCAATAAACACAATCCAATCGGCGGGAGATCATTTTTTATAAATCCTTCCCTACGATTATGTTTAAGGTTGTAAGATAAACTCTACCCTGCGGTTCATACGGGAATTGGCTTCATCAGTATTTGGAGCAATCGGTTGTGTCTTCCCTTTAGAAGTAGTTGTCAAACGATTTGCAGCAATTCCTTTGGCCACCATATAAGCTTTTGCAGCATTAGCTCTATCCAAACCTAACTGATAGTTGAATTCAGCCGAACCTTTATCGTCGGTATGTCCTTCAAGAATCATCCTTGCATTAGGATACTTTTTCATTAACTCCACTTTTCTTTCCAATTCAGGATGCATCTGGGAAAGAATCTGGTCTTTTGAAAAATCAAATCCGTAGATAGCTTCTGTCATATCAGGATCTTCCTGTGCAATTGTTCCTTTTAATTTATTAAATGCATCAAGGATTTCCTTAGTGTTGCGCTTCATGATGTCGTCCATCTGTTCAGCTGTAATACCTTCGAAAGGTTTGTCGGAACCCTGGTTGTAAATATTAGTGATGGAAGCTGCCTTTTCATTATCTTTTTCTTTTTTGGAGAAAGGTTTGCTTCCAAATGCCAACTGTATTTTCAAACCGGCAGATAATGTATGCATTTTATCTGTGAAACTTTCCCTTTGGTCGTTGATATTCATGGCATATTTGGAATCCAGAATGCTGTTTGAATTATAGTTAGCAGGAGCCTGATTGTTGAATTCGTAAAAATTCTTCGACAGGTCACGGTCATCTCCCTTAAGAATATCATTCAAACCATAGTCGATATACAACCCGGTGTATAAAGCCATTTTACTTCCCAAATTCCATTTGATACCGGCTTCGGCAGCAGCAATGAAATTCAGTTTAAGGTCTATATCACCTGAAGCATCCGCATCATAAGTACCAAAACCACGGTTACGCATTTTTGTATTAGGATCATTATCATTAACATACGGGCCACTCGAAGTATATGGGTCATTAGTTATACGAACTCCATTTGCATTGATATCCCATCCATATGTATTCATCGAACCTTTGGCGTCATAAGTAGCCTTTACCGGGATGCCGATTTTAGGTCCGATTCCAACATAAAACTTATGTCCTTTTTGACTTATGTCAGTTTGGAAACGAGCCATGATAGGAATATTAACATAATAGGCTTTTTGAGTTTCCTCATAATTCTGGCCTTCTGTTACCAATTCATACAACAACTTTGAATTTTTATCAACAGCATTGTATGTATCAAAAATAGAAGGGAACTTCGCTTTTGCATTCAGATAAGAGAACTCTGCCCCGATGCCTAAGCTCCAATTGTAGTTTATGAAATGGCTGTAACCGATTCCTGCAAATCCGCCATATCCCATTTCATGGTTTCCCACATTAAGATCGTATTCCAAAGAGGAAATCCCGCCTGCCACCCAAATCGAAAACTCATGTCTGTTTTGTTGTTTTTGGGCAAAAGATGAAACAGCGAAAAGTCCTACTGTAATTGCTATAAATATTTTTTTCATATATTATCTTTTATAATAGATTTTGAAAAGTTTGTGCCGGGAGTCTGCCACTCCGGCATAAAACCGGATGGCAGAAATTCCTGTGGCACATGCTTAACAAGATTCCAAATTTATTTAACAATAACTTTAAACTCTTGCGCTTTTTCTCCACTTAACAATGCGCGAACAATATAAATACCCGGCATGGAAGGCATAGTAACATTTGTGACTTCACCTTCTCCCTTGGTAGTACTTACAACTCCTCCAACATTGTTGACAACCTGAATCGAAGTTACAGTAACACTTGTTGCTTTCACCTGAACAGATTCTCCTGCATAAACCGGATTCGGATAAAGTGTTATAGAAGGAGTCGCTACTGTCTCAATAGATAAAGGACATGTAAAATATTCTAAACCTTCGGCAGTTTTAACCTTCGCATAATAAGCTCCACTGGCTCTTTGTATATAAGATTTATTTTCTCCCGGAATAGAATCTTTACTATTTTCAGGATACCATTTGAATTCGGTAAATGTAAATCCACCGTTTTCTTCAGGATTACATTTAACGATGATAACATCATCCCATCTTTGTTCAAGAACATTTACCAAAGGAAGCTCTACTATGTAGGTTTCGGATATTTGTTCCTGACCACAATCGCCTTTTACTTTTACATAATAAGTACCATTGTGTTTGAAAGTCAGTTCATCGATCTTATATTCTTCCTTAGTAGCACCTGGTATTGCAATATGGTCTTTATACCATTGATATTGCAGTTTACAACCGGTTGCATCCGACTTCATTTCATAAGCCTTACCAACATTTTCACACTTACCGACCGGAATAGTAATTATGTTAACCTTAGTAGAAGGATTCACTGTGATAGTGAATGGAATTCCGGTACCAGGAACTATTACACCATTGTTTTCAATGTAAGGAGTAACCATAATAACTGCAACAACAGTATCATTAGCAGCAGTGTTTACAGCATCGAAAGATGGTATGTATTGACCTTTTCCATCAAGTAAGCCTATTTTAGAACCACCTGTCCATGTAATGTATGAACCTTGTCCGAAACCGGTTTTAATATCCGGTGTAAGGTTACCAACCTTTTCTTCATTACATACTACCAAGCTAGCTATCGGTTCCATAACCGGTTTAGGATTCACAGTGATTGTGAATGTCATAGCCGGACCTTCGCAAGAAATTTCTCCATTTTTATATGTAGCCACAACAGTAATTGTGCTTACAATAGGAGTCGTACCCGTGTTCTGTGCAGTAAATGCAGGAAGCGAGCCTGTTCCGTGAGCTTGTAAATCACCACTGATAGCAACATTGCTGCTTGTCCATCTGTAAGTTACTTTCGTATTTGGATCATCCGTAATATTACTTGCAAATGGAACAACCGGAACAAGTTCTCCCTGATTGTATGTTTTGTTATCAACTTTAACTACAACCGGAGTCGGATTAACAGTAATTCCGAATGTTTCCGATTTACCAGGACAATCTAAATAATAAGGAGTAACAGTAATCGAATCACACAAAGGAGTTCCTTCTGCATTGTGCAATACATGAGAAGCAAAATTGCCTGTGCCCGAAGTAACTTGCATACGAAGATTACTTGTTGCTTCCTTAACTTTCCATTCGAATCTTGTAGCAACACCGTTGAAAGTAACAGCTTCTGTTGAACCTCCATTACAAACAACCTGATTGTTGGGTTTGCTAACAGTAGGCGTAGGATTCACTGTAATTGTGAATATAGCAGCTGTTCCTTTGGTTCCATCTTTAGCAATAGGAGTCAGGCTGTATTTACCATAAGCCGGAGTTTGCACACCTTGAGCTAATGATAATGCATCAGATACGATTTGCGTTGTGTCGGCATCAAATCTTAAATCAAATTTTTTGCTGCCTTCAACAAAAGCAAGTTCATATTTAGGAGTTCTTTTCGTTTTAGCTATTGCAATCGGAGCAATAGCCGAGCCACCACAAATTGTTTGGTTTTCAATTGCATTGACTGTAGCCGCCGGATGTATAGTGATACTGAAATCTGTAGGAGTAACACAGCGTCCAAGAGCATAAACATGATATCTTGCTGTGACTGCAGTATCTCTGTTATTCACTGCGAAGAATGCAGGGAATGCTGTTCCGTCACCTGATGTAGACAGGTTAGGTATTGCAGCGCTTCCTCGTTCCTCAACTAATTTCCATTCGTAGGTCACTCCTGGTATATTGCTTGAGAAGCTGAATCCCGGAACCTGAACACCACTGGTTACATCAATATTCCTTGGTTTATCAATCTCAATATGAGGATTCACTGTGATTGTGAATACAACAGCAACACCTTTTGTTCCATCAGCAGCAACAGGAGTTACACTGTATCTGCCTGAAACCGGAGTATACTGATTCGGAACATTTATATTCTCAAATTTGATTATTCCATTCTCAGAAATACTTCCTGTAGCTGGTGTATAATCAAATTTAGTACCTCCAACAAATGCTACATCATAATGATTTGCAAACTTACCTGTAACTGTAATCTCAGCTTTACCTGCTTTTGCACAAATTGCTGTATCAGCAATTGCATTTACTCTTGGTGCAGGAAGAACAGTAATGTTCAATTCTGTACTGTCTGAATTACATGCACCTTCGGCAGTTACCTTATAAATAACAGTAACATTTCTTTCGGAATTGTTTATAGCCTGGAATGCAGGGAATGATGAAGTTTCACCATTGGCAGGCAAATTCAATGAATCTGCAGCAGCTTTATTGTCTGTATACCAGTTATATTTCAATCCAACCACATTACTTGAGAAGCGAGTTTCAGGAACCATAGTTCCACCGGTAACTTTAATCGGTTCAATCTTATTCAACGCAATTTCCGGATTAACCGTGATTGTGAAGAAAATTGAATTACCTGCACTATTACCCTGGCATGGAGTTACACGGTAAGTACCACTGATTGCTTTAGTAGTAACTGCTGCGTGAGCTGTTGCCGGCATAATTAACACATCAGATTTTCCATCAACTGAACCGGAAGTAACATTATCATTTCTTACATTTGTTCCTCCTACAAATTCCCATTTGAAAGTAACATTATCGCTATTGAAAGCATGTCTGCCTGTTACTTTTACATCCGGAATATTTTCAGCGCCACAAACGCTTACGTTTGCAATAGGATCAACAGTGATGTCTTCGTTTGCAATGGTTTTAGGTTTCACAGTGATAGTGAAAGTAGTAGCATCGCCAGTACAATCATCATAATCTATGCTAACTTTGAAAGTAGCAACAAGATCTGTTTTACCATTATTAATTGCAACAAACGATGGCATGGTGTTCTTTCCTTCTGCAGTAGCGCCCAAACCAATTGCACTGCCGCTTGCTATCCATGTATAAGTAGCATCCTGTAAATGTCCTGCAAATGTTAATTCAGGAACCACATCTCCATTGTTGTAAACCTTGTCACTTACATTAGTAATCAACTTGGCATTATTCAAAGCCGGATTAACAGTAAGTACAAATTGAACTGCATTTCCTTTAACACCAGCGCTATTCACCGGAGTTACGCTATATAAACTTGTCAAAGGAGATAATCCGGAATTTGTCAATTTACCAGCAACAGCTTCAATTGCGGTGCCACCTGCATTAACTGCAAGATCAGCGCCCCAATTCTTGCCACTTACGCAACTCAATTCATAATGATGAACATAAGGTTTGTTGGCGTTAAGCACAATATTAACTGCTTTACCAGAACAAATTGTTGTATCGGCAATTGCTTTTACAATCGGCGAAGGATTAACAGTAATAGATAATTCTTTATTACCATTATTACATCCATCAACATTTACTGTATATTTAATAGTAATAGCCTTATCTGTATTGTTTGTTGCAGGGAATGACGGGAATGCACCTTCACCGCTATACTGCAAATGCAATGTATCAGCTTTACCTGTATCTATAGTTGACCAAGTATATTTTAATCCTGCTATATCACTTGTAAAATGAGTTTCAGGAACCAAAGCACCATTGGTAACTACAATTGGAGTAATAGCAGCTATAGTAGCTTTCGGATTAACCGTGATAGAAAATACAATTGATTTACCTTCACCATTACCTAATCTCGGAGTCACACGGTATGTACCTGTTACTACTTTATTAGTATCAATGGCTGTGAAAGCACTCATATCTCCATCTTCGAAAGTTTTCTTATCGCCTCTTACATTTGTTCCTTGAACAAATTCCCATTTATATGTGATATCTTTTGTATCACCAACAGCATTTCTCTTGGTAAACTCTATTTTCGCTACAGCATCATTGGCACAAAAATTTAGGTTTGGAACAGCATCAATAGAGATATTATTATCGGCTATAATCTTAGGTTTCACTGTGATAGTGAATTCTTTCATAGCATTTTCATCACTCGTGCAACCATTATAATGTATACCAACCTGATAAGTAGCTACAATATCTTTATCGGTATTGTTGATTGCTGTAAATGCCGGCATCGTGTTCTTGCCAACTGTATCATCCAAACCGATATAATTGTCGGCTTTCTTTCCGTCTTTATCAAACCATAGATAATCAGCACCCTGAATAAGTCCTGTAAGAGTTAATTCAGGAACCATATCTCCATTGTAATAAACTTTATTACTTCTGGTAATCAGGTTGCCGTCTAAGAACGGATTAACAGTAATTACGAATTGAACAGTTTCTCCTTTTGTTCCATCTTCGCTAACCGGAGTTACACTATATACGCTTGATAATGGAGTTGTAGCCGGTAATGTTGTACCAACATTGTTTAATGCATCAGAAGTAATTTTGAACACTCCCGAACCTGCCGGAGTTTCTTCAACTCTGATTTTATCACTCCAATCTTTATCACCCCTTACGAATTTCAATTCAACACTTTTTGCATTTTCCGCTTTAAGGGCAATATTAACCGTGCTACCCGAACAAATTGTTGTATCTGCGATAGCTGCAAGTTTTGCTGCCGGATTGACAGTGATTTTGAATGTTACAAAATTATCACTTTCGAAACAGGTTACGCTTGGAACAGTTACTTTATAAGTAACAGTAACAGCATTATTTGTTGTATTGTTTGCAACAAGTTGCGGGAACATACCTTCACCCTCTGCAGGTAAATTAGTTCCTTTCACATCATCAGCTTTCCAATGATATGCCAATCCCGGAACATTGCTTTCAAAACTGAATGCAGGAATCAACGCACCGCTGGTAACTGTAGTATCTTTAGGTGTTACAAAGGCAACCGTAGGCTTAACTGTGATGGTAAATACAGAAGGTTGTCCCTGCAAGTTTTCGTGCATAGGAGTAATCATGTAAGTACCGTACACTTCTTTGGTTGTATCAATAACAGCGCCGCTCAATCCTTTAAGTTCAATTCCGTCTCCGACATTATCAAGACCCAAAACATCTATACCATATATTAATTTGGTGTGGAAGAAAACTGGATCTACAAGTGAACCATCCTTGGTAGGATCATCAGGAATTGCATATCTTGCTACATATGTGATTGGGGCAATTTCTTCTCCGGAACAAACTGTTTGATTTTCAATTTTTTCCGTATGGAAATCCAATACTTCTACTAAACTTGGGAATATCTTCATGGTGAAAGGAAACTCAACACTTGGACATTCCTTAGTACTTGGACTTGGGAAAGGATATATCAATACTGCTACGAATTCGATATTAACCGGATTATCTGTAGTATTTATAGCCCTGAAAGGTTGGAAAACATTTTCATCCCAATAAGTACCGGCAGGGATAGGAGCAGGAAGACTCATACCAGCTGCGACAGCTTTCGCATGGTCAGCCGGTGAAGCCATTCCCCATTGTACTTTTACTCCCGCAGGTATATCCTTGAAATTAAAACCGTTAACCATAAAACGATTATAAGCAAAAACACTGTCTGCTTTGAAAGTTGTTGTAGCCGGAGCAATATCCGGAGCGACAAATATTGTACCGTTTATAACGGTATCTGCAGGACAGCTATTTCCAAGACCAGTTACCATAATAGCATACTCTTCTACTTTGTCTGTTCCTTTTATTGCACTGAAAGGAATAGAAGCACTGGAGTTACCTGTACCTACAACTAAGTTTGCGAGAGTGCCCATGCCATTTTGAATTGAAGTACTGTCAGCTTTTAATATTACTTCCCATTTGAATGGAGTGCCATTGGGCAGTTCGGTATCAACTGATACTGTAAACCCACTGCCCGGTGCTGGCGTTTCATCACTACAAAGTTCAAGAGGATCAGGAGTAAGTGTAACAGTTACCACCGGTTTCTTGTAAACATGTATTTTGAAATCAATATCAACGCTTTCGCAATATCGCACACCAAATTCATCTACATTATGAACGCGGGCATGTACTGTATACTCTTCATAAAGAGATGAGCCTGTAGTACCAGCTAAACCATCAGTATTAATAGTTGCACCTGTTCCTGAAGTAACCGGAGTGGGGTCTGGTAGAGTAAGCAGACCAGCAGCATCATAGATTTCCCATTCGTATTCAATAGTAGCAGGATCGGGAGTTACTCCGGGTAACGAAGGCATAGTACTGGCCAATGTTATTGGATTATCATCGCCCTCACATACTTCTACAGGTGTAGTTACAGCATCCATAACTGGTGTTTCCCTTATGAGTATGTTGTATGTTACAGGTTCTCCTTCACAGTAACTACCTGTTGACAGGAATTGAGCTCTTGGCGTTACCACTACGCGATATGTTCCAGGGACAGTAAAGAGATGTCCTGAAAACCCTGTTGCAGTCCAATCTCCGGCAGGCGATCCTGCAATAGGAGTGTCATCACCAACAGGAGGAAGTAATTGCCAGAAATATTCTATAGCACCATACGGTGGATTAGTCAAATCTGTAGTTGAAGCAAAAACAAATGCACCTTGGTTAGCTATATTTGTACAACCGCTTAAGTTGTAAGTATCCGCTTCCATTACCGATTTAACTATAACCTCAACCGTAAAGATTGTTGTTTCCACTCCAACACATACAGTACCATCTGTGGTTGTTATAGTTGGAGTTGCATATAATGTATATGTACCGGAAACTGTAGGAAAGTAAGAAACTGCATCTGTATCTCCGGTTGCAACATCCAAAGTACCATTATTAATTCTCCATTCATAAGATATTGTTCCTCCGGTAGTAAGGCTTGTAAGTGTATGTGTAATTTCATCAGTTACTGCACTACCATCACCCACAATACACATCGTAGTTCTTGGATTAGTAACTACTGTTGGAACATCAAGTACTCTAACTGTGAATGTTGTTACACTGTCACAACTCCCTCTCGTAGTATTATCAAACTGTGACTTAAAAGTTACCGTGTAATCTCCCGGAGCAATGAATGTTATCGCCGGAATAGTCTGAGTCGCAGTACCAAAGACTTGACCGCTTATTGAGGCAGTAGCCGAAGGTGTTATTGACCACTCATATTCTAAGTTAGCTAAGGAAGAAAGTTCTGTCTCTGTATTATCGACCTTTATTCCATTCCATATCGCATTTGTAAAAATCAGTCCAGAAGTGGCACAAACTTCAATGACATTGTCAATATTCGCATGTATAGGTTTAGGATTAACTGTAAATGTAATATCTTCAAATGTACTACAAAAACCAATTTCTGCAGTTATTCTAAGAGTATACGATCCTTCATCTGTATTAGTCGGCGTAAAAGAAAATTTACCACTACCATTATCAGAAGTTAAACTGTTAGGTTTAGCACTAATGAAACGCCATGAAAACGCTACAGGAAGATCTGATGAGATATTAGGTTCGAACAGATGAGATGCACACACTTCAGAACTACTGGTAACAGTAAGCGTAGGAGTTTTACTAATTGTTATCATTGTTGGAGAACCCGCAGGATCGCTCACAATCACACCTCCCTGCCAAGCCCAAACTAAAAGTTTGTATACATTAGCTGCGTCACTTGTACCTGCAGTTATGTAGTTTCCTCCTGCTGGAGGAAAAATGCCGGATCCGGTAAGCGGAAGGGGATTCGATGCTGCAGTAAGAGGTATGGGATCTACAAGTTCCCATGTGTACGAATAATTGCCCACTAAATCCGGGCGTACAACTCCGTCCACCAAAGGAACGAAACCAACTACAGGAACAGGGTCTCCCGAACATCCGCCAGCTGCCCCTACTACAGAAATATCTGCTTTTAGCGGATTTT
This sequence comes from Bacteroidales bacterium, assembly GCA_031553415.1. Taxonomy (GTDB): domain Bacteria; phylum Bacteroidota; class Bacteroidia; order Bacteroidales; family Azobacteroidaceae; genus JAIRVZ01. Next base: position 18,531 of record JAVBLO010000049.1, on the reverse strand, counting down.
TTCCAATAGGAACCTGAACATATGTGACTCCCTTGTCGAGCCCGGCCACATACGACTGTGCAACTGCCGGAGCAATTATCCCCAACAGAAACACAAATAGTAAAATTAAATGTCTTATTTTTTCCATTTCATTGTGATTTAGAATTAATGATTGTTTTCATTTCTCGCATTCTTTTTTGTTTCATAAGCATTAATGAGTTTGAATTAATATTGATATATGTTATAAATAAATTAAATTCAAGACATAAAAATCTTTATTCTATTTTCACAAATAATCTATCTTGATATTGGATCTGTCTGCTTTACAATACTGGCAAATAGAAGTGGCATCCACAGGTTTTTTCGGTGCATAGAACTCAATTCTTACCATATATTTTTTCCCTTTTTCAGGATGAAGCTCTGCACTATAATGCTGAAAAAAATCATGTTTTAATGTCCTACTAATCCTTTTCAATAACGATACATCAATTTCTTTCCTGGCAAATATTTTATGAACATGCCCCACCACACATGAAATACCCTTAGCAAATTCTTTGCGCGAAAGACCGCTTTGTTCGAACTTTTGTCTTACTAAATTACCCATATGAATCTCCGAATCATGATGGGAGAGTGCTTCATTATTCATAATTTTATTAGTAGTTTTAGAAATTTAACAAAAGTATCCATTCTGCACCAATATTAAGCAAATACCTTATATCCGAAATGGATAATAACGAATCCAAAATGGATAAATAGTCCATTTTTAGCCGAATGCGTCACGGATTCTTAAAAGGCAGGTATGGATACTCTTAAAAAAGGATTTTGACGGGAGAGAACAGTTTAAAAACAAAAAAGGCCGCCTAACCTCTTAGACGACCTGATTTACAAGTATATTCTGAAAAATTATTTTCCTTCTAATTTTTCTTTCAAAGCTGCAAGCTCTTCAATATCACCAAGCGTAGTTTTTTCCATTGCCTGGCCTAAAACAGGAGTTTCTTCTTTTTTAGCTTTCTTAGTCGCTTTCTTTTCAGTGGCAACTCCTTCTTTTTTAATTTCAGCACGTTGTTCATCTTCGAAGATGCGGCTGTGAGAAAGAATGATTCTCTTGGCATCCTTGTTGAACTCGATTACTTTGAATTCTAATTTTTCATCAGGTTGAGCAGAAGAGCCGTCCTCTTTAACAAGGTGTTTCGGAGTTGCGAAACCTTCAACACCATAAGGAAGAGAAACTACAGCGCCTTTATCCATCATTTCAACAATGGTTCCTTCATGTACCGAACCTACAGTGAAAATTGTTTCGAACACATCCCATGGATTTTCTTCCAATTGTTTGTGTCCAAGGCTCAAACGGCGGTTTTCCTTGTCGATATCCAATACCTGAACTTCGATGTTGGCGCCAATTGTTGTGAATTCACTCGGATGTTTAATTTTCTTGGTCCAGGAAAGGTCGGAAATATGAATCAGACCTTCAACACCTTCTTCGATTTCAACAAATACACCGAAGTTAGTGAAATTACGTACTTTAGCAGTATGTTTGCTTCCTACGGCATATTTAGTTTCGATATTTTCCCATGGGTCAGCTTTCAATTGTTTGATACCCAATGACATTTTTCTTTCTTCACGGTCTAAAGTAAGCACAACAGCTTCTACTTCATCGCCTACTTTCATGAAATCCTGAGCACTTCTCAAGTGTTGAGTCCAGCTCATTTCCGAAACGTGAATCAAACCTTCAACACCCGGAGCAATTTCGATGAATGCACCATAGTCAGCCATTACAACCACTTTACCTTTTACTACATCTCCTACTTTGAGGTTAGTATCCAAAGCATCCCAAGGATGAGGAGTCAATTGTTTCAAGCCAAGAGCGATACGTTTTTTGTCATCATCAAAATCAAGGATAACCACATTGATTTTCTGATCCAATTTAACCACTTCTTCCGGATGAGTAACACGTCCCCATGAAAGGTCTGTGATGTGAATCAAACCATCTACGCCACCCAAGTCGATGAATACTCCATAAGAAGTGATGTTTTTAACCACACCTTCGAGTACCTGGCCTTTTTCAAGTTTAGAGATAATGTCTTTTTTCTGTTGTTCCAATTCTGCTTCAATAAGCGCTTTATGGGAAACAACCACGTTTTTGAATTCCTGGTTGATTTTAACAACCTTGAATTCCATTGTTTTATCTACGAATACATCGTAGTCTCGGATAGGTTTAACGTCGATTTGAGAACCCGGCAAGAATGCTTCGATGCCAAATACATCTACAATCATACCACCTTTGGTTCTGCATTTAACGTAACCCTTAACGATTTCATCTTTTTCAAGTGCAGCGTTTACGCGATCCCAAGAACGTGTAGCGCGTGCTTTTTTGTGAGAAAGGAGCAATTGTCCTTTTTTGTCTTCCTGGCTTTCGATGTATACTTCTACTTCGTCGCCGATATTCAAATCCGGATTGTAACGGAATTCGTTCATAGAAACCACGCCATCCGATTTGTAACCGATATTAACTACAACTTCACGTTTGTTGATTGAAGTTACACGGCCCATTACCACCTCATTGTCATTGATTTTATTCAATGTTTGGTCGTAAGTTTTTGTAAGTTCTTCTTTGCTCATGCCACGGAAAGTTTCTCCCTTTTCATAAGCATCCCAGTCAAATTCTACTGCAGGAGCAGCTTTTTTTGCAGCGGGTTTTTCTTCTTTTTTTGCTTCAACAGGCGCAACTGTTTCCTGAACTTCTTCAACAGGTGCAACTGTTTCCTGAATCTCCGCAGTAGCAGCTGTTTCCTGAGTTTCTACAGCTTCCACATTTTTTAATTCTTCGCTCATTGTTAATAATAAATGTTGTTAATTAATAAGTTAGACTTTATGTTGTCAAAAAATAAAATGGCTGCAAAGATACAATAAAATCGCATAAAAGAAGAAATCTTTGTGGATTTTTTTTAAGAAGTGAGGAGTAAACTTAAATATTTCCGATTGTGAAACCGACATACAAAGTGCGAGGCTGAGTTGGTCCATAAATATAAGAGGGGTCACGGTCAACACCTTTGTCAAAATCACTTTGGTAGGAATTAAAAATATTTTTCATTCCGGCATACCATTGTATTTTGACATTTTCCGTTAATTTCAGGTCGTAGTACAATTTCAATCCCATATCAAAAAATCGGGAAGATGTACGTAATTCGCCATCCGGATTTTCAGTTCCAAAGTAAGGTACCAACATTTTACCGGTATAATTTCCGGCAAGGGAAGTTCCCATATTGCGCAAAAACTTCCAATCCATGGCAAGGAAACCATAGTTATCGGGCGTCCTGAAAAACTCTTTTTTACCAAAGTTTTCATCCGGATCTTTGTATTTGCTCGATTGCACTGTAAATCCGGCATTTACAGACAGATTGTCGGATGGAAACAATTTCAATTCCATATTGACTCCGGAAACAGTGGCAGCATTCGCATTTACACGGGTATAGATTACAACCCCATTTTCATCAGGTGTACCGATTTCGTTCCGGAATGGATTGTGCAAACGGGTGTAAAAACCTTCAACGAGGAAATTGGTTTTGACACTGCCCAATTCTTCATTGAAATCCAACGACAGCATATAACTGGAACTGTTTTCCTGCTTCAGGTCCGGATCGTTTTCATTAATTACCTGGCGCGCTCCTGATGTTTCAATGTGCAAATCTTCGTCAAATATCTGTGGGGCGCGGTATCCGGTCGAGTAACTCAAACGGGCTTGTAAATAATGAGTTATATCGTACATCAAACTGGCGCGGGGAACAAATACCGTTCCTGATTTATCGCTGTTATTCATTGCATCATCCACGGCATAATGTTCAACACGGGCGCCTAACAGAAACTTTAAATGATTGATTTTCATTTCATATTGGGCAAAAGCGCCTGTAGTCATCAGGGATTGATCTGAAACTGTCCGGTTAGGAACATGAGGCACTTCCACAATCTGGTTATCAACAATGGTTGCATTATCATAATCCGGATAGCCTAATTTTTTATCTATCAAAAATGAACCTGTATTTTCAACCCCTCCTATCAATGAAATATCATTCCCGAAATCGGCTTTATATTGTGCACCCACATTATAAGTTTTGTCCTTTGTATTTCCATAGTCGCTCAAAGAATAATTGGCTCCATAATAAGAATCACGGTTAAGGTAAGTTCCCGAAGCATATACGGAAAGCATGTCACTTTCCCTCAGGTATTGCTCGTAAGTCAGGGCGGCGCTGTTCATATTATGCGCAACAGCCTCGGCGACATCCCGTTCATGTAAAGGATAATCCTGTTTGTTTCCACCATCCCTTTTTTCCGAAACATGGAAATAATCTAAAGAAAGTTTTCCGCGGTTGCCGACTCTCTGGTAAATCCGCCCTCCGATTACGGTATTGGTCATAGGCGCAATTTCCGAAAATCCATCATCATTGGCATCGAACATTTCCCTGCTACGCACATTTCCATAGAGAGCCATTCCGGTTTTATAATCATCTGTTACCAAAGATGTATTGAAATTCACAGCATAATCAGGTACCGGTCCGTTTGAGCCTTTCACCCCTACCCCAATGGCATTCATATAAGCTCCTGCCTCAAAAGAATTTGTTTTCGGATCCTTCAAAATCAGGTTAACAGTTCCGGCGATAGCATTGGAACCATACAATACAGAACCTCCTCCTCTTACAACTTCAACTTTTTCCAACATATTGGCGGGAATCAGTTCCAATCCGTAAACGCCGGCCAAACCACTAAACACCGGACGGCTGTTAATCAATATCTGAGAATAGGGTCCTTCCATACCATTCATGCGCACCTGAGAAAAACCGCAATTCTGGCAATCGTTTTCATAACGCAAGCCTGTACAATAGTTCAATCCTTCACCCAGCACTGCCGACTGTGTGGCATTAAGTAATTTTGCACTGATTGTATTAACGATAACAGGCGTTTCTGTTCGTTTCTGTGTATGACGATTGGCGGAAACCACAACTTCATCCAAAGACAGTACATCAGATTCCAGTTTGAAATCCAGCTCAACAGTTTTCCCCATATTTAAAGTAACAGTTTTTTCGGCCGGTTTGTAACCAAGTCCTTGCACAATAACCGTAAAAGTACCTTCAGGCAGATTTTTCAGGCTATAATTACCTTTAGAATCAGTAGCAACTCCTATGGTTGTATTTTTTACTGCCACATTCATGTATGAAAGAGATTCTCCTTTATCATCCAGGACTTTTCCCGTAACACGAGTATGTGTATCAGAATGTTTCTCCTCCGCTTTTATGATTGGACAGGATAGCATAAAACAAAATAATGGAAAAATGTTTAATAGATAAATGATAGTTTTCGACTTGCGATTCATTTTGTTCATTAATTAATTTGGCTGTAAAAATATTTTACATTTGTTATGAAACGATTAAATAAATAACACGGAACAGTTAAAGCCCGCTATTTTTAAAAGCGCAAAGATATAACTGTTAGAAAAATTCATCAATAGCATAAAAATGGTATTTTTTGATAACGATATCATCATTTAAGGGGGTCAAAATTTGAAATTCGACTTTATTCGCTTAAAATATTTTATTAAATCATAATATTAACTATATTTGTGAAGTTTTTAATAAAGATACACATACTTCGCTTTTTTATTTACCTGTTATGAAATTGAGCATTATCAGTTTGGATTACATTTTTCCCGAGGAAGCCGGTATTTTATGTCATTTTTTTGAAAAAGGAGTTGAGTATATTATCATACATAAGCCTCAGAATATAGAAAGGGATATCATCCAGTTAATCAATGAAATACCTCAAAAATACCATAGCAGAATCATTATTCATGAACGTTTCGGTTTACTAAAGCATTTCAATTTAAATGGAATACTTTTAAGTAAAAAAAATCCTAAGGCGCCTACATTGGATAAAATTTTCTCTAAAAGTGTGCCTTGTAGCCGGATTGACGACATTATGAAGTATCAAAATTTCCACCATATCTTTTTCGGACCTGTTTTTGAAAGTATTTCAAAAGAAATCAAGCCAACTTTCGGGGAAACCGCCTTGAGGGAAGCTAAAGGAAAAAACATAATCAACGAAAAAGTCATTGCGATGGGTGGAATCAGCGAAGAAACTATCCCCATAGCAAAATCAATTGGTTTTGAGAATGTTGCAGTATTAGGAAGCCTCTGGAAAAACTATCCGACAGACAATAACAAACAAGCTTTACTTGAAAGATTTGACAAACTTATCGGATTAATGAAGAATTGAGAATGAAGAATGAAGAATGGGCTTGCACATTATAATTGGCGTAAGCCCATTCTTCATTCTTCATTCTCAATTCTTCATTAATTAAATATCTTCCTCTACAACTAAATTGTCTATAATAAAATTTTGCCGTTCCATCGTATTCTTGCCCATGTAGAATTCGAGCATTTCTTTTACGGCATCCTGTTTTTTCATTGTAACAGGATCCAAGCGTAAATCCTTTCCGATAAAATTTTTGAATTCTGAAGGCGAGATTTCGCCTAAACCTTTGAATCGTGTGATTTCCGGGTTGGGTTTCAATTTTTCAATGGCGGCAATCCGCTCTTCTTCCGAATAACAGTAGATTGTTTCTTTTTTATTGCGGACACGGAACAAAGGTGTCTGCAAAATAAATACGTGATTATTCTTAATCAGGTCTGGAAAAAACTGCAGGAAGAAAGTGATAATCAATAACCGGATGTGCATTCCATCAACATCAGCATCAGTAGCTATAATCACCTTGTTATAACGCAAACCTTCCAATCCATCTTCAATATTCAAAGCAGCCTGAAGCAGGTTGAATTCTTCATTTTCGTAAACAACTTTTTTTGTCAATCCAAAACAGTTCAATGGCTTACCCCTCAAACTGAATACCGCCTGAAAATTCGGGTCACGGCTCTGAGTGATGGAACCGCTTGCAGAATCACCTTCCGTGATGAAAACGCAGGTTTCTTCCAAATCGTTTCCTTTTGTGTCGTTGTAATGCAAACGGCAATCTCTTAATTTCTTATTGTGCAAATTGGCTTTCTTCGCCCGCTCACGCGCTAATTTGGTAACTCCTGCTATGGCTTTCCTTTCTTTTTCCGACTCTAATATCTTTTTAAGCATAACATCGGCTACGTCAGCATGCTTATGCAGGTAATTATCCAATTCTTTTTTGATGAAATCGCCAATAAATTTGGCTACAGAAGGCCCATTGGGACCCATATCTTTAGAACCTAATTTTGTTTTTGTTTGAGATTCAAAGACAGGTTCTTCAACTTTTACACTGATAGCAGCAATAAACCCGTTACGTATGTCGGCAAACTCAAAATTTTTGTTGAAATATTCCTTGATAACTTTAGCTGTAGATTCGCGGAAAGCAGATAAATGAGTTCCTCCCTGCGTGGTATGTTGCCCATTTACAAAAGAATAATACTCTTCACTATATTGATTCGCATGTGTCAGCACCACTTCGATGTCTTCTCCTTGCAAATGGATAATCGGATATAGCGGTTCGGAAGTCATATACTCATTCAGTAAATCGACCAAACCATTCTTAGAATAAAACTTCTTTCCGTTGTATTCGATTGTCAACCCCGAATTCAGGAAAACATAGTTTTTAAGCAGAGCTTCAACATATTCATCTTTGAATTGATAATCCTTAAAAATTTCTTCATCAGGGATAAAATTAACCAAAGTTCCGTTGTGTTCCTTTGTTGACGATACCGGAGGATTTTCCACCACTTGTGCACGGCTATATTCCACTGCTTTGGTTTCACCATCGCGGTAGCTTTGCACCAACATGTAAGAAGACAGCGCATTCACGGCCTTGATACCAACGCCATTCAAACCAACAGATTTCTTGAATGCCTTGGAATCATATTTTCCTCCGGTATTCATTTTAGAAGAAGCATCGAGCACTTTCCCGAGTGGAATGCCACGGCCATAATCACGGATAGTAACAACACCTTCTTCTATGGTAATGCCGATAGTTTTCCCATATCCCATCATGTATTCATCCATGGCGTTATCAAGCACTTCTTTCAAAAGCACATAAATTCCGTCATCAGCATAAGTTCCGTCGCCTAATTTTCCGATATACATTCCCGGACGGCGACGAATATGCTCCCACCATTCGAGGGTTTTGATATTATCGTCACCATATTCTACCTGATCAGCAGGTTGTTGCAGGTTGTTGTTTTCTTCCATGAATATATTATGAAACGTGAGATGTGGCTCACAAATGTTTTATAAATGCTCTTCTTGTTTTATGATGCTGTGTTTCGAATGACTCCCATTGGGATTGCACTTTGATGTTTAATTCCAATTCAGGATTACTTTCCGCATAAATATACCCGTGTTTATTACAAATTGGAATAAAATCAGCAAAAATCATTGCATTAACACCTTTGCTTTGATATTCGGGGGCCACGCCAATGGTATATAAATCCACAACTTTATTGCTTTTTCCATACATAGCCCTCAAAAGATACACCCATCCTGTAGGAAAAAGTTTTCCTCCGGCCTTTTGTAATGCTTTAGACAGGCTTGGCAAAGCAATCGCTAACCCGACAACCGTATCATCTTCTTTTACAATCAAAGTAACCAAATCCAGGCGAAGCATCGGAATATACATCTTTATATAATATTCGATTTGCCTGGGAGATAATTCGGAATATTCATAAAGCGGTTTATACGCTTCATTCCAAAGTTCAAAAATTTTGACGGCATACGGCCAAATGTCTCTTGTTTTCTTGAATTTTTTGACTTTAAGCCTGTATTTTTCAGCTACAATATCCGCAATACGTTGGAATTTCTCCGGAACTTCCTTGGGTATTGTTATTCTGAATTCATTCCAATCCTGCTCTTTTGTTAGTCCAAGTTTTTCAAAGTGTTTCACATAGTAAGGATAGCTGTAACTTGTGGCCATTGTTCCGATTTCATCAAAACCATAAACTAATAAGCCTTCATGGTCTAAGTCGGTAAATCCGAGAGGGCCTTGCATAATCTTCATTCCCTTTCCTTTCGCCCAGTTTTCAACTGCTTTGAATAATGCGGCTGAAACGTCATAATCATCAATAAAATCGACAAAACTGAAACGGACACTGTCATGATTCCATATTTTATTAGCCTTGTGATTAATAATTCCGGCAATCCGTCCGGCAAGTACGCCATCTTTATATGCCATAAAATATTTCGCTTCACAAAATTCAAATGCGGGATTCTTATCCTTGCTCAAGGTCATTATTTCATCTGAAATCAATCCGGGAACATGATAGGGACAACCTTTGTATAATTCGATATTGAAATATACAAATTCTTTGAGACGTTCAGGAGTATTCGCTTCAATAATTTTTACAGCCATCAGGGAATGTGTTTAGATTTAAAACGCACAAAGATAATTCAAATTTTTCATACCGCTAATTTTTTAACAGTTCCAAATCAGGTTCAAATTGGATGTTTTTTTGGTACAAGGTACAAGGTGCCGGGTTAACTTACTAAGTAACGAAAAATATTAATGAAGAAGTGTTGGCTTCACTTCAAGGAGGTGATGGGTCAACTTCAAGGAGGTTACGGTCTCGCTTCCTTAGAGGCGAGGGCGTCGCTTCCTTAGAGGCGAAGCCGTCGCCTCCTTAGTAGCGTGAGGGGTGCCAATATAGTGGCATCAGAGAGGCCTCCTGAAGGGGGTGTAAAACAATTCTTTACCAAACAAACAATACGATTGATTTTTACAATTAATCCTACTAAAATGAGCCATTTTCAATTCAAATAATATCATTTTAGCACTTTTATTCAAAAATAAATTTCATTTTTGATTATATTTCAAATAAAAACATTACTTTTGTGGCCAGTATAAAAAGTTTTACAAATTAATGGTTTTTCAAAATGAAAGTACAAGAAGTATTAAATGATTTGAAGAGAAGATTTCCCAACGAACCGGAATATCTTCAGGCAGTTTCGGAGGTATTAGAATCAATTGAAGAAGTTTATAACCAACATCCCGAATTTGAAAAAGCAAACCTGATTGAAAGATTGTGTATTGCCGACAGGATTTTCACTTTCCGTATCACATGGACAGATGACAGAGGAAATGTTCAGGCCAATATGGGTTATCGTGTACAACATAACAATGCTATTGGCCCATATAAAGGCGGTATGCGTTTCCACTCTTCCGTGAATCCTTCTATTTTGAAGTTCCTTGCATTCGAACAAACTTTCAAAAATTCATTGACTACTCTGCCTATGGGTGGCGGTAAAGGAGGTTCCGATTTTTCCCCAAGAGGCAAATCAACTGCCGAAATCATGCGCTTCTGCCAGGCTTTCATGTTGGAATTATGGAGAGTAATCGGTCCTGACACAGATGTTCCTGCCGGTGACATCGGCGTAGGCGGTCGCGAAGTTGCTTATATGTACGGAATGTACAAGAAATTAGCCCGCGAAAACACAGGAACTTTCACCGGAAAAGGTATTGAATTCGGTGGTTCTTTGATTCGTCCTGAAGCTACCGGTTATGGAAACATTTATTTCTTGTTGCAAATGTTGAAAACCAAAAGCATTGATATTAAAGGCAAAAAATGTTTGGTTTCCGGTTCCGGGAATGTGGCTCAATATACTTGCGAAAAATTAATCGAATTGGGAGCTATTCCTGTTACATTGTCTGATTCTAACGGATATATTTATGATCCGGACGGAATTACACGCGAAAAATTGGATTTTGTGATGGATTTGAAAAATATCCAACGCGGACGTATCAAAGAATATGCTGAAAAGTATGGTTGCAAATATGTAGAAGGTGGACGTGTCTGGAACGAAGTTGCCGACATTGCATTACCTTCGGCTACACAGAACGAATTAAACGGAGACGATGCTAAAAAATTGATTGCCAACGGATGTATCGCCGTCTCAGAAGGAGCAAACATGCCTTCCACTCCGGAAGCTATTGAAATATTCCAGAAAGCAAAAATCTTTTACGCCCCGGGTAAAGCTGCTAATGCCGGTGGTGTTGCAACTTCAGGTTTGGAAATGACTCAAAACTCCATGCGTTTGAGTTGGACTCGCGAAGAAGTTGACGAAAAGCTGAAACGCATCATGTCTGACATCCACGAACAATGTGTGAAATATGGCAAACAACCTGATGGATACATTGATTATGTGAAAGGTGCAAATATCGCAGGTTTTATGAAAGTTGCCAAAGCAATGATGGCACAGGGAGTAATTTAATTCCATAACATCAATATAACAACCGTAGGGGCGGCGTCTGAAGTGCCCCCAAAAAGTTGGACGGATTAAAAATTAGTATTCAACTGTAATAGTTACGACTTGATCTGACAGTAGGGCTATTTTGTCATAGTCTATGATAAGCGTTTCGGGAGGCATTTTCTCCCAAAACGGAATTCGGGATAACGGGGGCGTCGCAGCCCCCGATTCCGTTTCGGTCGGTCGGATTATCCCTCGCGGGTCGGTCGCCACCGTAGCCCGTTTCCGTTTCATCCGACAAGGACAAAGGTATAAAAATTTGATATTGATTGTTCAAGAGCTTTTCCTTTGCAAGTAGCCAATGGCTCTCTTTATCGTTTCCATTATTCGTTTTTTTACAAAGGTAATAATTTATTAGAGTAAATAATGAAACAGTAATATATAGATGCTTGCACCTTGCACCAAAATTTTAGGATGCGGAGAATATTTTAATTAATCACCGCTTAAAATGCGGTGTAAAATTTGGTCGTGTGGAGAAAAAGATATATATTTGCCGAATAATTAGCGGAGATTATGTATTTGCATCAAAAGAAAAATTGGATAGATTTCAGATGGGACAACGATAAATTGTTAGCATTGCTTGGTAATGTCCGCCATTTGCAAGGTCGGTTGTTGGGACAAATGGAAAGCTTAGGCTTCCGTTTGCAGGAAGAAGCCATACTGACCACCTTAACATTGGACGTATTGAAATCGTCCGAAATCGAAGGTGAGTTGCTGAATAAAGAGCAAGTACGCTCATCCATCGCCCGCCGATTGGGTTTGGAAGTGTCGGGATTGGTCGATTCGTCCCGCAATGTGGACGGTGTGGTAGAAATGATGTTGGATGCCACGCAACGATATACCCTACCCTTGACGGATAACCGCCTGTTCGGATGGCATGCCGCCCTTTTTCCTACGGGACATAGCGGCATGTACAAGATAGAAGTCGCCAAATACCGTAGCGGAGAAATGCAGGTTGTTTCCTGCCCGATGGGAAAAGAAAAAGTACACTATGAAGCCCCCAAAGGTGAATTGGTAACAGTCGAAATGACCAAGTTTTTGAAATGGTTCAACAATGGTTCGCAAACAGACCCGGTAATAAAAGCCGCCATCGCTCACTTTTGGTTTGTTACCGTACACCCGTTTGATGACGGTAACGGACGCATCGCCCGCGCCATCGCCGATATGCAACTTGCCCGAAGCGACAATAGTTCGCAACGGTTTTACAGCATGTCGAACCAAATACTTGCCGAACGCAAAAAGTATTATGAGGTTTTGGAGATAACCCAACGGGGCAATAGCGATATAACTGTTTGGTTAGAATGGTTTCTTTCCTGTCTCGAACGGGCATTGGTAAATAGCGAAGAAACATTGAAGGTGGTATTGGTCAAGGCGAAATTTTGGGAACAACATCAACAAGCCAATTTGAATGACCGCCAACGATTGATGATAAACAAACTGTTGGATGGCTTTGACGGTAAGTTGACTTCATCCAAATGGGGAAAAATAACAAAGACATCGCCGGACACGGCTTTGCGTGATATACAAGACCTGATAAATAAGGGAATCTTGCGTAAAGAAGCGCAAGGCGGGCGAAGCACGAATTATGAGTTGAAAATAGATTTATAGCCTGAATTTCGGTGTAATTCGTACCTTTGCAATTGATAATAGAATATAGCGGGTTTAGTCCCGTTGATATATAACATAACGTTCGCTGAACGTCTCAATGTAGAAAACTGGTAATTTTCATTTGAAAGAGACTGATGGCGCAATGTTCATGCTATACGAAAGTATGGCGTGGACTTGCCTGTTTCTTTCAAAGGGTATACCAGTACCTCTACATTGGAATGGTGTGAGTTCCACGCTTTTTTTGTGGATATTGGCGGACGACAAAATAATTGTTGAACGTTTAAATATCAATAGACATGAAAAAGATTAAATTGTACATCGCTGTATCGCTTGATGGCTACATTGCCCGCCCTGATGGAGATTTGGAATGGTTGACCCAATTCCCCAATCCCGACAAAACAGACTATGGTTACAACGAACTTTTGGCTACGGTTGATACTGTTATTATGGGTGGTCGTACTTACCGTGAGTTGCTGTGCATGGACATAATTTGGCCGTACAAAGGAATGGACACTTGTGTTATTTCCCATCATACATGGGAAGAAAAAGAAAATATCCGTTTCATAACTGAAAACATAGTTGAAACTATTGTAGGACTACGAGAAAAAGTCGGTAAAGACATTTGGTTAGTTGGTGGCGGAGAAGTAATAAAGCTATTGCTAAATCATGATTTGGTGGATGAAATGCAAATCTGCCATGTCCCATTAATTTTAGGTGAAGGCATCCCATTATTTCCAAAAACTTCCAAAGAATCGGACTGGAAGTTAACAGGAAGTACCACCTACGCATCGGGAATTATCAAAGTAGAATATCAAAAGAAGAGAATCCTTTGATAATTTGAATCATTTTTACACCCGTTGATTTAACAGATGCTGTTACCTTTGCAAAATATAAATAAATTAAAATGATTCGATTACAGGATATAAATCTTGCCAAACCCGAAGAAATTCAGCACTTGGCAAACAATCATACTATCGCAGTAAATCTGCGTGATGTTTTCCCGCATCCCTATACGATTGAAGATACTATTTCCTTTATTGGATTAGCTTCCAATGGTTCACTAGGGCATGTCTTTGGGATTTTTAATGATAACATATTTGTAGGTGTTTGCAGTTTGATACCGCAACAGGACGTATATAGAATCAATGCTGAAATCGGATATTGGATTGGAGAACCATACTGGGGAAAAGGATATGCTACTGAAACTGTAAAACAGTTAGTAGAATTTGCTTTTCAAAAACTTAACCTACACAGGGTATATGCCTATATATTTGAATACAATGACGCTTCCATGAGAGTTCTTGAGAAAGCCGGATTTATGAAGGAAGCAATTATAAAACAGTCAATCGTTAAGGACGGAAAATTGTTTGACGAACACTTGTATAGCATTAGGAAAACATGAAAAAAGAAATAAGTACTCATATTATCGACCGGTTGAATTGGCAGGATGGATTCAATGTCTTATCCGATAAATTAAGCGGGTCTGAGTTGAACTCTGTTCTATTGGAGGTATTCAACAAACGCATAAAACAAGAAAATCCGGCTTCGCTATTGGAAAAATATGATGCGAACAAGCTTGTCAAACCTGCCGAAATTAATGTTTTAAGGCTGAAAGAAGAAGAGTTGGAAAGCTATAGGCTATTGGCAAATAATGGCTTTGAGCCAATAGAATTGTCTCCTGTCACTCAAATGGGGACAAGTAGTATTGTTGCCACCGTAAATCAGAAAAAGGTTCTTACAGCATTGAGAAATACAGAAGTTCGGGCAGACCCGACCAACGCAATAGCCTTGCATTACGCATCTTTGAGAAGAAAAGGAACGTTGGAAGATAGAACCTATAATTTCAGCAATATTTCGAGAGTTATACGAACACAAGCATTTTCTAACCCGAATTTTGCTCAACACTTTTCTGTATTATGCTTGGTTTCCAATGGGAAAGACACCGGAAGCTTTAATTTTGAGAAAGAGGAACTACATAAACATTTATCTTCATTGCGTAAGATTTGTGTAGATATTTACAGATTGGAGCAATTGCATTTTGAAATTATTCCATTCAAAGGATATGACAAACAAAGCCCATTGATTGTAGATTGCGTGTCATATATTCGGGAAAAGGATAATACTATTGACGTGTCAGTTGTTGAGCCTGATGATGAGAATAATTATTATTCAGGGTTTAGAATAAAATTGAAAACGCGAATCAATGGTGTTGTGTACGAGATTGGAGACGGAGGCATTCTTAATTGGACTCAACGCCTCTTAAACAATAAAAAAGAGCGCATGATGACAAGTTCCATCGGTGTTCAATTATTACATCAACTGATTAAATAAATATGACAAAAGGCAAAGTTATATTTGAGGATGAAATTGAAGAAAAAATAACGATAAAACATCCTTGTTTCGAATTGAAGGATATTGTCGAGTATTTTTTTGAGATTCAGATTCCGGACAATTCAATAAATCCGTTCTCTATTATAGCCTTGCCCAATGCAAATATTGTAATTTCAATTTATTTATCGGATAGAAATCAGGCATTTAAAGTTCATCGTAAGCATGGAATTTCTGATGTGTCGGGCGATAAAATCTGTGGAAGTTTAACCGAAGCAATAACCGTAATACATGCTCCCGGCACCCATGAATTTTCAATAAAATTCAAGCCGGGCGTATTGTACTATCACTTGTCCGAAAAAATTTCAACTTTAGTAGATAACCACATATCGCTTCAAAGTTTTTTCGATTTGGAATCTGTAAACGAGTTAAAATCGAAAAAATCTTTTTTTGAACGTGTTGAGTTTGCCGAAAAGTTGCTTTTAGATAATCGTGATATTTTCAAATCGGATTTCAAACTTGAAACAGTAACAAAGGCAATTTATTATATCAATTACTGTCGGGATTATAAATTAAATGTAGTAAGCAAACAAGTTGGCGTTTCCAACTCCACGCTTAACAGGCATTTCAGAGAGGTATTAGGCATGTCGCCTAAACAATGTTTCAAAGCCTTACGATTTAAATCCGCATTAAAAAACTATCGTGCTACGGGAAGTTGTGATTTGTATGACGAGTTGGGCTACACCGATTTTTCTCACTTTGTGAAAGAAGCCAAATGCCTGACAAATAGCGTTCCGTCAAGATTGTAGTTATTAGATATGGAATTAGAAGCATACTTCAATAAAATGATGAAAGAAATATCAATAGAAACCGAATCCATTGATATTGACACTTGCGATATTTCCATTGAAGAATCCATTACAATGGTTGAGTTTCTCAAAAAGAATCTTTCAGACTTGCGAGATTTTTTTCTATCAAAAGAATCAATCGGCCTTCAAGAAGAAATAGTATTCTTTAAAGAAATGAAACCCGAAATTCTGGGATTACTTCTTTATTTCAATAAAATACATAATATTGAATTGAGGCGACCAACTGGAAGCAATAGCACACAAATGGAATATTACGAAAATGAACTTCGCAGTATCACTTTCTTTTTTGAACGACACCTTGACTTTTACCAATATTACAGGTCTAAATCAACCTATTTAGACGAATACTACTTTGTTCGTGGAAAGGCATGTCCTAAATTATGTGCCGACAGTACGCAATACATCCGCGACCCTTTATTTTCCACGGTATATGATTTCAAAATCGCAAAAATCATATCCAATGAAATGCTTAGAATTTACCTGAATAAGAAACTTCAATATCTAGAAAAATATACCGAAATTGTCAATGGCTGCAAGCCTTCTGTTAAAACTTGCAACAAGTGGACAGGTGCTAAATCCGCTCTCACCGAACTGGGCTATTCCATTCATGCCGCAGGTGTGGTCAATAATGGCAATGCTGACATTCGGGACATAATGGACGGATTACAAAACCTATTCGGGATAGAATTGGGCGATTATTACCGGACATATATTGCGTTAAAAAATAGGAAGAAAGACCGTACCGCCTTTTTGAAGCATCTTATAGATAGTATCGAAAGGCGCATGGATGAAGAATTTGACGTATAATACTGTTTACTTATCTAATATCGAAAAACTACCAAGATGATACCAACTTGGTAGTTTTTGTTTTAATGCCTATTGAAGCAAAAAGCGGCTTCAAAACATTCTTTTTTTGACCGTTTTTCGAGAAAATCCTTCCAAAAAAATTTCAACCAAGTTGGTACAACCTTGGCAAATAGTTCTTTTGCGACTTCCGAACTTTGCATCAAAATCTATTTGATATGGAAGTCATTACTATTGAATCGAAAGCGTACCAAGATTTGGTAAAGAAAATAGAGAAAATAAGCCAGTATGTAAAAGAGCATTCGGAAAGCGACCACGAAGGCTGGGTGGACAATCACGATGTTTGCACGTTCCTGAACATAAGTATCAGGACATTGCAACGCCTACGTTCACAAGGATTGCTGAACTATTCCATTATTCGCGGTAAAACCTATTATAAGTTGAGTGAGATAGAACGGATGCTGAACGAAAATCTCATAAAAAGCAATCCGCAAGGTTTTCAGGATTTAATTGAAAATTACTACAAACATGCTAAGTAAACAAGCCATATTGGAACGCACCAACAACGGGTTCGAGGTTTTCCGTCATTACATAAAAACCGAATGGCGCTTGGGTAAAAACTTTCTGAATCCTTTATATGAAGACCACAAAGCTTCGTGCAATATCTATTTCGACCGCAAAAGTCGGACATATAAACTGAAAGACTTCGGTAACGATGATTTTAGCGGCGATTGCTTTTTCTATGTTGGCAAACTCAAAGGTTTGGATTGCCGGAACTCAAAAGACTTCGTGGAAATTCTGCAATTTATCAATCGTGATTTGAATTTGGGTTTGGACGAAAACGATACATCGTTCGTTTTATCGGTTTCGCCAGTGATAAAATCCGTTCAAAAAGCGGAAGTAGTCGCAGAACCAAAGAAGGGCAAACCGTACAGCATTATCCAACAAAATTTTTCCGCCAAAGAACTTGCCTTTTGGCAACAATATGGAATCACCGCCGAAATACTCAAAGCCTACAAAACGGTTTCCCTGAAAGAGTTCCGCAGCGAGAACAGCGAAGGGAAACCGTTCTTTTTTACTTCGTCGGAACAAGAACCGATATTCGGATATTTAGGAAAACGACATGTGAAAATCTACCGTCCTTTTTCAGAAATACGGTTTCTGTATGGTGGAAACTTCGGCGACAACTATTGCTTTGGCTTGGAACAACTGCCCGCCAAAGGTGATACTTTGTTTATTACGGGCGGCGAAAAAGATGTGCTTTCGTTGGCATCGCGCGGATTTCATGCGATATGTTTCAATAGTGAAACGGCGGCTATTCCCGTTTCCATTATCAAGAAATTGTCGCACCGTTTCAAACATATCGTATTGCTTTACGATGTTGATAAAACGGGTTTGGATGCTTCGGCAAAGCATCACCAACAATTGGCAGAATTTGGCGTTAAACGCCTTGTTTTACCCCTTTCAGGCGAAAAGACAAGTAAAGATATATCCGACTATTTCAAAGCAGGAAATACCCGCGAAAACTTTCTTTCCTTATTCATTGAATTTTTGGACACTTTATACAGCGAAACGATGGCCATACTCAAACCATGTGAAGTTGACTTCAACAATCCGCCTATCAAAGCGGAAATGATTATTTCGATAAATGATGTTCCGTTGGGAACACAGGGAAACTTATTCG
>JAVBLO010000104.1:0-5576 GCA_031553415.1 Bacteroidales bacterium | reverse complement strand
CCAAAAAAACACGTGCCATTTCCTATGTTTCCTTTTATATTTCATGTCCGGCATCTCACTACTCACTCCACACTTCTCACTTCTTAAAGAAATGATTGAAGTAAAAAATGTAATAAAGTCTTTCGAAAATAAAGTTGTTTTGAAAGATATATCGACAGTGTTTGAAGCTGGGATAACCAATTTGATTATTGGTCGAAGCGGTTCCGGAAAGACTGTCCTGATGAAAAACCTGATAGGACTGACGCAGCCCGATTCAGGTGAGATTCTTTATAACGGGCGGAATATTATCGCCATGGGGAAAAAAGAACTTAAATTGCTTCGCCGCGAGATGGGGATGTTATTCCAGGGGTCTGCCCTTTTCGACTCAATGACAGTATTGGAAAATGTGATATTCCCGCTTACCATGTTTACGAAAGATTCCTATAAAGGACGTTATAAAAGGGCTATGTTCTGTTTGGAACGTGTTAACCTGAAAGATGCCGGAAATCTTTATCCTGCCGAAATCAGTGGTGGTATGATGAAACGAGCCGGTATTGCCCGTGCGATTGCCCTGAATCCGAAATATCTTTTTTGTGATGAACCTAATTCCGGATTGGATCCCAAAACTTCGCTTCTTATCGATGATTTGATTTCTGATATCACTAAGGAATATCAAATGACTACAGTTATCAATACCCACGATATGAACTCTGTAGTAAATATCGGGGAAAAAATCGTTTTTATCAACCAGGGAGAAAAAGCCTGGGAAGGAAACAAAGATCAGATTATGCATACTAATAATCAAGACCTGAATGATTTCGTTTTTGCTTCCGATCTTTTTAAAAAAGTCAGGGAAGTTGAAAATTCGATTGAACAGGAAGGATAACACATCAAAAAACATACTTCATAATTAAATTCAAATCTTTGTAATTTAAGAAATACGAAAATAGTTTTTTCTTGATTTCTAAGTCGCTGAATATCAATAGTTCTAAAAATCAGAAATACGAATTTAAATTTCTAACTTTAACCTTCATTTCGTTTATTTGCGTTAACTTGCATGTAAATTAACGAAATATTATGAAAACAACTTTTATTTTTTCCCTCTGGGTTATAGGAATCTTTTCCTTATCCGCCCAACACATTTTGCAAAGCAAATACAACATGTTTCGTCCGGAAGATGAAATCATCAAACAGCAGGTAGAATATAAAGATCCCGGCCGTTCAGGTGAAAACGTGTTATGGGATTTCAGCAAACTTACTTCCCGCGATGATGAATACAACTTGAAATATGCTTCCAGGGGAGATGTAGTTGTAGGTACCGAACACCGTACCATGTATTATTACAAACTTTCGAACGACTCCTTATTATTATGGGGCTATGAAAACCCGACAACCTTAATGATGAACAACCAGCCTGAATTGCTACTCAAATTCCCTGTAACCTACAAAAGCAAAACAAAAAACTATTACCATGGCCATGGCAAATATTGCGACCGTCTGGAACTTGATGCTATGGGAACCATTGAAACCGAAGCCGACGCTTATGGAATGATGATATTACCCAGTAAAGACACATTAAAAAACATACTCCGCACTCATACCATTAAGTATATAGCAGAAGAGACAAAGCCCCTATCCCCCTCTGGAGGAGGTGGCCGCAGGCCGGGGGAGGAAGTAAGCATCACTCCTGACAGTATCGATTTTCGCCTGTCTTCTGATACTGTTCTGTTTGTTGTTGAAACCTTCCGCTGGTATGAGCGGGGTTACCGCTATCCTGTGTTTGAAACGGTAAGGAGTTGGGTCCAAAAACAAAACACTGAAGAAATTGAGTTTTTCAATACAGCCTTTTTTTATCCGCCTCAAGAACATTATTACCTGGAAGATGATTTGGATAATCAGGCATTGTTGGACGAAGATGACCAGCCGGGGATAGGTGGCTCGGGTTCCGGCAATGCCAACTTCCAGGATAATAATTCCTGGGCGGGTTTAAGATACAATTTTTACCCGAATCCTGTGGAAACGAATCTGGAGATAGAGATATATCTCCCGAAGCAGGCACAGGTGAGGATGCAATTAACCGACCGGTTGGGACGGATTGTGTGGGAGAAAGGATTCGGGAGATGGGAGGAAGGAATTAATACTGCACAGGTTTTTATGTCTCCTTATGTAAAGGGGGAATATGTGTTGAATATCTGGTTTGATGAGTATATGGTGGGAGAGAAAATAGTAAAAAAGTAATATTATGAAAACGTTTAAAATATTATTCCTGCCAGTGTTTCTTTTGTTATTTTCTTTTGAGACTTTCTCTCAAAACACGATGGGTGCGCACTAAATATAGGTTCCAAATCATCAGTGTTTGTGTATACCGATACCAAAAATACAAACGATTACACGAATAATTATGTCGGTAAAACCACTAATGATATATTCCACAAGTTCACCATAACCTGCCCGATGCAAATTACTATCTCACATTGCGGTTCAGGTTTAAGTGATACTTATGTTTGGTTGTTGAATGAATCAGGGAATTTAATAACTAACAATGATGATGGTTATTTTTGTGCAGGATATAATTACCAATCTTATTTGAGTAAAGAATTATTCCCCGGAACTTATTATGTTGTTTCCGAAGGTTACAGTCAAAACGGGAGTATAACATTAAACCTTTCCGGCAGTATGAAGGCTAACAATACAGTTCCCAATACTGATAAAAACTACATTTTAACTACAACACCTTACATCGCGGTCACTGATATTTCTCAACTGAGTCAATACCAGGCTAGCCGGACTATCCAGTATTTTGATGGATTGGGTCGTCCGGTTCAAACCGTGCAACGTGGGGCAGGCGGACAAGGCCAGGATTTGATAACGGCAACAGAATATGATGGTTTCGGCCGGGAATGGAAAAGCTACCTGCCAATTCCTGTCACCGGGAATAACGGGGCTTATGTCGATGGAATTTTAACAAAAGCCAAATCCGCCTATGGTAACGACAATTATCCTTTTTCAGAGATTGTTTATGAACAATCGCCTTTGAACCGTGTAAAGGAACAATATGGCCCGGGACAAAACTGGCGAAATGGTTACCATTCTGTCAAAACCAATTATTTGACTAATAATACAACCGATAATTATCTGAAATGCACCTATTATTCTGTTTCAAACAATAGCCTGGCGAAAAACGGGAATTATGCATCCAACCAGCTTTATGTAACAGAAATGATTGATGAAGACGGAAACAAATCGTATGAATTCAAAGATAAACAGGGACAGGTTGTGCTGACTCGGCAAATCAACAATGGTGAAAACCACGATACTTATTATGTATACGATGATTTTGGTAACCTCTGTTATGTTTTGCCTCCATTGGCCGTTGATAAACTGACCAATTTTTCGGATGAAAATGAAGTGATGAAACAATATGCCTATATTTATAAATACGATTACCGTAACCGTTGTATAGAAAAGAAACTCCCCGGCGCCGACTGGATTTACTCTGTTTATGATAAGGCTGACCGTTTGATTTTAACTCAGGATGGTAACCAACGGGCTGAAACACCAAAGAAATGGACATTCAATAAATATGATATTTTTGGAAGGTTGCTCGTTTCGGGTGTATATTCAGATAACAGCACTCGCTCCGGACTTGAATCAGAATTTCGTGACAGCCTGATTGTTGAAAAAACAGGTGGTTGTTTACTTCTTGTGGGAAAAGCGACGATGACTCAGGCTCCACAAATGGAGCTAATAGCAATGTATATGTGGTGGGACATGAAAAGATAGATGATGAAAATTTTATTACACTTTGGACGAATGGCACACCACAACGCTGCTCAATTGGAACTAACCTGATTCATATATCTTCTGCATTGATATCAGATAACGGCGATGTGTATGTAGCTGGAAATGAAATAATAGACGGAGTTAGTACTGCCACGCTTTGGACAAACGGCACACCACAACGCTTTGGCGAATGCGTAAACTGCTCATATGACGTATCTGTTTTTGTATCTGGCAATAAAGTGTATGTAGTGGCTGCAAACAAACTTTGGATAGACAATGTAGAGCAAAATCTTAACCTTGAGGGTCATGGAGATAGCCTTTCGGATGTTTATGTAGTAGGTAACAATGTGTATGCGGTAGGAAGTAAAGGTATGAACGAGAGACGTGATATATTTTTACCTCCTTTTACTCTATTAACTATTGATTTTATATGTGTTGCTGCAGTTTGGACAAATAATGGTGTACAAAAGCTAACAGATGAAATTGATGAAATAGTTAAAGAGGATGTTGAAAGAATGAAGGAATATGGTCAAGAACTTCCTCCTAATCTTCGCCATCACTATGCTCATTGGCTTCAGTGCATTTATGTATCTGACAACAAAGAAGTATATACAGCAGGAACAGTTTATATCGGTGCTGCTAACGTGGCTACACTGCTTTGGAAAGACGGCAATATAAAGTACCGTCTTGAGGGAGAAGGTATGCCTTACTCTATTTTTGTAGCTGGTAATAATGATGTGTATGTCGCCGGAGAAAGCTATAATTCCAATAATAGAGATGAAGACAGAGCCATCCTTTGGTTTAATGGCAAAGCAACACCTCTCGGAAATAATAGGAGTGGTGCTCGCCACGTCGTTGTATCCAATAATAAAGTGTATGTGGCTGGAAATGAACGGGTAAGAGATAAAGGTGTTGCTACACTTTGGACAGACGGCACACCACAATATCTCACAGATAATCAGAGTACTGCCTATTATGTTGTTGTAAAATAGTTGTGTCTGTAAAAAAACGACAAGAAAAAGAGCAAGCTGTTAACAAGCAATTTGCAACAAGCGGGGATCATTTATCTGATAATTCGTGCGAAACAGCACTTCCTGTTCTCGTTCAGGTCTTTGTGATGCCCCGCTTGCGGCATGCTACCTCTGAAATTTATAGAAACAGGACAATATTGAATTTCGGGAGACAACAATTTCAAACCCAAAAAAAACCAAAAGAAAAATGGATTTTTTTCAGTCGAGGGCCATTCGTCAAATGCTATTGGCGGCACTCGTGATGAAGGCTATATTCCAGGCGGCTACGATTATTTCGACAGCAATAAACATGGAGGACATCCTGCGCAAGATATTTTTTTCTACGACAAAAGCCAGGATTGCATGGACGACAGAACAAAAAAGCCTGTCAATGTTCTCTTCATAAGCAATAACATCGTAGTAGCCAAAGGTCGCTCACCCATTTGCATTTTATGAAATTGGCGTTGGACAAGGATTTTTATCCGAAAACGGTTGATACATACCAGGAGTTATTAAGAGCCTGTTTAAATTTTATTGAAAATATTTTTAAGAAGTGTTTTTGCATAGTCTGGGAGTTACTTTATTTGAAGTGACAATTTATATAGAAGCCACCAGGAGGAGTTACCTCTCATTTCAAGGAGACGATGCATACACCCTCCAAGGGGCAAAGTTGCCGCCTTTATAAAGGGAGCATGTCTGCCTTTATAAAGGCGGAGGTTCCGGGTTACTAAAGGCAGGCATGCCGGGTTACTAAAGGCAGCAACTTTGCCTCCTATTGTAATGCCTTGCAATCCCAAGGAGTGT
>JAVBLO010000083.1:0-4806 GCA_031553415.1 Bacteroidales bacterium | reverse complement strand
GGCAGTTACATCGGCATAGATGAAGTTGCCTTGTCCCGAGGAGAACTTTACACCGTTGTAATCAATAAAGAAGCTAAAGGTAAACAAGGCAGTATTATTGCCATAGTGTATGGCACGGATGCTCAAAGAGTCAGTCACAATGTCCCCAAAAATCATATTCTTCTATTAGATTAGAAAAAATATATCCATATGCTGGTTTAAAATCACAAAGTTTATATCCATGTTCAATGACAACTTCAAAGCCTAATGCTTTCGAAGCTATAACTCTAAATTTTTCTAAAGAATAATTGAAGTATTTCACATTAGGAGGCAAGCCTACTAATTTTATGTCACTTAAAATAATAAAATCAATATCAGAATTAAATTTACATGAATGTATAAAATAAGGAAAATACCAAGGGAGTTTTCCAAAATAGGGTATAATAAGAACTATATTTTTACGGTTCATAATTTCTGCTCAATTTTTTAAATAGTACTCTAAAACTGCATAATAGATTATATAATGAAGTCATCTTGACTTTTTATTTTGTTTTAATTTTTCTAGCAATATATAAAACTTAAAAAGTCAAGACGACTTCATTATCCGTAAGCATGATAAAATTGATACTAGGATTGGATTAAATAAAGAAAAGACCAAGGATTCCCCCATAAAGGGGTTTATTAAAACGATCTTTTTCTTTGAGTTTTTAATGATTTACTTGCCAAGACTACAAAGATGAGTTTAAAAACTCATCCAATGCTTCCATGGAAATATTTTTATCGATTATTTTACCCGTACTGTCTAGTAAATAATTTGTAGGGAAAGCTTCAATGGAAATTTTTTTGGACTCTGTTCCATTCTTGTCCCAATATTGCTTCCAAACAAGTTTTTCCTTAACGATCACATTTTCCCATTCCTTTTTATTTTTTGTCTTATCTACAGATATTCCAACTATTTCAAATCCACGACCACTGTATTGTTGGTACAAATCTTTCATACGGCTGAACTGCACGAGGCAAGGCCCACATCCACTGAACCAGAAATCGACTAAAATAAATTTGTTTTTAAGAAAAATATGGGATGACAAATTTTCATTACTTGTATTCTGGCAATTAAAAAGGGGGAACATTTGACCGACAGAAAGTTGTCGACCATTTTGTAGTTTGCCGTTTAATGTTTTGCCGGCATATCCATTTCTCAGTGTTTTCGAAAAGCCGTTGTAAATAGAATCAAATATGGGTTCATAACCCCAATCCAACAACCTGGCAAGTTCCCAAAGTGCAATTTTGGATTTTGGATTCTTTTCTACATATTTTAATAATGTACTATCACTCGCATTATATATAGCTTTCTTCTCTTTACGCAACATCAGCCCTATTGAATCAGGCAAGTTACTATCATAATGTTTATACAAACTATCTCTTTTTTGATTAAATGATTCATTTTTAGCATCTATTTCTTTATAAAAAGCAATGTAGTTTGGGTATTCCTCCAGCATGGTTTTGTTTTTAACGACAGGCACTTTTCGTGATGAATCTATATTAATAGAAATAGTCTGCAAACCTTTATCAATAACAAAATCCGATGATATGTAAATGCTATCAATGGTTATAAACACACCTTGTGATTCCAGAATATTTCCAGACATGGAAAATTTCTTGTTTTTAATTTCTGCTGTTATTTTGTCTGTCCCACTAGATATATAATCCCGGTAGAAGTGGAGGTCTATTTTGCCAGAGTCGACATTGACAGTACCATCTATTTTGAAATTGGAATTCTGCCCATTTATCTCGAAAGAATTAATCAGACAACAAAACAAGAGAAGGAATAATGTCTCTACTTTTTTCATTTTTTAAATATTAAAGTACTTAATTAGATAAAAGCAAGAGCATTATACCCTTGCTTTTCAATTATTTATTATTATCTAGCCTTACAAAAACCTTTAACACACCAGTTATACTCCGGTAAGCAGCATTTTATTTCACCTGTACCACATGCATTATTTGAACAGTCACTACTGCCACTACCACCCATTACATTTTTCAATTCTTTTTCACTAAGAATTTCTGAGATTCCTTTTAAATTAATTTTTTTCATTATAAAATAAATTTGAAATAATTGCTGTAGAAAAAAATTACAATAAATGATCAGTTTATCGCCTATTACACTACAACTTTGTAACAGCTATTTAGGGTTAACTTCTAAAGTTCAGAAAAAAAAGCAAAATCTTCTATCTTATAGTTATAAGGTAATTTATGCCCATTAACAAATATGGTAGGAGTTGATGTAATCATGGAATTTAGCTTCCACAATTCATGTTTTTTGAATTCAGTTTCTGTTTTTTCATTTTCAAAATTTACTAGATATTTTTTAAAAAACAACTCTTTTTCATGCTTTCCTTTTGTAAACCACTCTGAATAAATCTTTTCGGTTTCGTCCATATTATAATGCTGATAAATAGCTATTAGAAATTTATTGCTTGAGTTGAGACTTTCATGAAAAGACCCAAATATATATTGTATACACAACTCATCATTTTGCTTTAGCAACTCTTCAATACGGGCGTGCATCCTAGCACATGGGTCGCAGTGTGGATTTGTAAAGACGGTGATCAGGATTTTCCCGTCATGATTACCCAAAATGATATTTGATGTTGATTTATCCAACCCGTAATATGGTTCATTTTTTAACAATGTGAGGAAAACGATCTCATTGGTTTTTATACTGTTTATTTCCTGCCTGAGTTGTTCAACCTGATTTCCTTCACTCAATTTTGGCACTAAGAGATTGAAAGTAAATATCAATAGAATGTATATGCATCCTACAACAATGGTATTCTGTAATTCAATCCCACCGGGTAGTTGCAAATACCCAAATATCACATCCACAATAAGGATACCCCACAATAAAACCTGTACAATCAAACAAAGTGGGCACCACTGTTTGGCTTTTAGTTTTTGATACCAAATACTCCAAAAGCTATAAGGTAAGGTGAAAATATTGATTAACGCCATTAAGGGAATAAGTTGTGGCAAAAATACAATCATCAATACATTGGAAAAAAAATATCCCAAACCAACCTCACTCCAACCTAACACGCCCCATAATTTTGCAGCATTCGACTCCAATACATTATTACAATCACTTTGACTAAACGTTGAGCAAATTTTATCAGCAAATTTACTATGAACATTCATCTGTTTTAGTACCAACAAATAACAAACATAAACTCCAAAAAAATTAACTAACAACAACAAGTTTAATCCAAAATCACGAAACAAAGTATTGTGAATATAAAAAAAATAACAGAATTAAAAAGATTGCTATAAACAACAATACTTTTTGAGCTAAAACTAGTAATACTTCTTTTTTGTGTTTTTTATAGTCAGGCTCAATGGACTCAGGGAAAGTTTCTGCTAAAAGAATAATACCATCCCATACTTCCAAAAAGGAATCACTTGAAACAGTCATTTTTTTACCATTCCAATGATAAGAAACTTTGTCTTTCCATGTTTTATCTACTACTACAAAGTCATTCCCAAAATGAGCAATAAACAGTGTTTCGACATCATATAAGTCTTGTTTTTTATCTTTAACTCGGATTCCTGCATTTTTTACTCCATAATCTGAAAGTAATTTAGAAAGACCAAACAAATTGTACTTATGTGGATGTTCATTGAAGTACTTGTTAGCATATTTTCTTGTAAACTTTACATTCAAAAGACTAAGAAAGGAAGTAAAAACATTATTTTCTATTTTAATCATGAAATTATAATATTTTTTGGATTACTACAAATGTACTTATTTTTCTATGATAAACATCATTATTATAAAAAAACATTTAAATTTTATTTTTTTTATTTTGTTACGTTAATTTTATAATTTCTAACACTATTGACCGACTAAAATCAAAATTAGTCGGTTTTTGTTTTTAACTTATTGTTATTCCGTTGTTTATTTCTAAACATTTCATTTTTTTCAACCCTACCTCCCCTAAAAATCAAGAGATAGTTGTGCCCCAAGTCCTTTGTTCCGCCTAACTTTTTTTTAGAACAGGTTCTTGAACAGCTCTCAATCAGCCAGTACATATCCAAATGGATAATTAAATGAATTCGTATCACTGCTGCCACAGTAGAAAATGCTTTCTTTGTTTTGGTTTTCACTTTCAAAACAGTCAACAATAACTGTGCAATAAGTGTATACCAAATCTGTGACTTTATTCCGTTCACTGTTTCCGAATAGAAGTTATGCAGTTGAAAGTTTTGCTTCAATTTTTTGAAGACCAGCTCAATGTCCCAACGTTTTTTATAGGTAAAAGCGAACATTTCCGCACTTATCTCTCAATTATTGGTGATAAATTCATAAATGCGCCACTGCTCATCCCGATAGGTGACTTTTCGCAGACACAACCCACGCTTCCTTTTTGACCCAATTGTTCTTAATAACTACTCTTGGGATTTTATAGAGGAAATATAGAAAAAGCGCTGATACTAAACAATATCAGCGCTTTTAAATTTGAATAGATTTTCTTTTAGTGGAGCTGGAGGGACTCGAACCCTCGTCCAAACGAGGAATTAACCTGCTTTCTACATGCTTATCTTCGCCTTCATTTTCGACTCATCGCAAGACCGAAGCCACCAACGACGAGCTTATCCTCTTAGTTTCGCTTGAAGTCCGAGGTTTACTTCAAACTATCTCCGATATTGCTGTACCACCGTTTCGGATTGCTTCGAAGCCAGAGCTTCCGGGTGATATCTCGTCCAAACACCTGGTGTAAGGATTACGCTTGAAATCTACTATACTTCGATTAAGCAGCGAGAGCGTAA
>JAVBLO010000029.1:0-18958 GCA_031553415.1 Bacteroidales bacterium | reverse complement strand
CCCTGAAAGGGCATAAGCAATTTTTTCAAATCTTACGCGCTTACAGCGCTTGGTATCTACAAAAAAATCTCAAATACATAGGGCGTTGCCCTACGCTATTGCTTAAAGGCCTTTGGCCTTTTCCAAAAATAGTTCAAATAGAACCCAAGATAAGCTAATTTCAATGGATGAATTTTTCGATATAAGAAAACAACAATACGGTGACAAAGAGAAAGAGTTTGAAAACGCCCTTCGTCCGCTATCGTTCAAGAGTTTCAGCGGACAAGACAAGGTGGTTGAAAACCTCGATATTTTTGTCCAGGCCGCCAAAATGCGTGGGGAAGCATTAGACCATGTATTATTGCATGGTCCTCCGGGATTGGGAAAAACAACATTATCCAATATCATCGCCAACGAGTTGAATGTTGGCTTCAAAATCACTTCCGGACCTGTTTTGGATAAACCAGGCGATTTGGCAGGAATCCTCACTTCCCTTGACAAAAATGATGTATTATTTATTGATGAAATACATCGCCTGAGTCCGGTTGTAGAAGAATATCTTTATTCGGCCATGGAAGATTACCGGATTGATATCATGATTGATAAAGGTCCGAGTGCACGTTCCATCCAGATTGAACTGGCTCCGTTTACTTTAGTCGGTGCAACCACCCGCAGCGGTTTGCTGACCTCTCCTTTGCGTGCACGTTTCGGAATCAACATGCACCTGGAATATTATGATATGGAAACATTAACTTCCATTATCAAACGGTCTGCTGGAATTTTGGATGTAGAGTGCAGCGATAGTGCTGCCTCTGAAATTGCATCCCGCAGCCGGGGAACTCCGCGTATTGCCAATGCTTTGTTGCGCCGCGTGCGTGATTTCGCCCAAGTGAAAGGGAACGGGAAGATAGACAAAGCTATTGCCTGTTATGCATTGGAAGCCTTGAATATCGACCGGTATGGTTTGGACGAAATAGATAATAAAATTCTCTGTATCATTATCGATAAATTCAACGGAGGACCTGTAGGATTAACAACAATTGCCACTGCTTTAGGTGAAGATCCGGGCACTATCGAAGAAGTTTATGAACCGTTCTTAATCAAAGAAGGTTTTATGAAACGCACTCCAAGAGGAAGAGAAGTGACGCCATTGGCATACCAACACCTGGGAAGAAGTAGAACAGACAGACAAGGATACTTATTTTAAGTTAAAATGGAATGGGCGAAATAAAATCATTAGCTAAAGATACTGCCATTTATGGGGGAAGCACCATATTGGTAAAAATGATCAGCTGGTTGCTAACCACACTTTTTACTTATACACTTGCTCCGGACGAATTCGGGATGATGACTAACTTATATGCGTATGTGGCATTATTTATGGTTGTCCTCACTTTCGGGATGGAAACCGGGTTCTTCAGGTTTGCCAATCAAAAAGACAACTATAATCCTTTAACCGTGTATTCTACGGCACTAACAGCAGTGGGTGTGGTTGTCTTGTTTGTACTGACTTTTTTACAGCTGTTTTTACCACAGGTAAGGCCTTTTTTGTGGGATGATGAAATACCGTCCATATACATCCGGCTTGTTTTGATTTTCATGTCGATCGACGCCTTTTGCGCTATCCCCTACTCCTACTTACGTTTCCAGCAAAGACCAATTAAGTTTGCATCTTTGAGAATTATATACATTGTAGTATATACAGTAGCCTGTCTGTTTTTTTTGCTGTTGTGTCCCTGGTTAGATAAACATCATCCTGAATTAATCAGTTGGTTTTACAATCCGGATTTCAAATTAGGCTATGTATTGGTATCCAACCTGATAGCAACATTTACGGAGGCCTGTTGCCTTTATGCAGAACTATTCGGGTTTAAATATAAATTTGACCATGCACTACTAAAAAGTATGTTAAAATATTCTTTCCCTCTGCTTATTTTAGGAATTGCAGGAATGAGCAACCAGGTGGTAGACAAGTTAATTTTCCCCGCAGTTTATCCCGGAGATGCTAAATTTTACGAATTCGGCATATATAGCGGCTGCTTCAAAATCGCTATGATCATTATGATATATACCCAGGCATTCCGTTATGCTTTCGAACCTTTTATTTTCTCCAGAAACGGGAAGGACAATAACAAAAAATCTTACGCCGATGCATCCAAATATTTTATCATACTGGGATTACTTGTATTCCTTGCAGTTATTTTATATCTGGATGTTATCAAATATTTTATTGCTCCTAAATATTGGCCGGGATTATTTGTTATCCCGGTTATCATGATGGGAGAATTATTTTTCGGAGTGTATTACAACCTGTCGCTCTGGTATAAATTAACTGACAAAACCTATTGGGGCGCCATTTTTTCGGTTATTGGCTGTGTAATCATCATAGCTATCAATGTACTTCTGATTCCTCGTTATAGCTATACTGCTTGCGCCTGGGCTTCTTTTACTGGTTACCTGGTTATTATGCTTTTTTCCTATTTCATGGGGCAAAAAGCATATCCAATCCCTTATGATTTGAAATCAATCGGATTGTATTCCGGCCTGGCTATTACATTATACATTATCTCTTCAGTGGTACATATTGAGAATACATTCCTGAGATTTGGATTTAATACTGTATTATTAGCTATTTATATTGCAGTCGTGTTGAAAAAGGATTTACCGCTATCTGAAATTCCGTTTTTGAACAAATTTGTTCGTAAATAATATAATTACAAGGCCATGTAATTGCAAAAAATATAACAAATATCATGGTCTCCGTAGGGGCAATTCTATGTGATTGCCCTAAAACATTGCAAAAAACATAAAAATAATGAATATTCAGGGCAATCACATAAGATTGCCCCTACAACACAATTAACAGGTTTATATGAAAAAAATTATCGTTGTTTTATTTTGCGTAATCCCGGCAACATTTTTATTTGCCGACGAAGGCATGTGGATGTTAAACAATTTAACCCCTAAAAACCGGGAAAAAATGAAAGAATTGGGATTTACTATTTCTGAAACAGAACTCTATGACACCATTACCCCCTCAATTAAAGATGCTGTCGTAATCTTCGGTGGCGGATGCACCGGAGTCACTGTTTCTGATAAAGGGCTGATTTTCACCAATCATCATTGCGGTTTCGATGCCATACAATCACAAAGTTCTCTTGAACATGACTACTTGAAAAATGGTTTTATCGCTCAAAATCAAGAAGATGAATTAAAGATACCTGGTCTGGAAGTCCGTTATCTGAAATATACCCGGAATGTTACCGATATTTTGCTCGCTCCTGTCGATACTATCGTTGATGAACTGGAACGGCTGACCAAAATCAGTGAATTGGCCAAACAACTACAAGATTCCATTTCTAAAGGGAATGAATTTATAGAAGCCGAAGTAAAGCCTTATTACAACAATAACGCATATTATTTAAATGTGTATGAAGTATTCAAAGATGTCCGGATGGTTTTTGCCCCTCCCTCTTCTGTTGGAAAATTTGGTGGTGACACAGACAATTGGATGTGGCCACGCCATACGGGAGACTTCAGCGTATTCAGGGTTTATGCAGACTCTGCAAATAATCCGGCCGAATACAGTATAAACAATATTCCATACATGCCCAAAACTTACATTCCTGTTTCTCTTGAAGGTTACAAGGAATATGATTATGCCATGACTATCGGATTTCCCGGTAGCACAGACCGCTATTTGTCGTCCTGGGGAGTAGAGCAACGTATAAAAAGTAGCAACAAACCTCGCATTGAAGTCAGAGGAATCAAACAGGATATCTGGAAAGAGGCCATGCTGGAGAGTGATGAAATCCGTATTAAATATGCCTCCAAATATGCAAGAAGTTCCAACTACTGGAAAAATTCAATCGGGATGGACCGGGGCATTGAAAGTCTGAAGGTTATTGAACGCAAGCAAATCCTGGAGCAAAAATTTACTGAATGGTTGGATAAAAACCCAGAGCAAAAAGCCATTTACGGTGATGCTTTAACATTGATAAAAGAAGGATATACCGATTCGGATGAAATGAAGAAGGCCTTAACTTATTTAATGGAAACCCTCGTATACGGAACCGAAATTGTAAGGCTTTCTACTGCCGCTATGGGATATGATATTCATGAAAGTGAAGAAAATCAAGAGAAATACTGGGATGAAAATATAGAAAAAATCTACAAGGATTACGATCCTCAACTTGACAAAAAAGTGTTGGCAGCCATGATGAAATTAGCAAAAAAAAGATTGCCGGAGATTTTCCTGCCTTTGATTTACAAGGAAATCGATAAGAAATATAAAGGTGATTACGATAAATATGCCGAAGATGTTTTCGAAAAATCAGTTGTGCCTTATCCCGACAAATTGGCGGAAGTTTTTAAAAACGAAAAGAAAGTCAGGAAGTTAGATAAAGACCCGGCATACCAATTGGCAAAATCCGTGCGCGAAGCTTTTGATGCAGCTTACGTTTCGGTAGATATTTTCCAATATGACATTGCTAAAGGTGAACGCTTATTTTTTGCAGGTTTGAAAGCTATGCAGCCTGAACAGGATTTTTACTCGGATGCCAATTTTACCATGCGTTTAAGTTATGGCAATATTGCCGGATATATCCCATTCAATGGAGCCTGGTATGATTATTATACCACTCAAAAAGGTGTTTTTGAAAAATACCGTAAAGATGACCCGGATTTTGATGTGCAGGAAGACATCCTGCAATTAATGGCTAATCAGGATTTTGGCCCTTATGCAGCTAAAGACGGTCAATTGAACC
The DNA here is from genome assembly GCA_031553415.1 of Bacteroidales bacterium. Taxonomy (GTDB): domain Bacteria; phylum Bacteroidota; class Bacteroidia; order Bacteroidales; family Azobacteroidaceae; genus JAIRVZ01. Next base: position 14,213 of record JAVBLO010000029.1, on the reverse strand, counting down.
TTTGCTTTATATCCAACAACGACATTACGGGAGGAAATTCGGGAAGCCCGATGTTTGACGGCAAAGGCCGTTTAATAGGTTTGGCCTTTGATGGCAACTGGGAGTCGATGAGCGGAGATATTATTTATGAACCCGAATTACAAAAAACAATCGGGGTGGATATCCGATATGTTATGTTTATGATTGACAAATGGGGAAAATGCGGGAGAATCGTAAAAGAATTGAGAATGAAGAATTGAGAATTTTAGGTTTACACACGATTTCATTCTCAATTCTTTAAATAAAATTCCCAGGTTAATTTTTTGAATTCTTCACTATAAATGTGCCTGTTTTCTTCGATAAAAAATGCGGAGATTTCAGGCACAGTGTTTGTTTTGGAATATTCCAATAATATTCTTTTAGGTGATACATCCGGTTTGGGGTGTACAGTGGTTTTCCGGCAAAGGAACAAACCACAGTTACAGGCACATTCCTGAATTTCATCGCATGCTTCATAGGGCAGGATTAATGCAATTTTCCCCTCTCCTGTTAAAAAATCAGCACTTTTCGTAATTAAAGTTTCAAAAGACAAGGCATGATTATGCCGCGCCAGGTTCCGCTTTTTATCAGGCGCCTGCAATGAATTGGAGAAAAAAGGAGGATTGGATACTATCAAATCATAGCGTTTATCTGTTTCAAAACAATTGAAATCGGATTGAGTAATTTTGATTCTATCCCTGAATTTTGAATTTTCAATATTATATCTTGCTTGTTTACATGCATCCTCATCAATTTCCAAAGCATCAATCTCTGCTCCGGAACGTTGAGCCAACATCAACGCTATCAATCCGGAGCCGGTTCCGACATCCAATATATTTTTTGCCCGGGAGCAATCAGACCAGGCGCCAAGCAAAACACCATCGGTACCGACCTTCATGGCGCATTGGTCATGAAAAACCGTGAATTGTTTGAATTGGAAATATGGATTAGCCATGTTTTGTTAATTTGAAGCCAAAAATAATCCAAAATAAAATAAATCAAGTACATTTGAAGGGCGATTTTATGAAGAAATATATAACCATACTTTTATTTTGCTTTTTCTATCTGGCAAACTTTGCTTCGGGGAAGTACATTTTCTCCAACCTCTCGTTAAAAAATGGTTTGTCGCAGCTTACTGTACTCTGTATCCACCAAGACAAACAGGGTTATATGTGGTTCGGCACCCGTAATGGATTAAACCGGTTTGACGGATACAATTTCAATGTTTTCCTGAATAAGCCAGGAGACTCCACTTCTATCAGCAACAATCATATTCTTGCCATTGCAGAAGATGCTTCGGGTTATCTCTGGATTGGAACAAATAACGGACTAAACCGCCTGGATGTCACAACAAATACATTCAAACGTTATCTCCACAATTCAAAAAACAACAATTCACTGACACACAACATGATTGCCTCCTTATTTATTGATTCTAAAGGAAATGTATGGGTAGGTACCGACAATGGATTAAACTTATACAGGGCGGTAACCGATGATTTTGAACGGATCAATCCGGATAATTTTTTCTCAAACAATACCATTAATTCCATTACAGAAACCCATGATAACCGGCTGGTTTTGGGGACAATGTACCAGGGAGTGGCTATTATGGATACCAGGAACGGAAAACAAAATTATGCTTATACCATTTACCAGAATCAACCCGGAAAACCTCAATCTTTGAGTTCAAATCAAATCCGTTCCGTTTTTGTCGACAGTAAAGACAATGTATGGATAGGAACTATTTCAAAAGGTCTGAATCTGATGAAATTTTCAGACAACAAAAATCCGGAGGCCCCATTTATCAAGTATACTCAATCCGAAGGTCTCACCAACAACTATATCCGGGGAATCAATGAATCCCCGGAAGGTGATATTGTTGTGGGAACTTTCAACGGATTGAATGTTATTTCCTTATCCGGAAAAATTGAACGATACAATACTTACGGCACCGAACGCGGTAATTTAAGCCATTATTCCATATTCCCCGTTTATTTCGACCGGAATCAGACGCTTTGGGTCGGTACTTATGCCGGAGGAATAGATTTTTCAAATCCGTCCGGCAAAAAATTCAGGTATTATGATATTGATTCAGAATTGAAAACCATTATGGGAATCATGGGACCCATGGTTAAATCGGAAACAGATTTATACATTGCAACAGAAGGCGGCGGATTGCTCCGTTTCAATAAACAGAAGGAAACATTCAAGCCATACACGTTAAATAACAATTCCGAACTTTCATATTCCGATAATATTTTCAAATGTTTATGTATAGACAAGGGAAAAATACTTTGTGGAACAACAGTAGGGACAATTTATTCATTCGATCCTCAAACAGAAAGATTTTCATTATTATATGAATTGCCTGAAAAAAGTTCGATTTATGTGCTTCAACGGGATTTATCCGGTAACCTGATTATCGGTGGAGTAAACCGTATCGGGTTAATGCTCATCACACCTTCAGGAATCAGGCAACAGGAATTTCCCGTAAAAGGAAGCGGAATTACTACATTTTCTGATGTCAGAAGCTTTTTGGAAATAAAATCCGGTGTATATCTGATTGGTACAAGAAGCGAAGGTTTGTTTTTGTACGACAGGAATAAACAAATCCAGACGCAATATAAAAAGTATGAAGAAGCTCCCTCCTCCGGATTGCCGGAAAATTTCATCGACTGTATTGTTAAAGATGCTAAGGAAAGAATATGGATTGGTACTTTTGGCGGAGGTTTGTGCTTGTTTGATGAAAAGCAGGGTAAATTCAAAACATATAATACCGATTCCGGTTTGCTCGATAATAATATCTGTTCTATTGTTGTGAACAAAGACGGGCATCTTTGGGTTAGCTCTATCACTGGCATCTCCGATTTTAATCCTGAAAATGAAACTTTTAAGAATTACAGTTATAACAGCGCTACAAATATCAACGAATTTTCTCCACGCTCAGGTATACTTACAAAAAACGGAACTATATTTTTCGGGGGAAACAATGGTTTAATTTCGTTTAATCCTCACAATTTAGCTGTTAATACCAATAAGCCTCCGGTGGTGCTGGAAAGCCTTTATGTAAACAATGAGTTGATTGTTCCCGGGGAATCATCTTCAATCCTGAAAAAGAACCTGAATTTTGAAAAAGAAATTACGCTGAAATATAACCAGTCTAATGTTTCAATAGTATACGCAGCCCTGAATTATATTTTTCCGGACAAAAATATGTACGCTTACAAGCTGGAAGGCTTTGATCCCGATTGGAATGAAGTAGGCAACCGGCGTATTGCTTATTACACCAATATTCCCCCCGGTAATTATGTTTTTAGAGTGAAGGCTTCCAACAATGATGATATCTGGAATGAAACAGGTGCAAGTATCATTATTACAATCCTTCCTCCGTTTTGGAAAACCTGGTGGGCTTATTCTTTGTATTCCTTATTCATTATTTCTATTTTATACCTGATATTCCGTTACCTGAATGAAAAAGAGCGGATGAAAAACGATATCCGGCTGAAACAGATGGAATCCAAAACAAGGGAAGAATTCCATCTGGCGCGCAACCGGTTATTTACGAACTTTTCCCATGAGTTACGGACTCCTTTAACCCTTATTATGAGTCCTTTGGATGATATTGTAGAACACGAAGAACTCAAATCAGGAATCAAAGACAGGTTACTGACCATGCGAAGCAATTCACACCGCTTACTGAGGTTGGTCAATAACCTGATGGACTTCCAGAAAAATGAAAGTGGAATGCTGGAATTGAAAGTTTCCCAAAGTGATATTGTGAAATTCGCCCGTGAAATGACTATGTCATTTTCCGAACTGACTATGTCACGGAATATCAACCTGTTGTTTCTCTCTTCCATTGAAAGTTTATATTGTTTATTTGATAAAAACCTGATGGAGAAAGTTTTTTTCAACCTTTTGTCGAATGCCATCAAAAATACGCCTAATAACGGGCAAGTAGAAGTAAGGTTAAGAAGTAACTTCGACAACTCTATCCTGAGAATCGAAGTGGAAGATTCTGGTATCGGTATTCCTGCCGGAGATTTAGAGAAAATTTTTGCTCCTTTTTACCAGGTTTCACAAAGTGAACACGCCCATTCCGGCACCGGACTCGGATTGAGCCTGAGTAAATCTATCATAGAAATGCACCATGGCAGAATCTGGGCCGAAAGCAAGGGGGAAAATTTAGGTTCCACATTCATTTTCACACTACCTGTTGATAGCGAACTATTCAAACCGGATGAAATCATACCCGATATTGAAGAAAATGAATTTCATCATACAATAGATGTATCTACAGACAAAGAAAGCGTGGAAAAATCCGAACCTCAAACCAATTATACCTTGCTCATTGTAGAAGACAATCCCGATGTAAGACATTATATTGTGTCTAAATTAGAAAGCATATATGAAATCCGGGAAGCTACAAACGGGGAAGAAGGACTGGAAAAGGCGTTCAATTATCTTCCGGATTTGATTCTTACAGACTTGATGATGCCTAAAATGAATGGAGTTGAAATGTGTTTCAAACTAAAAAATGACATGCGCACCAGTCATATTCCGATCATTATGATTACCGCCCGCACCATGCCAGCTGATATCCAGGAAGGTTATGAATCGGGAGCAGATGAATATATTGTCAAACCGTTCAATTCATCAATACTTAAAACACGCATCAAAAACATCCTGCAATCCCGTGAAAAGTTGAAAGAGATTTATGGCAAGCAGTTTTCTTTAGAAAAGTTGGGTGTTAAAGCTACTTCGTTAGATGAAAAATTCATGCAGAAATTGTATCAAATCGTAGAAAAAAATATTTCCAATCCGGAACTCGACCTGAATGAATTTTATAAAGAATTGGGTATGAGCCGGGCTAATTTCTACCGCAAAATAAAAGCGATTACCAATTTATCGTTAAGCGAATTTATACGGAATTTCAGGTTGGAAATGGCAGCTAAATTGCTTCGTGAATCCGACATGCCTGTTTCGGAAGTGTATGTTGCAGTAGGGTTCAACAGCCATGCTTATTTTTCCAATTGTTTCAAGGCTGCGTATGGAGTTTCTCCGACAGAGTATAAGGAGCATAAATAGCTCTTATTTACGTAGTCATCCATAAATCAGAAATAATTATTAACTGCAAATTCAAACTGCTCAATAAATATTTTTTTGAAAGTAGTTATATTATTTTGCTCATAAAATAAAATGCAGTTCATTTATAAGTAAAAAGTGATTAGAAAAAAGAGAAAACATGAGCGGAATTTATTATGAAAGACTTAAAAAATTCCCTTTAAAACTAGTATAATCAATTTTTTGTGTAAATTTGGCCTCACAAACACACATGAGTTTATACTCTTTAATACTAAGAAAATGGATAAAATTAAACAAACACATGCGCAGAAAGGAATTAAATCTGCTTTGTTAGCAGGTTCAATTGCGCTAACATTTACACCTTTTGCAAATATATCGGCACAACAACCGGCCGATCCTTACGCAAACGGTAATTCCGTTTTTGTCGGCAAAAGTGCAGGCCAGACAGATTTCCAGCAAGGAATTTACGGAGGTGTTGAAAACGGAACCATAAGTTCCACTTCAATCGGAGTTGGTAAAACGGCAAATTATTTCGAATCTATCTTCGGGGGAAATAATACCGGAACAATTACAGGAACATGCAAAATGTATGTCGACGGAAAAACTCCAATCAGTTGGAAATACGCACCAACAAATGATGTCAGCTACCGTACTTCCTATTATCTATGGGGAGGCAATCGAAACGGAGGCTCAATCGGAAGTGTTGATCTCACAATCGACAATGGATGGATTTACGGAATTGTTGTCGCAGGAGGAAAATCTAATGTTTTAGGCGATGTTAATGTTACCTTCAATAAAGGTTTGATAGGTAGTCTTCCTGAATACAAAAGTGGGCACGGAGAATTCTATGCCGGAGTCGAAGGTATTGGAAATGAGGTTAAAGGCAATACTTACCTTACAATTTCGGGAGACAGCTACGACCCGAATGCCGAAGATTTATGTAAAAATTACACTATTGTAAGGCAACACGTACTCGGAGGTGGTTACCTTGGAGGTTGCGTACGTGGAAACACATACATCAACGTACAGGGAGGTTCAGTATATGGCCACGTCGTCGGAGGTGGCGGAGGAGGAGAAGGCATAGACGAGGCATACAGAGGCCGCATCTACGGCAATACATTCATTAACATGACAGGAGGAGAAATAGGAATCAACAATCCGGATGCTAACGGAGGTTGCCTCTATGGCGGTGGATACAGTGGCCCTAATGACGTGTATGGTAACACCAATATCTATATTTCAGGTACTGCAAAAATTGCAAAAGACGTTGTGGGCGCAGGTCAGGCTCAAGTCTATAAAATCATGGGGATTACCTATAAGCCTAAATTATTCAACACTGTATCTGGTAACTCCAATATCATTATTGAAAATGGTGAGATTGGCGGCAATATTTATGCAGGAGGCTCACTTGAAGGCGGTATATCCAATGATGGTCAAAATATACGATATGGCGCTACAGTTGCCGGAAACGGAACCATTACATTAAGAGGAATGAAATCCGGTAATACTTTTGCACAAACATTCAAACAATCTATTCTATCAGGATATTTCAGCGGGGCAAGTTCCCAATCAACCCTTATTTTTGACAACTACCAAACCGATTTCCTAGGGAAAGCAGGTAGCTCTGCATCAACCGGATTGCTCACGAACCTTAAGTTCATAAACTCCAGCGATATTACTATAAAACCGGCTGATTATTATGCCAAAAACTGGGAAATAGAATCCGGAAGCAATGTTGGTATTAATAGCACAGGAACTTTACAACAACAGGAAACATTCAGCAACAGTGGTTCCTTATCATTTAATGGAGGCCAAATCACATTAACCCTCGCAGGTGGTTACACAAGCTTTGCAAACGCAACATTAAACATGAGCGCTACTGACAACAGCACAAAAGATTACCTCGTAATTACAAGCAATGCTACTAAATCAACAGGTAGTACTACTATTAATCTGAACCTTCCTTCATCATGGGAAGGAGAACGTATCGACTTAATAGAGGCCTTAAACGGAAGCAATGCGGACGCTTTTGTATTAAACGAGTTCTCTGTCAACGGAAACACAGTCTCTTTACGCAATGAAGTTGAAGGAAATAAAATGTTCTGGTACATAGGAACCGGACTAAGGGGAGCCAGACTTAGCGGAGTTCAAGCTAATGATTTTGATGTCATTGTAGTACCCAATCCCATTTCTGCAGGAAACCAGATAACTGTTTTCGTAGAATCAGCCGACAACGAATGGGCAAATACACAGTTGAATGTTTATAGTTCTACAGGTATCAATGTATACAGTACGGCTGTAAACGGAAGAGAAACCACTGTAAACATGCCAAATAGCAGTGGAACATATGAATTAAATGTAACAACGGGTAAAGGGATTTCAAAAACAGTCAAAGTACTTGTAAAATAATCAACAACCCTGAATGAGGTTGTTTCAAAAGCCATTAGCCACGAATTTCACAAATTTACACTTTTATTTTAGTGTTATTTCGTGAATTTTGTGGCTTTTTTAGTAACTACTCAAGTCTATCACAAGCATTGTTGAGTAACAGAGTTAAGACTCCCTCACCCCCCCGCGTTCGGCATGGCATCTTTCGCTACACCGAACGCCACGTTATCATACTACGCTCATCTAGGGTAAACTTATCGGAAATCGTGAAATATCAATAACAAAAACGTAATGTAGCACTCAAATGGTTATCGCTGATGTAACAAAAATATTTTTCAGGAATATTTTTGTTATTTGTTTTGATTTTTCACTTAAACACTCTACATTTGTAGAATTAATTCTAAATAAATAGAACAATGAAGCTATCGAAAGCAGAAGAACAATTGATGGAAATTATCTGGAGGCAAGGAAACACATTTATGAAAGACATTATAGACTGTTATCCGGAGCCTAAGCCGGCAACAACAACGGTAGCCACTCTCCTAAAACGTATGCAAGACAAAGAGGTAATTGCTTACGATGTTTTCGGAAATTCCCGCCGATACTATCCTCTAATAAAAAAAGAGGAATATTTCAAAAAGCACGTCAATAAGATAGTCAAAGACTTTTTTGGCAATTCTGCTCTGCAATTTGCCTCCTTCTTTACGACTTCGGGCAATTTTTCGACCAAAGAACTGGAAGAATTGAAGAAAATTGTAGAAAAGGAAATAGACAAGAATAACAGGATGATTGAGTAACTGAAAGAACTATGATATCTTACCTAATCAAGTCGATGCTTTGCATGGCTCTGTTCTATCTTGTCTATGTGATTTGGTTGGAAAAGGAAAGCATGCACCGGCTCAAACGGTTCTATCTTTTGGGAAGTTTAATTTTTGCCCTCATCATTCCGCTTATTACTCTACATATTACATTGCAAACAATGCCTGAATGGATGAAGTGGGTCCAACATAATCCCCAAAACATTCATGTTGAAGCACCAGAAATGAATCACACTCTAAATTCAGAAACAATAGCTTGGAAAGCGACTAATGCGCCTATTGAAAAAGACGTTGTGAAACCGGCATTTGATTACGCTATATTCCTTGCTATTCTCTATGTATTAGGAACAACATACCTGTTGATACGACTGATCCGGAATCTGTATATCATGGTTTGTAAAACGAAACAGAAAAAAATTTTCTATTTCAAAGGCATAAAAGTTGTCCTGGCGGAAGATGATTTAGTTTCTCATAGTTTCGCAAACTGCATATTTGTAAACCGGAAAGAATATGAAACCGGAGAATTTCCGGAAGAAATCTTACTACATGAATGGACACATGCAGGACAAAGACACACCTTAGATTTAATATTCATCGAAATCTTGATTGCTGTTTTTTGGTTGAATCCCTTACTTTACCTGTATCGGAACAAGATAAAGCAAAATCATGAATTTTTGGCAGATGAAGCAGTACTAAGCAACCCTCAGACTATCATTCCTGCTTATCAAAGATTATTAATAAAATCAATTGATCAACATAGGAGCCTGCGCATCTCCTGCAAATTCAATTTTTCAATAACAAAAAAACGATTGATTATGATGACAAAAACAACATCTAAAAAAAGAGCCAGATTCAAAGCATTTACTTTAGTGCCGGTATTGATTGTAGCCATTTGTGTGTTTTCAACTAAGGTTTGGTCTGAAAACAACAGAGAAAATGCTGGAACTCACCTTCCAGAACATTTATTACAAGAAGATCCAATAATTATTCCGGGAAAAGGAATAAGTCAGGATCAGATGGATGAATACCAGGAGATTACAGAAAAATACATAACATTTGATGATGGAAGATCACAAATCCAATGGAAATCTACCGGCTTGAGTCAGGAAGAAAGTGATAAATTATATGTATTGTATGTACAAATGGACACAGCACAACGCAACCAACAAAAAATTGCGTTTATGGGGCCATTCACTCCTTGCAACGCCAAAAGGAATCCGAATGCAGATGAATGGAATGTTTGCAAAAATGCAAAAGCAATCTGGTTGGATGCAAAGAAATCCGACAAAGTCACGTTAGACGCACTGTCAAGAAAGTGTATTATTCTTTTCACTTATAAACCTGGAGAATATTCTTTTGCCTGGACTAAAAAAGGGTACACTGAATACATCCAGGAATATGAAAAAGGAATCAAACAATCCAAACTGCTGGAAATAAAACCGAACATCTTTTATTCAATACGAACCTTCAAAAAGGTTAACCGGTAGTACAAAGTTGGATGCATTTCGCGCCTGCAAATATTTAATCCCGACCAACAATCGGGATTTTTATTTTTAAACACTACTAACCGACTAAAATCAAAATCAGTCGGTTTTATTTTTTAACACATCCCGCGTTCGGTGTAGCTGCAAATTCCGTGTTTATTGTTTCTAATATCTTTTTCGCAGTGAAACTTTTTATTTCTTCAATAGTATTACTCAAACTGCCCCTATTGCTGCGAATTAACAAATGAATATGATTGCTCATAATAACATAGGCATAAAATTCCAAGCCTTGGTGTTGTTGACAAAAACGAAAACTATCAATAAGAATATCACGATAGATTTGTCGTGTAAAAATATCAATCCATTTTTCAACCTGAAATGTCACATAATGCAATTCTTCTTGTTCGCTAATCTGATAACCGGTACTCATTGCTTTGGAAATTTAGTTCTGATTATGAATTAAAATCAAAGCCGAACGCTACGTTATCACACTACGCTCATCTATGTAGAATTTTATTGGTCAGCGCATTATAAAGAAGCATACAATCCTGACTCTCTACTTCTATATTATACATACTTATTTTGTCGTTCATAATTCTGAATTATTATTAATCACCTTGAACCTCATTCTTATCTATGGGAACTATCACTTGCATTAAGCTTTCCTTCGCGGATAATATCAAATACTAATGTATCTTTTTTAATATCTTCATACGTTATGTCCCTATTTTTGAAATTTTTAATCGGCTGAAAACCTACTTGCATATTTTTCATATCAAAAAACACATTAAAGCGTTTGAGAAAATTTTGGCCAATAAGATAATCATGGGGAACTCTACTGGGTTTATCAAAAGTGTATATACGTAATAAATCTACACTATAATTATTAAACAATGTTGCATTTACAGTGTAATACCGGTGATACCAACTATCATACACAGTCCAAATAGCATCTTCCTTTTTATTGAAAAAATCTAATTCCTTGGCTGTAGGCATTAAAGCTATATCCCATGGCATACCTGTATCAACAAAATATGTCCCTTCTACATCTAAAGTGTCTCCATCTGCACATTTAACTTGGACGGGAAATTTTATACGAAGTTTACCGATGTCGCCGATACCGGACAACTTCTCCGCCTGATTCAATCCGTTCCGTCTCCCAAAGCAGAACCATTCAAACTATGGATGGCAAAGGTAGCCAGTGAACGTCTGTACCAGATGCAAGATCCGGAACTATCTATCGAACAAGCCATGATGGATTATAAACGTCTCGGCTATTCTGATAATTGGATCAATCAACGATTGAAGTCTATCGAAATCAGGAAAGACCTGACTGATGAATGGAAGAAACGAGGATTGGAGGAAGGTGTCCACTTTGCTACATTAACGGATATCATCTACAAAACATGGGCTGACAAAACAGCCAAGGAGTACAAACAATATAAAGGATTGAAAAAAGAAAACTTGCGTGATAACATGACCAACGCCGAACTGATATTGAATATGCTTGCCGAACTTTCGACCAAACAGATTTCAGAATCAACTATAATCCTGAATCATTGGACGAACATGCTCAAATTGCTCAACAGGGCGGAGAAATTGCCCGGAATGCCCGCATGGAATCGGAAGCTAAAACCGGGCAAAAGGTTGTTTCTCCGTTAGCAGCGTTCATGCGATATATTAAAGTAGATAATCAACAGGCAGCAAACAGATTGAGAGAATTGAGGTCGAAGCTGAAAAACTAATAGCTTCAAAAGAAAAAACAAATAAAAGTTTCGAGTTAAATCGAAATTATTGTACATTTGAAAAAAAATTTCGAGTATGGACGAAAGATTTGAGAATCTAAAGAAATACAATCTCTGGAGTGGAAATATTCCTTCATTGGGATTTGCACGCACTGAATATACAGATAAAATATACGCTTACAAAGGCAATAGACTTATTAAAGTCCTTGTCGGGCAAAGGCGTGTAGGTAAGAGTTACATTTTACGACAGCTTGCATCGAAATTGGTTGAGAGTGGTATCAATAAGAAAAATATATTCTTTGTCAATCGCGAATTGGCTGATTTCGACTTTATAAAAACCTATAAAGATCTTGACGAGTTATTCAAACTTTACAAAGCAGAACTCAAACCTCAAGGACGTATCTATCTGTTCATAGATGAAATTCAGAATATTGAAGGGTGGGAACAGATCATTAATTCATACTCCCAGGACTATATTGATGAATATGAAGTGTTCATTAGTGGATCAAACTCTAAAATGCTATCCGGAGAATTGGCAACATTGTTGTCCGGACGTTATGTTAGTTTCGAGATATTTCCTTTTAGCTTTACAGAATATATTGGGATAAACCGGAAGGAACAGACAAAACAGAGTTTTGTAGAGTATATGGGTAGTGGTGGAATGCCGGAACTATTCATGTTGTCCGATCAGGAATTGAAACGTAACTATATATCAGCGGTTAAGGATACAGTGCTTTTGCGTGATATAATTCAACGTCACAGCATTAAAGATGCCCGCCTATTGGAGGACATCTTCGTTTACTTAGTCAATAACGCTTCTAATTTATTATCTGTTCGCAATATCTCCAATTACTTTAAAAGTAGTGGGCGTAAAACAAGTTATGATACTGTTTCTGCATATATAGGTTATATAGAGGATGCTTATTTAGTTCATCGGGCTGAAAGGTACAATATAAAAGGAAAAGAAACCATAGCCGGAAACTGTAAATATTACGTTAACGATTTGTCGTTTAACAACTACCTGTATCAAGGTTTTGGATACGGTATTGGTTATATGTTGGAAAACATTGTCTATTTAGACCTTGTAAGAAACGGATTTGATGTTTATGTGGGCAGTATTAAGGACAAAGAAGTCGATTTTGTTGCGATTAAAGGAGATCGTATTATCTACGTTCAAAGTACTTATATGTTGATAGATGAACAGACAATCGAACGGGAATATTCTGCATTGGAGGCTATTGACGATAGTTATGAGAAGATTGTAGTATCAATGGATGATATAGCTCTGCCTATCCGAAGGGGTATCAAGCACGTTCAGGCATGGAGTTTAAAAGATGCATTCTTAAAGTAACAGGATAATGAATAAATTTAGTCTTTTCTATTGATAATGTAAATTCACATTTTTGATATTTTTACTAAACGTCCTATGTTACTTCGATGAATAAAACAACGAACTGTGATACCAAACAAATGAAACCTTAAAATTCCGATTGTAAATGCCTGAAAGCCCATAATCTTTTTTTATATCATTCCATTTGTCAATTCCTATTTGATCCACCATGCCGAAATCATAACTGGTTGTAAGTTGAAAATTTTTAATTTGGAATCCGACCATCACTGTTAAACCGGCATCAAAATGTTGGAATTGCCCTTGCTTTCCATACGCGCCTTGACTTCCCCAGATTCCATAACCAATATATGGACCGATACCGATTATACCTTCACTGTTCATCCCTGTATTGGATTTATATCCGATATAAACTGGCAGTTGAAGAAAATTAAGACGACTGGTTTCTGTTTCATTTTTTGATTTTTCTTTAATGCCTTGCATTGAAAATAACAATTCGGGCTGAATAAAAATCACTTCATTAAACTCATATTGCGTTGTTATGCCGAAATGAAAAGCCGGAGCATATTCAACATCATAATCATCATGAACATATCCTACTTTATGTGCTATTTCTTTATATCCTGATAATGTAGATAGATTTAATCCACCTTTCCAACCTACTTTCATCTGTGCATTGCTCAGAAAAACAGACATAAGCAAGAATGTTGAACATAACACTGTTTTCAATAGATTTTTCATCTTAGATTTTTCCTTTTTTCTTTTTTCTTTTGTTTTATCTTCTCCATATAAGCCTTCCAATCTGATTCATTTCCCCGTTCAGCTAAGTCTGTGTAAAAACAATAGAAACTTACTCCTTTTTCAAACATGTGGCTAAATGGCTTTTCCCTACACCAGGTTTTCCCTCAATGAACAGGATATCGTCAAACTCCAAAAGTTTTTTGCCTACATTTACTGTCTTTTCCAACAAATGAATGTTGTAGATGTCGATGAATGGTAATTCTTCCCGTTTTATAAGTAATTGACGCATATCCAAACGAGTATCAAAAAAACGATTGATTAAGTTTTCCCTCTTCTCATTGTATTTGTATAAACAACTGATAATTCTTCCCACCTCCTCTCTTGACAGGGAAATAATATGTATCACTCCCTCCCACAGCAAGATAAAATAATATGATTTTACGGAGTTTGTCCATTTCATCAGGGTGAATGATATTATATTTTAACATATTGTGAATATCATACAAATCCCGGGGAGCTGTCCGCTCAATAAGAGCCTTGATTTTGCTTCCGAATCAAGTTGCAGGAATTCTATATTCACTTT
>JAVBLO010000120.1:0-21841 GCA_031553415.1 Bacteroidales bacterium | reverse complement strand
CCCTGAAAGGGCATAAGCAATTTTTTCAAATCTTACGCGCTTACAGCGCTTGGTATCTACAAAAAAATCTCAAATACATAGGGCGTTGCCCTACGCTATTGCTTAAAGGCCTTTGGCCTTTTCCAAAAATAGTTCAAATAGGGCCCGATTCAAAATAAAAAGCAAACATCATGAAAAAGTTATATACCATATTATTCCTTATTCTGGTAAGTTTTTGCACAATGCAAACTTACGGAACAACAGTATACTCAACCGATTTTGAAACACCGGAAGAAAGAAATTCATGGACTATCATCAATGTAGATGAAGAAGAAAATGACCTTGAATGGAAATTCGGTCAATCGTTTAACGGATATGGTGCAGAAATCACCACTTTTTTTGCTTTTGATACAGGAAACTCCTGGCTTATTTCTCCCCTACTCCCTTTATTCAATCAAAAATACAGAATGAAATTCGACCTCAACATCCAATATCCGGGTTCCGGAAGCCTGAGTGTTACCTTAGGAAATTCAACTGATCTTTCAAGCCATACGACTGTAATACAAACGTACACTCAAAAAACAGAAGGTCTTAATCCTGAAAAACAGGAGGTATATTTTACGCCCACTTCTTCCGGCAACTGTCATATTGCCTTTCATTATTCAGGAAATACCGGAGATGTATCCATCGACAATATTGAAATAGAAGAAGTATTGGATTACGATCTGTCCATAACAAAAGTCGAAATAACCCCTCAATCAGTAAAACAAAACGAAAATTGTAATATCAATGTGTCTGTCAGGAATATGGGTGATATTGATCAGGAAAATGTGTCTGTGATTATCAATGACGTACAAACACTAGCGGTTATCGGACAAGAAAATATTACAAGCATTGCATCAACAGAAACAAAAATATTGAATATATCTACTTCTTTTCCGAATACTGGATTGATAGAAATCTCAGTTACTGTTTCTTCTTCACATGACGACCAAAATCCTGATAACAATATATTGAAGAATGAATTATTGGTATATTCCGATTTTCAGGGAATAGGAACAAATGCAGTTCCTTATCAAATCAATTCTAAGAATGAACTGATACAATTAACTTATATGGTTAAATATGGAGACAATTTTAGCGGAGAATATTTTGTATTGAATACTGATATCGATTTAGAGTCCGAATCCGGCAATGACAATGGAAAAGGATGGCTACCGATTGGTAGTGTAGAAACAGCATTCGAAGGTAATTTCGACGGGAAAGGACACATTATCGAAAACCTTTTTATTGACAGAGAAGGTTTTGTAGGACTTTTCGGCTATGCTTCCGACGGAACAATTAAAAACCTGGGGGTTAAAAATGTGGATGTATCTGGTACGGAAAGTACGGGTGCTATGGTTGGTGCTTGCGGAAGTTCAGTGAAAAATTGTTTCTCTACAGGAAAAGTGCGCGGATTTTATCAAACAGGAGGATTGATCGGTGATGCATTCGATTCCAGCGAAGGTGGGTGCATAATTGAAAATTGTTATTCTACGTGTAACATAGCTATAGATCGAATGAAAAGTGGTTATAATACATCTTATGCAGGCGGTTTAATCGGTTATGTTTATCAGTCTACACAAGTGAAAAACTGTTATGCTTCCGGAAGTATATCCGCCAGCAATATCAACTTGCAGAAAGCAGTCGGTGGATTGATTGGCGGAAATGATCCAACTATTACGCTTACTTCCTGTGTCGCTGGTAACCGTTTATTATCCATTACTCCTGCTCATACTGTTACCAATGTGTATGGCAAAATCATAGGTAGTTTTCCTTCAACATCCGGAGTGAATAATAATTATGCGCTGGATGATATGAATATGCAGATAGAAGGTGTGGATAAGACATTTACCGAATCACCTAAGAATGGCACAAACAAAACCATACAGGAATTAACAACACAGAGCACTTATCAAACGTTGGGCTGGACATCCGGTGAAACCGAAAATGCCCCATGGGAATTTGTTCCCGGAAGACTTCCCAAACTTTGGTTCGAGCCTGATTTTCCAACGGCAAATAGAGAAGAAATCGTTAATATAAATGCCTACATCGGAAGCATTTCTTGTTCGGGGCAAAATATTGATTATTTATTTTCCGAAACAACAGAGGAAATATCCTGGGTAACATTAGATAAATATTTTGCCGGACAATACAAAAACTTGTTGCCAACTGGAAATACTTCATCAGATTATGTGGCTTATAATAATGGAGATGTTATATATTTATCTGCTTCTGAAACTACTGAAGCCGGAGATTGGAAAGATATTGGAAATATAGTATCATATTTCTTCCCTGATATTGAAAATATTTCCGAAAAGCAATTTAATCCGTTAGCTTATGACATTACCGATTACGAATTGCTTCAGGATGGAGGGTATCGTGTTGAGGAACGTTCGTATACAACCGAAGTATCCTACGGATATATAGACGGAGAGCTTGTGCAGATTGTCAATAGAATAGCCCATATACTCCGGATTAATTTGTATGGTAGCAAATTGACAGGAACTTTACAAGGGACTGGAATCTCTTTAACAAAACCGGATGAAATCAGCATCTATCCGAATCCGGTTTCAGGACATATTTATTTTGCTAATTTGAATGAAAACGCAAGAATAAAAATTATAAACATCAATGGAGAAACCGTGGTAAACAATCACATTAACAATCCTGAAATAAATGTCTCTCATTTGCCGTCGGGACCATATCTTCTACAGGTTATATTGCCGGATGGGAAACTTCTTACCCGCAAATTTATAAAAGAAGGGTTCTAATAAGACAGGGTTTATTAAAATTCACTAACTTTGTAGTTATCGAGTAATTACATTCGCCATGAAAACACGAATTCTTTTCCTGCTGATATTGACATGTAACTTGAGCCAGACTGCCTCTGGTTATGAAAATTTTTTCAATATTGAATATGGTTATCGTCGATATACTTTACACAATGGTTTACCTGATATGAAAATCCAGTGCCTGCACCAGGATAAGGATGGTTTTATCTGGTTAGGAATGAATTGGGGGCTTGCCCGTTTTGATGGATTTGACTTTTCCTTTTATCAACCCAAGGAAAAAAAACTTATCGTGCGCATTGATAAAAATAATAGTGAGAAACTATCTTTTCGCTCTTCACGTTATTCTTATTACCTTACACCTCAGGATACACTTTATACAACAAAACAAAGCGATACATTATATCTGAACAAGTATAACTCCAGAAGTTTGCCGTTTCCATATATGATTTATGAAAACAAGGAAGAAACGTGTAAATACCTGATGCATTGTGAAAATGAACAATTGAAAGAAGTACTGCGTTTACCCGAATTAAACAAGATTGAATACCGCAAAGTATTTCTTGACAACCGGTCGGATATTCTTTATATCCCCATGTCAGAAGGCGTTTGCCTGTATGATTTGAACAGCAAACAAAAGCGGTTTTTGAAAGGAGCTGATATAGAGTCATTTCTCTGGCATAGTACAGTGGGAATGTTGGCTTTCGGGCAAAATGGAATTTACAAGATTACAAATACCGGATTTGAACAATTGTTTAAGCATGATTTCGATTTTAACCTGACAGCAATGGAATATCCTGATGGCAGCATTGTTTTTTTCGACTATCATAATCTTTACCGTTATAAAGGTGGTAACCTGGAAAAACTTGCAGAACTATCAATGATTACAGATATGTTACTTGACAGGGAAGAAAACCTCTGGGTTGCTACTTATTCTGGTCTTTACAATTTTTTCCAGTTCGATTTCCAGAATTATAAACTGAAAGACTCAGATGTAGTTATGTCTGTACTTGAAGATAATGAAAACAACATTTATTTTGCCACCCTTGAAGGAAATTTGATTTGTAAAACAGAAACATCTGAGCAGAAAATATCATTCCCCAGATATGGAGCTGATATTTTTTCATTTTCTTCAGGTGCAGCCAAAAATGATAATATTTTTTATTTCCCAACTCCTGCAGGTATTTATATAAAGGATGGAAAATATTTCTTTTTTGCAAAGATACCACATTATCCATTCCGTAAAGTTGAAGTTACAAAACAAGGAAATATTCTTTCTACAGCAACA
Organism: Bacteroidales bacterium; assembly: GCA_031553415.1. Classification (GTDB taxonomy): domain Bacteria; phylum Bacteroidota; class Bacteroidia; order Bacteroidales; family Azobacteroidaceae; genus JAIRVZ01. The sequence goes on along the minus strand of JAVBLO010000120.1, from coordinate 17,743 downwards.
TTCCTGGGTGTGTATGAATGTGATAAAAGCGGGCAACCTGTATCTTTCTGGCCGGACGATAAATTCCAGCAACCTGTTTGCCATGCATTGTTTGATACAAATGGAGGCCTTATCGTCACCGGAACAACAGGTCTCAGCAAAACGCAAGGTGATTCTATACACCTTTTTAGTAATAGTAAAACGAAAGATTCTTATGTCGCTTGTACCGGAAAAAATGGAGATGTTTGGATTGGAAGTGGAAGTCATTTGAATTTATTCAGGAATGATTCAATAATTACGGTACACACTTTTATCAATGATGTTATAAAAAGTATGTTGTTAACCAATGAAAATCATTTATTATTGGCCAATATGCATGGTTTGTACATATTTGATATAAACACTTATAATTCAAACAATAAGATTCAGTTGTCGTATTATGGGCAGAATAATGGTTTGACAATTTTAGACCCGCAAATGTATGGGCTTTATCCTGGAAATAATGGAACAGTGTGGTTGACGGCTTCAGACGGAGTTGTAACTTTCGAACCCTCCAAACTGATACGAAAAACGACTCCTCCTGTGTTAATCATTCAGGATAGTAAAATTTCTACTGACAATGTAAACTGGATGGAAGCCGGAACCGAAAAATCTTTTTCGTATAAATATTGTAATGTCCTTTTTTCTTTTATCGGATTAAAGTATTCAGCCGTAGAAAATGTCCGTTATTCCTGGCGTTTAAAAGGGTTCCAGGAAGAATGGAGTAAACCTTCCCGCGCAAAGGAAGCCAGTTTCAACAATCTGCCGCCGGGCGATTATGTATTCGAAGTATATACAGACGCAGGAACTGATGATTCCCGAAGTGAAATTCAGCAGGTGCAGTTCAGTATCAAACCTGCATTTTGGCAAACTGTTTGGTTCCCTGTCGTATTAATTTTGTTTTTAATGCTCCTGACCACAGGAATTGCCTTATACATCCAACGCCGGAAAAACCGGCGTTTGCTGGAACAATTAGAAACTGAAAAAGAGTTGAACGAACTGCGTATTAAAAGCATCCGGCTCCGTTCTATTCCACACTTCAATGCCAATGTGCTTTCTGCCATTGAATACTACATCATGAACTTTTCGAAAGAAGAAGCCAATCGCTTATTAAACATTTATTCCGAATTCATTGGCCGCACACTGCGTGAGGTAGACAAAGCTTCCCGCACACTTGAAGAAGAATTGGAATATACCGAATTGTATTTAAAACTGGAGAAATTACGTTTCGTCGACAAATTTGATTACAAAATAGATATTTCACCGGAAATAAATTCCCAAATACAAATTCCCAATATGGTACTTCATACTTATTGTGAAAATGCTATCAAACATGGGTTTGCAGGAAGTGTTTCAAACGGGATGATACATATATCGGTTGTAAAAAAAGAAAACAGCGTGGAAGTTTGTGTCGAAGATAACGGTATTGGCAGGGAAGCAGCCCTTGCTAACAAAAATACGCGCAGCACCAAGCAGGGATTAAGTATCCTGAACCGCCAGATTGAGATCTATAATACATTCAACAAACAGAAAATCGCACAGAAAGTAGTTGATTTATATGATGAGAATAAGGCAATAGGAACCTGTTTCACGATTACCGTACCCAATGGATTTATTTACAGGTAACTAAAATATTTATATATTTATCAAATAACAAAAAGACATGCAGGGACAAATCCGCGCCATAATTGTAGAAGATGAATTTCATCCGCGGCAGACTCTTTTGTTGAAATTACAGGAGCATCATCCGGAAATAGAGGTGGTAAAAACCTGTGAAGACGCAGAAAATGCATTGATTGAAATTCTAAGGCTTCAACCGCAACTGTTGTTCCTTGATATCCATTTGCCTCATAAAAACGGCTTATGGTTAGCCGACCAATTGAATCAAATGACATGTGAAACTTTCCGGCCTCCCGGAATCATCTTCACAACAGCCTATAACGATTCGGAATACTTGCTGAACGCTATCCGTTTGTCGGCTATTGACTATTTGATTAAACCGATTCTGGTTGAAAATCTGTCGCTTGCCATTGAACGATTCAAAAAGAAAAATAACCATGCCACAAGTATTCAATCTCTAATGGATACCATACAAAATGAAAAAATCTTCCGCTTCAAAAATGTCAGTGGATTGTTACTTGTTAAAGCTGAAGACATTGCATATGTCGAAGGCGACCGGAATTATGCCAGAATGGCGCTCTCGAATGGAGAGTTTGAAGAAATTTTTGAACGATTGGGAGAAATCGAAGAAGTCTTGCCCAATGAAATATTCATTCGTGCAGGGAAAAGCATCATTGTGAATAAAAATTATATCCGCCGCATTAATTCCCGCAAATCAATCATCCAAATAATTACTCCTTCAAGCAATTTTGAAGTTGAAGTATCTGCAGGTGCGTTGAAACTATTGAAAAACCTTACCTGATACTTAATATTTTATTTAAATATACAATATATTTATTTTCCAAAATAATAAATGTATATTTGTACCAAAATAATCAGACAATGGAATCAAAAGAAACTAAACAACCATCCCAAAAGTATCCGGAACCGGAAAAAAAAATTGAAAATACAGACAAAGCAAAAGAACCTGATATTGTATCAGAGCCTGCAATTGCTTACGGAAACTTCCGCTATTCTTATGCCGATTATTTGTCATGGACAGACGGTAAAATGAGGGAATTATTGAATGGTATAGCTTATGCCTTTTCTGCTCCTTTCCGTGAACATGCCGGAATCACAATGGAATTGGCAGGAAAAGCCTGGAGTTACATAAAACAGAGGAAAGGAAAATGTAAAATTTATCATGCGCCATTTGATGTTCGTTTGCCCCTGAATGGTGCAACTGCCGATGATAAAATATACAATGTGGTACAACCCGATATTTGTGTCGTTTGCGATCCTTCTAAATTAGATGAAAGAGGTTGCTTAGGCGCTCCGGATTTGATTGTGGAAGTAATTTCACCAAGTACCGGAAAACGGGATTTGAATGAAAAATTTGACCTTTACGAAGCTGCCGGTGTAAAAGAGTATTGGGTGGTTTATCCGAAAGACAAAGCAATCACAGTTTTCCTTTTGCGGGAAAACGGGGAATATGATGATGGGAAAACATATCAGGTTATTGAAGAAACAACCAAAATTTCTGTCCATACATTGAAAGGTTTAATTATTGATTTGAACGAACTTTTTGAGGAATAGTTTTCACACAGATTTGACCCCATCGATTTTCAATCCACAGATTAAAATTGTTTAGCCAAATTATAGAAGAAGTTGGTCCTACCGGAATTACAGATTACACACTTTACACACTACTTTTCCGACACACACAATTCTTTCGGACCAACTATAATATCAGCTCCGGGAGCATTCAACATCTCCAGTTCCTGTTCAATGATGTATGTAATATCATTGACCCTCACCGTGTATTTTCCCGGAGCTATTCCTGTTAATATATTTGAGCTTTGTTCCTGTCCACAACTGGAAACATCAACATTTTTTACTGTACTTGCCTTTCCTGATATATGAATTTATTATCCCGGAAATCACAAATCCTATTGTTATTTGACTGGCTGACATACAGAGATAATGTATTTGACGGATTGCATGGGTCTTTGAAATAAACTTTCAGGGTAGGTTCCCATGTAGTATAATCCAATGAAAGAACAATCTGGATATGGTCCGTATAACTTTTATATTCTTTAAAAGTTCCTGCCGGCCACTTGATAGAATTCTGTAATGAACCTGTATTGATACCCATTTGTTTTTGATTTTATCTCAACTTTTCACGTGTCATTTATACACATTCAATTATGATTAGAACAAAAAATGTGCCAAAACAAAAACATATTGTATATCAATAAGTTAAAAATATCCCCCATATAAAAAATAGACAATCGCACAATTTATTGTGTCGATATTACACAATAAAATCAGGACACAAAGATAAAAATTATTGTGAAACACAATGTGCATCTCCAATAATTTAACTTTCGTATAATTTAATCTGTTAAATTAGGGTGAAAATGAATCTGGCATATGGATGCACAAATGTTCCAAAAAGATTTTCAGCAAACAATACTTTCAATTTCTCCTGAACTTAGTTTGGTTAAAATCAGGTCACCAGGTTTTAAATCAGTTGAGTTTTTTACAACCAGTCCATTTTTTGTAGTAATGGAATAGCCTTTTGCTAAAATATATTCGGGTGAAGACAATTTTATATAAGATTCTTTTTCTTTGAGTTGGAACTCGGCATCATTCAGGCGATTTTTCACAGCTATTTGAAGCTTCATCTTATACAATTCCAGGTTAGCATAATATTTTTCAAACAAAGATACTGCCGCATTAGGAATGCGTATGGACAAATTTTTCAAATTCTCATTTGCCTGCGCCAGAATTTGTAATGCTCCGGTAACAATCCCATCCTCCACGCTCATTAACATATCATTGGTTTCCTCCATTTTTTCGACAAGAAAGTCGGCCACCGCCGTTGGAGTTTTAGCCCTTTGGTACGCCACAACATCCAAAACGGTATCATCCCTTTCGTGTCCGATTCCGGTAATAATGGGTAAAGGAAACTGAGCACAATTAGAAGCCAGAAGATAAGAGTCGAAAGAAGATAAATCGGAGGCAGCTCCTCCCCCACGGATGATAACAACCACATCGAAAAAATCCCTGTATGCAAATATTTTATCTAAAGCCTTGATAACTGACGATTCGGTTTGTTCACCCTGCATCAATGCCGGAAATAATTTCGGATAAAACACAAAACCATATTTATTGTGCAATAGATGATCCAGAAAATCTTCGTACCCGGCAGCTGTAGGAGAAGAAATAACTGCAATCCGCTGTGCAACAACAGGAAAATCCAACTCTTTGTTTAGATCCAGAACACCTTCTTCTTCTAATTGGTCGATGATTTCCTGTCTTTTCCGTTGCAAATCGCCTAAAGTATAAGTAGGATCGATATCATAAACCGTCAATCCATAACCATATAATTCATGAAAGTCGACACTTACACGAACTAACACTTTTAAGCCTGAGATAAAAATTTGTTTGGTAGTTTCCTCAAAATAAGGTTTGAGCATCCTGAAAACATTATTCCAGATATAGCCTCGTGCTTTAGCAATTACAGCACCTGTTTTCTCATTTTTTTCAATAAATTCAAGGTAACAATGTCCATTGGAATAATTTACTCTCACATCGCTCATTTCGGCCATCAACCAATACGTTTCCGGCAATGCATCCTTTAGAGCATCACCAACAAGATGATTCAGTTGGGACAGAGATAGAGCGTTTACCATTTTATGAACTTCTGGACAGCTTGTTTTTGATCTTGCCTGACACGGGCAATATACACACCATGATTCAAATCATTCAAATCTACCGGAGTTGTTATATTTTTATGTTGAACAACCAATTGTCCTACACTATTAAAGATTTGCAAATCAATCCTGCCGGAATCAGGGCCATTCAAGAATAATCTATTCTCTGTTGAGTCGAAATAAATCAACCTGTTTTCCCTTGATACAGGAACTATTTCTGTTGCATTTTCCATATATGCCTTCCATAAATCAGGGATACCATATCCATAATCAGAATCCGGGCTTGCAGCTTTATTCCCAACACTCTGCATCAACGCAATAATTTCTTTGCTCGTTTTTTGCGGTAACGCTTGCCACAAACAAGCACCAGCACCCGTTAAGACAGGTGATGAAAATGAAGTTCCGTTTCCTCTTATCACACTCCCATCCGGTCTAATGAGTGCCGCAGATTCGCCCATTGCAGATAAATCGGGCTTTATCCGTCCATCGGAAGAAGTACCACGAGAAGAAAAAGCGGCAATCTCTTCACTTGAATTAACAGCACCGACGGTAATGATATTTTTTGCATCACTCGGAACAGTTATTTTACCCCACGATTTATTTCCTTCATTTCCAGCAGAATTAAAAATCAGCATTCCTTTGTTACCGGCAATAGAACCTGCCCTGCTGGCGGGAATTGTATAACCATCCAATTGAGTGTATGTATGATTCATTGCCGGGTCAGTAAAGGTTGAGTAACCCAAAGAAGTATTAACAACATCTACACCGATACTATCTGCATATTCCATAGCAGCCACCCAATAGTCTTCTTCGACCGGATATTCTTCTCCTTCAACTTCCGTCTTGAATAAATAAAAATCGGCTTCAGGAGCAGTACCAATCATGATACCCGGCGAATTCGCCAACATACATGAAAGCACAGAAGTTCCATGTCCTTCATTCATAGTCAAAGGATTTCCTGTTTTATGCGTAAAATTCCTGACCTCTTTAACATAACTGAAATCTAAAGACGAAATCCGGTCACTGTTTTGAAAACCGATATCCAACACAGCGATAGACATACCCTTTCCACGGAATCCTGCATTATGAAGCAAGTCGCCATTTAACATGCTGATTTGTTCATATCCGGCACCATACACACTCATTTCTCTCGTCACGGCAGGACTTTCCTCCTCGTATCTGGCAAATTTATCCTGCCCAGATTTAAGCAAGTCAGATGATGGTAAAGTTCCTTTCCACACACAATAGAGAGTATCAACAAAGTCAAATGCTTTCAATGGAAGAACAGCCGAAGAATCGGGCAAATAAACAGTAACAGTCTTTACCCATTTACTTGTGGCTCTAATTGCAGCTCCGGTTGACTTAATTTTCTCCAAATAAGTCAAATCAACAGGTAAATCTGTAGAATCGATAGCAATTCCTTGTTTTTGTCTTCTTGCAATAGATTTCTCTGACAAATAGGCCGATGGATTATCTATTGTATAAGCAGGATTACCCTTGTTTTTCAGTTCTATACGAAACATGTAGCCTTCAGAAAACACAGAAGTTGAAATCAACAACAAAAGAATAAAAAGTAAAAATATATGTCGCATGTATTAATATTGCGATATTTAAACGCATACACAAAGTTATTGTTTTATTTTTATTTTCATTCAATAATGCCCAAGTAAAATATGTTTTTTGTATTTTTGCAAAATTGTTGATTAATTATATGGGACAAATCAATTTAAGAGGAATGGGAGTCGCCCTGATAACCCCATTCAAAGATGATGAAAGTGTTGATTATAATGCCTTGATGCGGTTGGTAGATTACCAGTTGCAAAATGGTACTGACTATTTAGTTGTTTTAGGTACGACAGCGGAAACTCCGACTTTAAGTTCTGAAGAACAAGCCGAAGTTGTCAGATTAGTGGTGAGCCGTGTAAAAGGCCAGCTTCCTATTGTACTTGGAGTTGGCGGTAATAACACTAAGGCCGTAGTTGATAAGTTGAAAAAAGATGACTATTCCGGCATTGATGCTATCCTTTCTGTAGTCCCATACTACAATAAACCTTCACAAGAAGGCATTTACCAACATTATAAGGCTGTCGCAGCTGCAACTAAGCTACCTGTCATTTTATATAATGTACCGGGAAGAACCGGCGTGAACATGACAGCAGAAACCACATTGCGTATAGCACGCGAATGTGGAAATGTGGTTGCTATCAAAGAAGCTTCAGGTAATATCACTCAAATGGATGATATTATTAAAAACAAACCTAAAAATTTTGAAGTAATATCGGGTGATGATGGAATCACGTTCCCATTGATTACATTGGGGGCAGTCGGTGTTATTTCTGTAATAGGTAATGCTTTCCCAAAAGAATTCAGCCGTATGGTAAGATTAGGCTTGTCCGGTGATTTTGCCAATGCATTGACGATCCACCATAGTTTTACGGAACTTTTTGAGTTACTTTTCGTAGACGGTAATCCTGCCGGTGTGAAAAGTATGTTGAACATGATGGGATATATTGAAAATAAACTTCGCTTGCCTTTGGTTCCCACACGCATCACGACTTACGAGAAAATCAAAAACATCCTGAGTGAATTGAACATCAAGTGCTGATGATTACTCCTGAAGAATTGAAAGTACTTGCAGCTAAAGTTGAACCTGCTTTCAAGCAATTCTATAAGAAAAATAAGAAAAAACTGGAGAAAATGGATGAAGATATCCACTATCTCCATGAAATTCATTCGGCTGCAACAGACTGTTTGCAATGTGCCAATTGTTGCCGTACCTTAGGTCCTGCTATATACGACAAAGATATTGAACGGATGGCAAAAGCTTTACGTATAAAGCCATCGGAAGTTGTTTCCCAATATCTGAAAATTGATGAAGACAAGGATTATGTCTTCCAGTCTATGCCTTGCCCTTTCCTGATGCCGGATAATTATTGCTCAATTTATGAGCATCGTCCTAAAGCCTGCCGCGAATATCCTCATACCGACAGGAAAAAGTTTGTGCAGATTTATAATTTGACAATGAAGAATAGTTATACTTGTCCGGTAGCGTATAAGGTTTTGAAATCTATCACAGACCAAAAAATCGACTAAATAAATTATAGATTTATCAGTGCTCCATAGACACTGTCAATTACTTTAGCCATTCGTGAAATATCTAAAGATTCCATCGTATCAGTTTTCTGATGATAATTGTGATTCCTGTAAAAAGCAGTGTTAGTAATCATCAGTGCATCATAATCATATTTCCAGTAATTCAGATGATCTGAAAAATCCATACCTTGCATTTTTGATGGAGCTTTTATATTTCTGGTTTCTACCAACTGAACTTCATTGAATCTTTTCGAAAAAGTTTTTACAAATTTGCCATAACCCGACCGTTTAGCAAGCAATATGTAATCTCCTTCAGTTCCATAAGCAACTTTCAATGCCTTAACCGGATAAAACTGGGACTTCTCCCGGTCATTAAAATAGCCAATCATTTCCAGGACAACCATTCCATATACAGGGATATTCAAATCTTTTAGTGATTTTGCATGAATATGGCTACCCATATATTCAGTTCTGAAAAAAGGAGGTTCTTCCAGGGAATATGCTACAATTTCAACCGGGTATTGAAGTATTTTTCCTTTCAACAAACGAGCCAATTCAAGCAGTCCGACAACTCCACTCGCATTATCATCAGCGCCTTCTTGTTCTCCGCAGACATCGTAGTGGGCGCCAACAATTACAACAGGTTTATTTTGTTTTCCAAACCGGCACACGACATTTTTATAGATGTTCCCATTAACGGTATAAGGTTGAAAATACACAGTATCAGCATATTGTTTAAATACATTGAAAATATAATCTGCTGTCTTATCAAGAAGCTTAATATTTCTATAGTTCCGGTATCCTTCTGTTTTAGTTATGGCTTTAAGATGCTCTACAACAAGGAAACTATCTGTTAACAATCCATTTTCCCAGTTTTCTACTTTAGATTTATTTTGTTGCCCACACGCAGAGACAACAATTATTGAAATATAAAGAAAAATTACGATGTACTGATACATAATTACAAAATCATTTTATTTCTTATCTAATGCAAATAAAAACAATAAAATGAATATGTTTCAGGCAAAATGGGTGAAAGCTAATTTTCAGTTGGTGAAACAGAGTTACAAATCTACAATATATTCTTTCAACTTTTTATTTTGCATGGATTGAGGAACTGATTCCCTGATAGTATCCAGGATAATATTCAGCATAGCTTTTCGCACATATTCTTTGCTGATAACCAAGGATACTTCCCGATATGCTGGCATGCCTTTGAGGATCCTCAGATTTCCCTGTTTTTCTTCACTTAAACTCATTGCCGACATTTCGGGAATAATAGTCAATCCTGAATTATGGTCAACAACATTAATTAATGTATCAATACTACCGGCTTCATAATTAACAGCAAATTCTTTTTTGTCTTTTTTCTTTTTCATCTGGCATAAACGTTCGATTTGTCCTCTTAGGCAATGAACGCTTTCCAATAACCAAACACTGTCAATATCTATACTATCCAAATCAATCTCAGTTTCATTATATATTTTATCTTTGGGAGAAACATAAGCATAAAATTTTTCATAATAAACAGGATACTCTATTAATTGCGGATGATTCAGTGGCGTAGCCATTAGTGCACCATCTACAGTCCCATTCAACAAACCTTCAATAAGGTTATTTGTAGTGCTTTCTCTTAAAATTAACTTTACATCATTGTGATTACTTTTTTGCTTATTGAGCAATTCCGGAACAAGATAAGGAGCAATCGTAGGAATAACTCCCAATTGAAAACTTCCTTTCACTATATTCCGTTCATTTTCGGCCATTTCTTTGATTTGTTTAAAGTTCCTCAGTGTAATACGAGCTTGTCCAATAATATGTTTGCCTATTTCTGTGGGTTTTACTGGTTGAACCGACCTGTCAAAAATTTTCACACCTAATTCTTCTTCCAGCTTTTGTATCATCATACTCAATGTAGGTTGAGTTACAAAAGAAGATTCTGCCGCTTTTGCAAAATGACGGTAATTATCAACGGCCACCATATATTCCAATTGCTGTATGTTCATATCATAATAAATTTCATCTATACAAAGATAGACATTATCAGTTTGATTTATAAATTAAAAGCAGGTAATTTTGTCAATATATATAAACATTCATCTTAAAAAATTAAATTTATGAACACAATTATCAATTCTCAACTTCCTGAATTCAAGGTTCAAGCGTATCAAAACGGAAATTTCAAAACAATAAGCAGTGATGATGTAAAAGGTAAATGGGCAATTTTCTTTTTCTATCCGGCCGATTTTACTTTTGTGTGTCCGACTGAACTGGCAGATATGGCAGAAAAATATGACAAACTCAAAGAAATGGGCGTAGAAGTTTATTCAGTAAGTACTGACTCTCATTTTGTCCATAAAGCATGGCACGATGCTTCAGAAAGTATCCGTAAAATTAAATACCCTATGTTAGCCGACCCAACAGGTGCATTAAGCCGTGCATTCGGAGTGATGATTGAGGAAGATGGCATGGCCTATCGTGGCACTTTCGTAGTGAATCCGGAAGGAAAAATAAAAATTGCAGAAATAAACGATAATGGCATCGGCCGTAATGCCGACGAATTACTCCGAAAAGTAGAAGCTGCACAGTTTATTGCAGAACATCCTAATGAAGTATGCCCTGCCAAATGGGAAAAAGGAGGCGAAACTTTAAAACCAAGTATTGATTTAGTTGGAAAAATCTAAAATAGTTAAGAGTTAAAAATTAAGAGTTAAGAGTTAGCTTATGCACAACAAATAACTCTTAACTTTTAATTCTTAATTCTTAACTCATTATTGTATGTTAGATCTAGCATTAAAAGAACAGGTAAAAGGCGTTTTTTCAAATCTTGAGGCAAATTATATTTTAGACATTTCAGTTGCTTCTCAACATGAAAACAAGGAGCAACTGTTAGAATTATTAAATGATGTTGCTGATTGTTCTGAAAAAATCACCTGCAATTTAAAAGAAGGAAACGGATTGGAATTTTCCCTTCTCAAAAACGGGGAAGAAACCGGAATCAAATTTCGTGGTATTCCGAATGGACATGAATTTACCTCCCTCTTATTGGCGATTCTGAATAGCGATGGAAAGGGCAAGAACATTCCTGACGAAAGCATTTGCAACCAGGTAAAAGCTTTGAAAGGTCCTATACGACTTACGACTTATGTCTCTCTTACTTGTACGAACTGTCCCGATGTAGTGCAGGCACTCAATATAATGTCAATATTAAATCCGGGAATCAGCCATGAAATGGTTGATGGAGCTATCAATCAACTGGAAGTAGATAGTTTGAAAATACAAGCTGTTCCAACTGTTTTTGCCAATGGGAAATTATTACATGTAGGCAAAGCTGATTTTGGAGAACTACTCAGCAAACTGGAAGAAAATTTTGAAGTTGAAAAGGAAAATCTAGAAGTATCAATCCATCATTACGATGTTATTGTGGTTGGTGGTGGACCAGCCGGAGCCTCTGCCGCAATTTATTCTGCACGTAAAGGATTGAAAGTTGCCATACTAACAGAACGTACCGGTGGACAAGTCAATGAAACCCAAGGCATCGAAAACCTGATTTCCGTTCCTCAAACAACAGGGAACAAATTAGCAGCCAATTTAAAATCACATATTCAACAATATGCGATTGATTTGAAAGAACACCGTCAGGTTGAAAAAGTAGAAATGAATGGAAATAAAAAACAAATATCCGTAAAAGGCAGCGAAATATTCATTACCCCAGCATTAATTATTGCAACAGGCGCCAATTGGCGGAAACTCAATGTGTCAGGGGAAACTGAATACATTGGCCGTGGTATTGCCTTTTGTCCTCATTGCGATGGACCTTTCTACAAGGGAAAACATGTAGCAGTAATAGGTGGCGGTAACTCTGGTATCGAAGCAGCAATTGACCTTGCCGGCATTTGTTCCAAAGTAACAGTATTTGAATTTTTAGATAACCTGAAAGCCGACCTGATATTACAAGATAAGGTTTGCAGTCTGCCAAATGTAGAAATCATCTTATCTGCTCAAACCACTGAAATTGTTGGAAATGGAGAAAAAGTAACAGGTCTCAAAATAAAAAACCGTCAAACATCAGAAGAACAAGTTTTTAATCTGGATGGAGTTTTTGTTCAAATCGGATTGATCGCGAACAGCTCAGTATTTAAAGATTTGGTCGATACAAACCGTTGCGGGGAAATTGAAATTGATGCTTATTGCCGTACCAACCAAACGGGAATCTATGCAGCCGGAGATGTTACCACAGTTCCTTACAAACAAATTATCATATCAATGGGAGAAGGAACTAAAGCAGCATTGTCGGCTTTTGAAGACCGCATAAGAGGTGTTTTATAAAACGACAAAACGCCACTCAAAATCTTTGCATTCTCCAGCATAATCAATTCCGATACGCGGAGTCGTTTTATATTCGGGAACAACGTTGTCATCTTCTATCCAAATACGGCAAGATGGCAACGTTTCTCCGTAAAATCCTTTGTCTAACAATAACCTTTTGCCCACACGCCCGGGGCCGGAAATTCCTTCCACTCCACGGATAAGTACAGCCTGCGGTTCGTTCTCCTTCCCAGATACGACATTCAGTAACCAATACATGCCATAAATCAAGTAAACATATATTTTTCCTCCCTGGTGATAAAGCACTTCAGTCCGTTGAGTCCGCCCTTTAGCTGCATGACAGGCTTTGTCCTCTTCTCCCCGGTAAGCTTCAGTTTCGGTTATCCGGTAACGCTCAACAGTTCCATCATCAAATTTGCGGACAAGTATTTTACCCAACAATGCCGGAGCAAGTTTTAATACATCATGCTGAAAAAATTCTTTAGTAAGAACTGACATATTTATCCTCCAAATTCATAACTCTTCCAAAGGATTCCAAAATATTTTTTTCCAATTTTGTATCCTGTCATTTATAACCACGATTCCTTCCAATTCTAATAATCTTTGCATCCGGCCGGGGGCACCGAAAGAATCTTTTGCTGACAAAATTCCGGAGCTATTAACAACCCGGTGAGCCGGAATATGACTTACTTCAGAATCACACTGGCTCATTATCCGGCCTACCAATCTGGAAAGATTTGGAAAACCAACAGCTTTTGCAATAGCACCATAACTCGTAGCCCGCCCTGAAGGAATCAGTTTCACTATTTCATAGACTGCTTGCTGTAACTGGTTTATATCAGCATTGTACATAAAAATCAATTCAGATTTATTTGGTCAAAAAAATTGATTTTTTCCCGCCATTCGTTTAAATAATCTATCATCCATGTTTTGTCTTAATATTTATACTCTTGTTTTCCGGAAACCCGTTCCAGTTTCTTAATATATTTATGTAAGTATATTAATGGAATAATACCCAATATGCCAAAAGAACAGTCAATCATCTGCCAATATATGGGAATCCCACGTATATGACCGCAAATTAATGCCAATGGAATAATTCCTATGCAGGCAATCATACCAAAATAAACAATCCAGATATTACGAACAGGTTTAAAATAAACACCAAGAAAAGCAACAGCAATGACCAAATGAGAAAAAGCCAGCCAATCGGTTCCATAAGCTAAAAAAGGAAAATTCGTATTTGTTTCCGAAAGTCCCTGATGAACATACAATATCCATTTTTTTAACACAATAAAAATGCCCGGAGAATTACCAGGAAGTTTTTCCAGAACTACTTTTGCAATATTCATTTCCCATTGCAACGGAAATGCAGTAATACCCGAAAGCACAAGAGCAAATATATAGAAAACAGTTATTCCCCTTATGATTTTCAAAAGATGCCTTTCATCATTCATGTTTCCAGATTTAATATAATTTGCAAATATACGGACATTTCGTATGTTGTAAAAACAAAATCAGTGTTTTACAATCAACTTGAAAGTTGATTTACCTCACAGAAGGACATATATACCACTTCCCCAATTAGTCACCGGAATAACGCATTGATCGCATCACCTGATTCACAACCTGAAATAATGGCCTCATCAAAAACCTGATTCGGATATATTTTCAAATCCGAAGAATTCGTCTGTATGATTTCACGGTTGAACTTCCTTGTGCGACAATTATAACCTACCAACACCCATTAAATATCTACAAAATTCTATCTTTAAACAACCGATCTGCAGTTGCAAAAAATATTTATCAATTGTATCTTTGCTGAAAAATTTCGAAAAATGACAAATAAAATTATCTTCCTGGCAATCTTTTTATTGTTATTCTTGGCCTGTAAGAATACGGGAAAATCAACACAACAAAACAATGAGGATACGGAAGAAAGAGGAGATTTGATTGAAAATAATGATTCCTTGATTACATCCATCATCAAATTATCAGAAACGGAATATGCCCTTCCTGAAAGAGATACCATCAGATTGGAAAAACCTTTTTTCAAATCGTTCGAAGGAGAATTTGAAGGAAGAAGAGTGCAGGCTTACGTGAAACGCGCGATGATTTCGGAAGAGTATTCATACTATGTATCCGGACATATATACATAGAAGGCGATAGTAACACTATAGGTTTTGGATTAGAAAAAATCGGCCCTGACCAATGGCAAAGCCCACAAGATGAATGGGCGCAAAAGGAGCCATACCAATTTGAATTTTCCTTGCCCGGTTCATTTGCCATTATAAAAAAAGGTCATAAATACCCACTACAACAAAGCGCCGTCAAATATGAAGCTTACGATATTTTCAGTTTCAATATGAATTATTGTTATTGGGATGAGATATTGTCATACCGGCCTCATTGGGAATATGATTTCCAAGCTATACCAGCTCAATATCCGGAAAAATATGCAATTTTTTTCAAACAAAATCCTTTATCGCAAATAGATGCGACATATTATTCTTCCGATTATAAAAGATGGAAACATAATATCGCTTTAGACATTACGAAAGGAAGTGATGACGGCGAAGATTGTTTTACAACATTTAACCAGGGTTTTCTTGTTCCTTGTTATTTAGACTCAACCGTTTTTGTAGTTTACCATTTCAGCCATGTGTATATGGGTGGCGCTCATGGATTGCCGGGCACAACTTATTTCAATTTTGATGTAAAAACAGGCAAACTATTGAAACTAAAAGATATTCTTCATGCCGACAATGAGCAATTTATAGATTTTTATATTGAACACTTAAAACAAGAATATAAAGAAGAAGACGGTACTAATCCATTTTTACAAACTCCTCAAGGCGCATCAGAAAATTTCTACATGCTGCCCACCGGAATTGTTTTCTCATATTATCCTTATGAGTTAATGGGGTTTGCAGCCGGAGAACCGGAATTATTTTTATCCTGGGACGAATTAGAACCTTTTTTAGTTCAGCCTTTTATCATCCCTAAAAAACAAATAATTGTCAGGAAACAGCTTTGCGATATACCCTCACAGCCCAACCAAATGTTATAATACATAATCCTATCATAACAGCAAAAGCAAGGTATACTTTGGAATCCAGAATTATACCTTCGGAAAGTACCCTTGTGGCATTTACCACATAGTAAAGCGGATTGAAGTGAGCAATAACCTGTAACCATTTAGGACCAACCTCCAATGGAAGAAGGACTCCGGCCAACAAAGTTATAGGGAGTTGCAATCCGACAACTACTGCAGAAAACGAATCCATATTTTTCAGAACCATTGCCAGACTGATAGATGCTGCCGATATAACGGCTGTTAACAGCGATAACAAAATAAGCAAGACAACTAAACCCAACAAATGAATATGGAAACCATATAACGAAGAAACCAGGATAACCACCAAAGAGGGAACTATAAACATAACAATATCGCGCAATATAGGCCCGAATAACAATGAAAGCCTATGGGCGGGAGTAACCCTCAACCTTTCAATAATTCCATTTTGTATTTCAAAAACGACTGTCCAGCCTTCACCTGTCCCTGTTCCGAAAGCAAATAAGGCCAACATACCGGGAACAAATACATCTATCACATGGTCGGCGCTAAGGGAATCAGCATTCAAACCTTTTAACAATGGAGCAAACAGAATCAAATAAAGCAATGGTGTTGACAAACCGGCTATAATCCAGACAGGTTCACGAAGCGCTTCCAACATTTTCCGTTTAAACAACAGTCCGGTTTCTATAAATATATTCATAACTGTTCCTCCTTTCCTGTATCACGCAATAATCGTCCGGTTTTTTTCAGGAAAACGTCATCTAACGAAGGACGGGAAAATGCAATTGTATCCATTTCAATATTTTCCCTTTCCAAAAGGCTGAAAACAGGATGTATCGCTTTTGTCCCGTCATCGACATATAAATACAGGTTCTCAACTTCAAACCTTATTTCCCTGATATAAGGTTCTCTTATTAAAACGCTCTTTATTTTTTCCATATCCATATCCCTTGCTTTCAGCTTAATCTGGATAACATCACCTGAAATTTGCTGCTTTAATTCGGTTGGAGTTCCTTCTGCTACAATCAATCCGTTATCCATGATTGCCAAACGGTCTGCCAGCATATCGGCTTCTTCCAGATAATGAGTTGTAAGGAAAACCGTAGTTCCCGATGCTTTTAATTTGCGGATTTGCTCCCAAAGATTGGCACGGTTCTGTGGGTCTAATCCGGTTGTCGGTTCATCAAGGAATAACACCTGTGGATTGTGTATCATTCCCAAAGCCACTTCCAAACGACGTTTTTGTCCGCCTGAATAAGTTTTAACCAATCTCGGAAGTATTTCCCGTATATCCATCAAATCAGCCAATTCATTGGCTCTTTGCTCAACATCTTTTTGAGACATGCCATAAAGCCTGCCTGCCAGGATTAAATTCTCCCAACCGGTAGCAGCCAAATCCCCACCGCCCACCTGACTCACATACCCAATATGACGGCGTACATCTTCAGGTTGATTCACTAAATCAAATCCTGCCACAGTCGCAGTTCCACTATCAATAGGCAGCAAAGTAGTCAGCATGCGAAGTGTAGTTGTTTTTCCGGCTCCATTCGGGCCAAGAAATCCAAATATTTCCCCACTGTTTACAAAAAGAGAAATTCCTTTCACCGCCTCAACAGTTACCCGCTTACCTTTATTGCTCCGGAAACTCTTTTTAAGGTCGATTATTTCAATTGCGTTTTGCATAAATAAAATGAAAAATGAAAAATGAAAAATGAAAAATGAAAACTAAGATTAATTTTTAATTGTTCATTTTTCATTTTTAATTAAAATGATTATCCGTTATTTATCCCAAATTGATTTTTATACGATACAGAGGCTATCATGAGCCTGTCGAATAAATTTTCGCCAAAATATCTACGGTTAAATTTATAGCAAAATTCATTGAGATAATTTTGTAGATATTCA
>JAVBLO010000046.1:0-134899 GCA_031553415.1 Bacteroidales bacterium | reverse complement strand
CTTGGCTTTCATCCCTAAAAACAGACGTTGCTGTCGTTCGTCCAATTGCTTATAATATCTGATTTCGTCTTCGGTTATCATAAAAGCGCTCTATACAATTTGAACAAAGTTACCATTTTATTTTTTACACGCCACTTAATAGATATTTAACCCGAAAAGTTGTGCAACTGTACAACTTTTCGTAATTTTGCAAAATGTTATGAGAAAAATAATTCGAACCAAAGCTTTTCAGGATTTTTATGAATCATTGAATGCCAGAACAAAAAAGAAAGTGAAATACATTATGACAACAGTAGAAATTGAACAAAATGTAAGTTCCAAACTCATAAAAAAAATGATTAATACAGAATTTTATGAAATGAGAATTTCTACTGACAATGAATATCGCACAATTATTTTCACAATGGATAATGAAAATTTTGCTAATGCAACCACAATTTTGTTGTTAAATGGATTTATGAAAAAGTCTACAAATGATTATCAACCACAAATAACTAAAGCAAGAAAAATAATGGAGGAAGAAGAATATGGAAAAGATTGATAGAAGCAAATTAAATTGGGAAAAAATAAACCAACTTCCCACTTTTAATGATTTATTAGATAAAGAGCATGGAAAGCGAGGAACTAAATCTCGTGAAAAATTTGAAAAAGAAGCTCGGGCTTATTATTATGGTCAAATCATCGAAGATGAGCGTCATAAAGCCAAATTAACCCAGGAACAATTAGCAGAAAGAATAGGTGCTGATAAATCTTATATATCCAGATTAGAATCAGGTAAAACAGAACCAAAAGTATCCACATTTTATAAAATAATGGCTGCTTTAGGTTTAACAATCGAATTCAAACATATAAAACATGCTTGATATGTCAACTATCAAAACAGCCCTTATTGGTTACGGCATGTCCGGAAGAATTTTCCATGCTCCTTTTATCCATTTGCTTCCCGGATTTGAATTATCAATGATTTCTACTTCCAATTCTGAAGCTACTCAATTGATAAACACACGCTATCCGGGGACAAAAATTGTTTCTGATGTTAAGCAAATTCTGGAAGATAAAGAAATCGAGTTAGTATTCATCCTTACTCCTAATCAAGCGCATTATGAGTTGGCAAAAGCAGCTTTACTTGCAGGCAAAAATGTAGTTGTTGATAAACCTTTTACAGTTACAACCGAAGAAGCTGATGAATTAATTGAATTAGCTAAAAAGCAGGGAAAATTATTGACTGTCTACCAAAACAGACGTTGGACTGCCGATTTTAAAACTGTCAAAAAACTTATTGCAGGTGGAAAATTAGGCCGCATCGTGGAATACACAGCTTGCTATGACCGTTATGTTCCTTTTATCCGCCCTAAAAAATGGAAAGAAGACGGTAGTTTGCCGGCATCCGGGGTTTTATATGATTTAGGAGCTCACCTAATCGACCAGACACTCCAATTGTTTGGTATGCCCGAAGAAGTGACCTGCAAAATTCAATATCAACGCGAGAATACAAAAATCGATGATTATTTCCAGATGACATTACAATATTCTGGATTAATCGTAAATTTGCATTCCGGTATGATTGTCAGAATTCCGGGACCTAACTTTGTGATTCACGGAACAAACGGCTCTTTCTTCAAATATGGTTTGGATGTCCAGGAAGGCGATTTGGACAAAGGTACAACTCCTGATATGCCGAACTTCGGTAAAGAACCTCAGAATCACTGGGGAACATTAACCTGTACTATTGATGGATTACCAATTAAAGCCGTTGTTGAAAGTGAAACAGGCACTTATATTGACTTTTTTACTAACTTGGAAAAAGCAATCAAAGGAGAAGAACCTCTTGCTGTGTGCCCTGAAGAATCCCGTGATGTGATCCGTATCATTGAAGCCGGATTCCAAAGTCATAAAGAACATAAAAGTATCAGAATAATATAAAATGCACATGAAAACTTTCAAAACAAAATTGTATTTACCATTGTTTTATTGCATATTGACCAGTATAACAATGCAAGCCCAGACTTTTAATAAAGATGTTTTTAAAACAAAAGAAGGAAAAGAATTGAGTATTTATTTCATCAAACATTCCAGCCTGATTCTTTCTTTCGATAATCAATTGATTTATGTCGATCCGGTATCCATGTTTGCCGATTTTGGCCAGCAACCTAAAGCCGATATCATCCTGATCACCCACGAACATGCAGATCATTTTGACCCCAAAGCCATAGAAGCATTAAAAAAGGAAACAACCAGCATTGTTTTGAACGAATCGACTCAGGAAAAGTTGGAAACAGGAACTTCCGTGAGAAACGGGGAAAAAATACAACTCAGGGATTATTTGCAATTGGAAGCCGTTCCGGCCTACAACACAACTCCGGGAAGGGAAATGTATCATCCTAAAGACAGGGACAATGGTTACATCCTGACAATCGAAGGCCTACGGATTTATATTGCCGGAGATACCGAAGACATACCTGAAATGGAACAAATCAAAGATATAGATGTTGCTTTTCTTCCGGTTAATCAGCCTTATACAATGACGGTTGAACAGGCAATCCATGCTGCCAAAATGATACAGCCAAAGATTCTGTATCCATATCATTACAATGACACCAAGGTAGAAGAAATCAAAGAGTATTTCTCAAAAAATAATCCAAAGATTGATGTAAGAATCCGTCAATTGCAATAATCATTGAAAATATGTCTCCTTCAACCTTATTAACCCTTGTCACTGTAGGGATAAGCATCTGGGCGTTCAACAGCCGTCAGATTCTGGAAAAATTTATCATGTCGCCGTATGCGGTTGTGCATGAAAAACAATGGTGGCGAATTATCACGCACGCATTTATCCATGCAGACTGGATGCATCTGATTTTCAACATGATTGCATTGTGGTCGTTTGGAGTTGCTGTGGAACATTATTTCTCGATGATAACTCCAATGCCTCATGCCCAATTTTATATAATGTATTTCGGCGCTGTAATTTTTTCTTCTATTCCCGATTTGATGAAGAAAAGAAATAATCCCAACTATCTGAGTTTAGGTGCTTCGGGAGGCGTTTCCGCCGTTATTTTTGCGGCCATATTTTTTGACCCATGGAACCTGATTTATATATTTTTCCTGCCTTGTCCGGGAATTATCTTTGGAGTACTTTATCTTGTTTATTGCAGTTACCAGTCCAAAAAAGGAAATGTCGATCACATTAACCATGATGCACACTTTTATGGTTCTGTTTTCGGATTTATATATCCCATACTGATCGAACCTTCTGCTATACAATATTTTATTCATCAGTTAATGCATCCAAACTTTTAATTTTCAATTAATACTTATGAAATCACTATTATTTTCTTTTTTACTTTTTGCTTCCATTGGCATGAACCTCTTTGCTAAGGACAATATTCAGGTTTTATGGCAAAATGAAGATTTTCAATTCAATAAAAAACCTAAAGAATTCTACTTTATGGGACAGGATGTCGATTCTACAATTGGCATCAAAATTGCGGAAGTAGAGATGAATGTTTCCAAAGCAGGTCAAAAAAGTAATCTTCAATTTGCTTTTTACACCTTGTGGGAAAAGGCAAATAAAATGGGCAGTAATGCTTTTTTTATGGTAGATAGCCAATTCATTAATGAAGAAAAAAATTATAACATCCAGGTTGATTTATTTTACATTACTGGTGAAGAAATTGATGAAGTAATAAACACTTATCCGGTAAACGAAATAATTATTTTCGGAGATATTAATACGAAAAATGAAACAAAAGGCAAAAGTTTCTCTCTTAACGGAGAAAAACTAACCATCATGTCATATTCATATATCATCCACGAAAACGAGATAGGAAAAGAAACAACCATAAGTGTAGGCGGATTTACAGGGACAAAAACCTGGATTAAAGGAGAGCAGGGAAAACCATCAAAATATTTTTCTTTAGGAGGTGTTTCCGTCGCTCCATCCGTAGGAATGGGGAGTCGGGGAGGAGGAATTGGACTATCTATCAGTACAGGAAGCATATTTTCCTTAGATCCTAATTTTGGTGAGTTTTTACTTAGAGTTTTAGAAAATAACGAATCAGAATAATGTTCAAATGTTGTCTATTTATCATTTCTTTGTTGGCAATTATTGTATCGTGCAATCCAAAAAAGTCAGAAACTGCTGAATTTCAAGAAGTTTCTGCTAATGAATCGGAAGAAAATATAGAACCTTCTCCTAATACTTTTATTATCAAAGGGTTTTCAGATGAGTATTATGGTAAACTCTATGTTGAAGACCAAAATGAAGTTTTTACACCTGGTTGGATTGCCATTTATAGAAAATCCGACAATAAAGAACTTATTAAAGTTGAATCTGAAGAATTGGCTTTTTCCTTGCATGAGGGAGAAGTAAAAGCGAACATACAAGAATTGCCTTATGGAGAACAAAGTATAATCATTTACGATGATTTCAACTTCGACGGAATTAAAGATTTTGCCATTATGGATGGACAGGAGAGTTGTTATCATGGCCCTTCTTTTGCCATTTATTTAGGCAATAAAAAAAATGATTTTGATCATGATGGAGAATTCTCCCGGTTAGCCCATGAATATTGTGGCATGTTCAACTATGACCCGGAAGAAAAAATGATAAGCGTTATGACCAAAAGTGGATGTTGCTGGCACCAGTTTTCTCAATTTGCTGTTGAAAACAATATACCTGTTGAAATTCTGACTACTATTATTGATAATTTCAACCCGCCTTATGAAATTGAAACTACCAAAGAAAGGAAAAACGGGAAAATGGTAGAATCCACGACAAAAAGCATTGATGTAACGGAAATCGATACTCTTTTAACTTTTACATTAGAAAATAATAAGGAAGTTTTTGTCTTTCCTCTTAACAGTAGTATTCTGAATTACGTTTTATTAAAAGAAGATGGAGCTATTGATTTCGATTATTTCTATGATGTAAAAGATGAAAACCATCAACCATTCAAACTTGAAACAACTTCACAAGGAAAAAACCTTACCTTTGTTAATCGGAATATCACTTATAAAATCTACGAAAGCAAAAATGACATCGGAATAGAAGTCGACATGAATGGCAAAATATACGA
The DNA here is from genome assembly GCA_031553415.1 of Bacteroidales bacterium. Taxonomy (GTDB): domain Bacteria; phylum Bacteroidota; class Bacteroidia; order Bacteroidales; family Azobacteroidaceae; genus JAIRVZ01. Next base: position 129,821 of record JAVBLO010000046.1, on the reverse strand, counting down.
TTTGAAAGGAAAATTGCCGACTAAGCAAGGAAGTTTGTCGAAAATAAAAGCAAGTGAATTTGAAAATGTCAACCCCTAATTGGTTCCGTTGAACGTTGTTTCCTCTAAAGAGGATTTTGAAGGTTGATAAAGTCTTGCTTAGTTATAAATATCACTGCTCTAACTCCCCTTTAGGGGTTAGGGGTAAAACAAAAATATGAAAACAGCTGAAATTCAAACGGAAAAAGGAACAATGAAAGTGGAGTTTTATGAAAATGATGCTCCCGGAACAGTTAGAAATTTTATCGACCTTGCCAAAGCAGGATTCTATGACGGATTAACATTCCATCGCGTTATCCCAGAATTTGTGATACAAGGCGGGTGCCCGAAAGGAACCGGAACCGGTGGACCTGGTTACACAATTAAATGCGAAACTTCGGGAGACAATCAATATCACGACAAAGGTGTTCTTTCTATGGCGCACGCAGGAAGAGATACCGGAGGTTCCCAATTCTTCATTTGTCATAACCGCGAAAATACCAAACATTTAGATCGCCGCCATACTGTTTTCGGCAAAGTGGTTGAAGGCCTGGATGTGATTGATGCTATTCGTCAGGGAGACAAAATATTGAAAATAACAGTCAATGATTGATTAAATTGTTGTTTTTGTGGAAATGATAATAGGCACATGGAGCACTATGTTCTGTGTGCTTATATATTTTAAAGATTTAGATGTATTATTATAAATACAGAAAAGCAAAAAAAATGCGTAACTTTGCAAATCATTTTAATCAAAATAAATTATAACAGAAATCTAACAAATCAACAACAAAAATAAATGAAAAATATACTCAAATCCGCAATCATTTCATTATCAGCTTTATACTTATGTCCGGTAACAACTCATTCCCAGGAAAAAATACTGACATTTGACGAATACCTCGAAAATGTCAAAAAAAGCAACATCAGTTATCTGGCAGAAAAATACAATGTAGATATTGCCAAAGCCAATGCTAAAGCTGCAAAGGTTTTTCCTGACCCCAATTTGACCATAGGAGGTGCCAACAACCAGAATTGGGACTTGCAAATGGGTTACAGTTATGGAGCCGGATTGGATTACAACCTGGAACTTGGAGGAAAACGTAAAGCAAGGATTAAAGTAGCACAAAGTGAAGCAGAACAAGCAGATGCCTTACTGGAAAATTATTTCCGGAACCTGCGTGCAGATGCAACATTAGCCTATTTATCTGCGCTCAAACAAAGACAATTATTTGATATTCAAAAATCATCTTATAAACAAATGGCTGATTTGGCCCATGCCGACAGTATCCGGTTCAAATTAGGTTCCATTACAGAAGTTGATGTCCGGCAATCAACTCTGGAAGCCAATACCATGCTTAATGATGTATTGGAAAGTGAAGGAGAATTACAGGATGCTCTTGTTCAACTGGCATTGATGCAAGGAAACAAAGAAATGCAACTTCCAGATTCTCTGAATGGCGAACTGAAATATCTGAAGCGCAACTTCGAATTGCTATCCCTGATTACAACCGCGCAAAATAACCGTGCCGATTTGCAGGCCGCACTCAAATCGAAAGAAGTTTCACAAAACAATTTAAAGCTGGCAAAAGCAAACCGCGCTATTGATTTAGGGCTCAACATAGGCGTCAACCATAATTCGGAAGTTCGTAATGAAATTGCTCCGGCTCCTGAATTCACTGGCATTTCGGGAGGAATCAGCATTCCCTTGAAATTCTCAAATACTAATAAAGGCGAAGTTACAGCAGCAAAATTAGCTTTGCAACAAAGTGAAGCTAATTATGAAGCAACAGAACTACAAATCAGATCAGAAGTAGTCCAGGCATACAATAAATATAAGATTACCTGCCGCCAGATCGAACAGTTTAATACCGGATTACTTCATAATGCAAAAACTATTTTCCAGAAAAAGGTTTACAGTTATGAACACGGAGAAACAAGCATACTTGAAGTGCTTAATGCACAACGCACTTATAATGATGTTCAGGTAAATTATACGGAAACACTATATAACTGTGTTGCTGCATTGGTTGAATTGGAACGCACAATTTGCATCTGGGACATAGAAATCAATTAAAAAACATAACTACCTCATTTACATTGCGGTTTCAGATGCCAACATTGCGGAAGCCGAGACAGGCTCGGATATGGTTTAGTCAATAGTATATCCATAGCAAAATACTCTTATCAGAATCTTTCAGCATTTTATCTAATTGTGTCATTAATTTATTGGAAATTACAGGACATCCAAGACTCCATCCCATAGGTAAATGCAAAGGATAAATTTCATAAGCAGGAACAGGTTTGAATGAATGCAATACAACAATCCTTTTAAATGCATTATTGTTGGTTGTGTCCAATCCATGCAATTTATAATGTATATTGATACCCCATTGGCTATAAGAAGATATACCTATTTTATATTTACCTAAAGAAGTACAATTACTTCCTTCCACATTACTGAAAACAGGTTGGGCGCCTGTACTGTCGCCGCCTTTTCCATGACAACACAACCCGGTATGAATTACTTTATTCTGGTTGAAGTCCCAAACGAAAAAACGGTTTTTCCCCGAATGGATTTTCATATCTATCAGAAAACAGTAATCAGTATTCATCTTTTTTTTCTTACAGAAAACCAAGGCAGAATCGGCTTTTTCCTGCAAGCGCTCTTTCACTGATTCTCCTGACCTGGCATTACAGGAAAATAAAAAAGGAAAAAGAAGTAGTGTGAGAAAATATTTCATGGTGAATGCATTTACTTCCCAAAGATAAATAATTTTGTAATTCTTAAAGCTCTTATTTGGTTTTTGTGTTTGGAATGCTTTAGATATTTATCAAAAATTAGTACGTTTGTACCAGAAAAATCATTAAGTGTCCAAATTTATGAAATATATAGTTCTTGCAATCCTGTTGTGCTTGTTTTTACAACCAGGAAATGCGCAAAATGGGAACCAACCTATTAATCTGAAAGACATTACCGACGGGAAATTTTTGCCGGAAGAAGTTAGGAGAATGCAACCTATGGCTGATGGCGAACATTATTCCATGTTAAGCCCTGATGGTAAAAAAATCCTGCAATATGCTTACAAAGATGGAAAAGAATCCGGAGTATTGTTTGATGTAAATACAGTAAGGGAAACAAAACTGGATGCCATCGAAGGCTATATAATCAGTTCTACCGGACACCATATTATTGTTTGGACCAACAAAGAATATATTTATCGTCGCTCATGGAAAGCCGATATATATGATTTTGATGTAAGACGGAATTTCATTAAACCGCTTTCTGACACTCCGGGCAAACTGATGATTCCTACATTTTCTCCTGATGGAAGAATGTGCGCTTTCGTAAGGGATAACAATATCTGGTTGAAAAAATTTGATTTTGATACTGAATCGCAGGTTACCAAAGACGGTGAATCCGGAAAAATCCTGAATGGTATTGGAGATTGGGTATATGAAGAGGAATTCTTTGCCACTAACCTGATGTCATGGTCGCCCGACAGCAAAATGCTGGCATTCGTAAAATTTGATGAAAGTCAGGTTCCTTCGTTTCAAATGCAGGTTTTTGACAATTCTTTATATCCTGGTTTTCAATCTTTCAAATACCCCAAAGCCGGACAAAGAAACTCTACAGTTTCATGCTATGCATACAGTGTGGATACAAAGGATATCAAAAAAATGAATCTGCCCACATCTTCAGAAGATTATATTCCTCTTATCAAATTTACAACCAATCCGGAACAATTGGCTGTAATGACATTGAACAGGACACAAAATATTTTCAGCATGTATTATGTCAATCCGAAATCAACTGTTGCCAAACTGATTCTAAAAGATGAAAACAAATACTATATTGAATCAGATTATTTAAAATTCATCACATTTACGACCGAAAACTTTGTTTATCTAAGCGAGAAAGATGGTTATATGCATATTTACCTCTATTCACCAGCGGGAATTATGCAAAAGCAACTCACTTCCGGACAATGGAATGTGACAGCTTGTTATGGAATCGATTTGGCAGCTCAATGTGTTTATTATCAATCAACAGAAGAAAGTCCATTGCAAAGAGCGATTTATAAGGTTGATTTCAAAGGAAATAAAACCAAGTTATCTCAAAAGCAGGGAACCAATAAAGCAGATTTCAGTGCCAATTTCAAATATTTTATAAATAACTATTCAAATGTTACTACTCCGGCAGTTACAACAATCAACGAAAGTTCTAAAGGAAAAGAATTACTTGTGCTGGAAGATAACCAGGTGCTAAAAGTCAAGTTAGAAAAAAGCAAATTTGCTCCCAAAGAATTTTTTACCGTAAAAAATACAAATGGAACAGACTTGAACGGTTGGATGGTGAAACCATTGAATTTTGCGACTGCAAAAAAATATCCGGTTTTAATGTACCAATATAGTGGACCTTCGAGCCAGCAAGTGCTTGATCGTTTTGATTTTGATTGGGAATATTATCTGTCTTCTATCGGATATATAGTTATTTGTGTTGATGGGCGTGGTACCGGAGGCCGGGGACAGGAGTTTGGTAAATGCACTTATCTGAACCTGGGGCAATTCGAATCGGAAGACCAAATTGCAGCAGCTAATTATATGGCATCCCAACCATACGTGGATAAGAATAAAATTGCTGTCTGGGGATGGAGTTATGGCGGCTACACCACTTTAATGAGTATGAGTAAAGGGAGCGGAATCTTCAAAGCAGGAATTGCAGTTGCTCCTGTAACTGATTGGAAATTTTACGATACCATTTATACTGAACGGTACATGCGCACGCCCAACGAAAACTTTACAGGATACACGAATTCCTCTCCAATTCAATTGGCGCAGAAATTGCAGGGAAATTTGTTATTGATTCATGGTACTTCAGATGACAATGTGCATTATCAAAATACAATGTATTATTCGGATGCTCTCGTAAATGCAGGCAAACAATTCGACATGCAGATTTATTCGGGCAAAAACCATAGTTTATTGGGAAATACAACGAGATATCATTTATACATGAGAATGACTAACTTTTTAAACGAGAAGTTGGAAGTAAGAAGTGAGAAGTGAGAAGGAAAAGAATAATTTTCACTTCCCGCTTCCCATTTCTAACATCTAACATCTAACTTCATTGCATGAGAAAACCAGATTGGTTAAAAATCTCCCTTGGCAACAATGCGACTTTTGCAGCCACGGGGAAAATTATACAGGGGAATAAATTACATACAATCTGCCAAAGCGGTAAATGTCCTAATTTGGGAGAATGCTGGAACAAGGGTACTGCAACATTTATGATTGCAGGCGATATTTGTACGCGTTCATGCAAATTCTGTAACACACAAACAGGAAAACCTCTTCCGCTCGATAAGCAGGAACCTGTGCGGATTGCCGAATCCGTTAAAGAAATGTCTCTGAAACATGTTGTAATCACATCTGTCGACAGGGACGATTTACCTGATTATGGAGCCGCACATTGGGCTGAAACCATTAGAACAATCAAATCGGTAAATCCTTCCGTAACAATGGAAGTATTGATTCCCGACTTTAGAGGAAATAAAAATTTAATGGACTTGATTATTTGTGAACAACCGGAAATTATTTCTCACAACATGGAAACCGTCAAACGGTTGACACCTCTTGTGCGAAGTGTGGCTGATTACAACACAAGTCTATCCGTTCTGGAGCACATTGCCTCATCCGGAATACCTGTTAAATCCGGAATAATGTTGGGATTAGGTGAAACAAAAACAGAAATTTCAGAACTTTTTGATGACTTATTGCGTTCTAAGTGTAGGTTATTATCAATAGGCCAATACCTTCAACCTTCCAGAAAAAATATTCCCGTTTCGGAATATATCCATCCGGAAGTATTTGAAGAATACCGCATAATAGCAGAGAAAAAAGGGTTCAGAAATGTAAGAAGTGCGCCGTTAGTCCGCTCTTCTTATCATTCAATAGATTTTCTGTGAAAAATGTTATAAAATGTGCTATTATGGTAAAATAAATTTAAAAATTGCACGTTATTATGGGAACTGCTGATAGAAACACACATAACAATAATTACAATGAGGAGACTGTGGTGGTTAAGAAGAAGAGTTTGTTCTTAAGATTCCTATATAATTCAGCGATAACAATTTTTTTTATTGTTGTTCTGGTTGCTGCATATTTCATCCCGGAAATTGCGGCAGCATTGATGTTTGCTTTCTTTTTTTATTTCCTGCTCACATTTGGCAGGTTATTGAAATTCAAATCCAGACCACCTTATCTTATAACTGTATCGGCAATCGCAATGATTGCTTTTTTGATATTGTTGTTTTTTAAACACTACACAAGTCCCTATATAAAGTATGGAGCATTGTTTTTCGAAGCAATTTTTGTCTTTGCCCTTTGGATTCTCAGTTTCTTCAGGAAAAAAGTCAGTAACTGGTTTATCCTGAAAGGCCAAATGAAAAATCTGAGTTTATCTATTCGTTTGAATGAATTTTTTTTAACAACCAAACTATACTGCTATATTTTTACTATCCATCTGATAATTGTTTATATTTACAAGTACTTTATGGTTGAATACCAGACTCCCGGATTAGACCGTTTTTTATTTTGGCAATTAAACTTATCTATAGTAATAATAATCACGATTTACGAATACATTCGTATTTATATGCTGAATAATGAAATGAAAACAGAAAATTGGTTACCGGTCGTTAATGAAAGCGGCAATGTAATAGGAAAGGTAGCATACAGTGTAAGTGTTTCTTCCGAAAAACGGTTTATACATCCGGTTGTAAGAATTGCATTAATTCATAACAATTTATTGTATTTGAGCAGGCGCGATCCGGAAGAAAGAATTGAACCAGACAAACTTGATTTTCCTTTCGAAAGCTTCGTCCATTATGGTAATACATTAGACGAAACTGTAAATAAAATTCTACATGAAAAAGTAGGATTCAATGACTTGCCTGTAAAATTTATTTTCAAACATATTTATAAACATCCGCTTACACACCGGCTGATTCACTTGTACACAGTCCAGATTCCAAACATCCAGCAAGCCGGAACTATCAATTTTACTGATGGTAAATGGTGGACGGAAAAGCAGATTGAGGAGAATCTTGACAAAGGTGTTTTTTCTGATTTTTTTATTATGGAATATGAAATCCTTAAAAATACCATTTTGTTAGCAAATCGGACAATACAGAATGCAAACAAAGAAAAGAATGATTGATTTTTCTTTGTAGAAAAAGAAATCTTCTTTACATTTGTCAGACTAAATCTTTAAATCAATTGAACATGAAAACGGAGCAGATTTTATCGGCGCTTGAAGCCAAGCACCCGGGCGAACACGAGTATCTACAAGCTGTAAAAGAAGTCCTCATCTCTATTGAAGATGTTTATAATCAACATCCCGAATTTGAAAAATTAAGTATTATTGAACGATTAGTCGAACCCGACCGTGTATTTACTTTTAAAGTACCCTGGGTAGACGACAAAGGAAAAGTGCAGGTAAATATAGGATACCGTGTACAGTTCAATAATGCAATCGGTCCATACAAGGGAGGAATCAGGTTTCATGCTTCCGTTAATCTTTCCGGACTAAAATTCCTTGGATTTGAACAGACATTCAAGAATGCCTTAACCACATTACCCATGGGTGGTGGTAAAGGAGGATCGGATTTTAGCCCCAAAGGAAAATCTGATAGCGAAGTAATGCGGTTTTGCCAGGCTTTCATGTTGGAGTTATGGAGGCACATTGGTCCGGATACAGATGTTCCGGCTGGTGATATAGGTGTAGGCGCCCGCGAGGTAGGCTATATGTATGGTATGTATAAAAAATTAGCCCGTGAAAATACAGGAACATTCACCGGAAAAGGATTGGATTACGGTGGTTCATTAATCCGTCCTGAAGCTACCGGATTCGGAGGATTGTATTTTGTTCATCAAATGCTAAAAAATAAAGGTGTTGAAATAAAAGGTAAAACAGTTGCCGTTTCAGGATTCGGAAACGTTGCATGGGGTGCAGTACTTAAAGCTACAGAGTTAGGCGCTAAAGTAGTTACCATTTCTGGCCCTGACGGATATGTTTATGACCCGAATGGTGTTTCCGGAGAGAAAATAGATTACATGCTCGAATTACGTAATTCTGGTGAAGATATTGTAGCCCCTTATGCCGAAAAATACGGCGTTGAATTCTTCCCGGGAAAAAGGCCATGGCAACAAAAAGCTGATATTGCTTTACCTTGTGCTATCCAGAATGAATTGAATCTGGAAGATGCAAAAAGCCTTGTAAATAATAACGTAATGTGTGTTGCTGAAATTTCCAATATGGGGTGCACAGCCGAAGCAGTCGATTTTTTTCTCGAAAAAGAAGTATTATTCGCTCCTGGTAAAGCAGTAAATGCAGGAGGTGTAGCCACTTCCGGATTGGAAATGACACAAAATGCCATGCATATCCAATGGACTGCCGAAGAAGTTGATGCCAAATTGCTTCAAATTATGAATAACATCCATCAGCAATGTGTTATTTATGGTAAACAAGGCAATGATGGATACATCAACTATGTAAAAGGCGCCAATATAGCCGGCTTCATGAAAGTTGCAAAAGCGATGATGGCACAAGGAGTTGTTTAAAAATTATGTTTTCTAACATAATCACAAAGATTGTTTTTATTAACAATTATTCCTAATTTGCGGCAATAATTTTAAGAAGTTAGAATTGAGAAGTTAGAAGTTAGAAGAAATTCCTTTTCTTCCCACTTCTAACTTCTAACTTCTAACTTCTTTTCTAAATCTTGAAATCATGAAAGTTTATCAAACAGATGAAATTAAGAACATCGCTATTGTCGGTAGTTCTGGCTCAGGGAAAACCACTCTCGCTGAAGCAATGCTTTTCGAGGGTGGTATTATAAAACGTAGAGGAAGTGTAGATGGCAAAAATACAGTTTGCGACTACTTCCCGGTTGAAAAGGAGTATGGCTATTCTGTGTTCTCGACAATTTTCAGTGTAGAATGGTTGGGACGTAAACTAAATTTTATAGATTGCCCGGGGTCTGATGACTTTGTCGGCGGAGCTGTTTCGGCAATGAATGTGACCGACACTTCCCTTATGGTCATCAACGGACAATATGGAGTGGAAGTGGGAACAATCAACATGTTCAGGTATACCGAACAATTCAACAAACCGGTTATCTTTATAATTAACCAACTTGACAATGATAAATGTGATTACGATAGTGTTATATCTCAATTAAAAGAAACTTTCGGCACAAAAGTAGTGCCTATCCAATATCCTGTAACTACAGGAGCATCTTTCAATGCGGTAGTTGACGTATTGAAAATGAAAATGTACAAATGGAAACCGGAAGGTGGTGTGCCTGAAGTACTCGAAATTCCTGCCGAAGAGCAGAATAAAGCAGCAGCATACCATCAGGTATTGGTAGAAGCAGCGGCCGAAAACGACGAAACCTTAATGGAAAAATTCTTCAACGATGGAAGTCTTACAGAAGAAGAAATGCGCGAAGGTATCCGCCAGGGATTGATTTCAAGAGGTATGTTCCCGGTATTCTGCGTATGCGCCGAACGTGATATGTGTGTGCGCCGTACATTGGAATTCCTTGGAAATGTTGTTCCTTGTACCGATAAGATGATACCTTACAAAAATACAGAAGGAAAAGAAATCAAACCTGACTCAAACGGGCCTGCAAGTTTATATGTTTTCAAAACAACTGTTGAACCACACATCGGCCGTGTTTCCTACTTCAAAGTAATGTCCGGTACAGTTAAAGCCGGAGACGATTTTCTCAATGAAGACAGGGGTTCTAAAGAGCGTATTTCCCAGTTGTTTGTAGTTGCCGGGCAAAACCGTATGGAAGTTGAAGAACTGAAAGCCGGTGATATTGGTGCAACCGTTAAACTGAAAGATGTAAATACAGGTAATACCTTGAATGGAAAAGGCACTGACAATAAATTTGATTTCATTAAATATCCGAATCCTAAATACCGCAGGGCTATCAAAGCTGTCAACGAAGCCGATGCGGAAAAATTGAGCGAAATCCTTACCCGTATGCGTGCAGAAGACCCAACATGGCTCGTAGAACAATCGAAAGAGTTGAAACAGATGATTGTTTCGGGACAAGGAGAATTCCACCTCAAAACATTGAAATGGAGAATCGAAAACAATGATAAATTACCTATCGAATTCCTTGAACCGAAAATCCCTTACAGGGAAACAATCACAAAAGCAGCCCGTGCTGACTACCGCCACAAAAAACAATCAGGTGGCGCCGGACAATTTGGTGAAGTTCACCTCATTGTTGAACCTTACCAGGAAGGAATGCCGATGCCTGAAGTTTATAAGTTCAATGGACAGGAATTCAAAATACAGGCACGTGATGTACAAGAAGTTAATTTGGACTGGGGTGGAAAACTTGTATTTGTAAACAGTATCGTAGGTGGTTCTATTGACGCCCGTTTCTTACCCGCTATCCTGAAGGGTATAATGGGGCGTATTGAGCAAGGCCCGTTGACGGGTTCTTATGCCCGCGATGTACGTGTTATCGTTTATGATGGTAAAATGCACCCGGTAGACTCTAATGAAATTTCGTTTATGTTAGCCGGACGTAATGCTTTCAGTGAAGCTTTCAGAAATGCAGGCCCTAAAGTGCTGGAACCTATTTATGATGTGGAAGTTTCTCTTCCTGCCGATTATATGGGCGATGTGATGGGCGACTTGCAAGGACGCCGCGCCATGATTATGGGTATGTCGTCGGAAAAAGGTTATGAAAAACTGATGGCTAAGGTTCCCCTAAAAGAAATGAGCAATTATTCAACTTCTTTAAGTTCATTGACAGGAGGCCGTGCTTCTTTCACTATGAAATTTGCAGCTTACGAGCTTGTTCCGACAGATGTTCAGGATAAATTGCTGAAAGAATACGAGGCTCAGAAAGAAGCAGAAAAAGATTAAAATTGCACACAGATTTCTCGTGAATTATACAAAAGGAGGCTGTTCCAAAAGTAAGCCAATGAATGGCGCACAGATTACTTTTGAGACAGCCTCTTTTTTTATCAGAAGATTTTCTTGTAAAAATGGCAATAAGGCCTGGAACCTTTATGCTGATAATATTGTTGGTGATAATCCTCTGCTTTCCAAAAAGCAGATGCTCTTGCTAAAGTCGTAGCAACTTTATATCCTTTGGAAGTAAGTCTCCGGATGTATTTTCCTGCCACCTCTTTTTGCCCGTCATTTTTGTAAAATATAAACGAACGATATTGCGATCCTATATCAGGACCTTGCCCATTGGTTTGGGTAAAATCATGAGTTTCGAAGAATAATTTGACTAAATTTTCATAAGCAGTCAGATTCGCATCAAAAACTACCTGGGTCGTTTCAACATGCCCGGTAGTGCCGGTGCAAACTTGTTCGTATGTAGGATGGTTCACATGGCCACCCATAAAACCGACAGCAGTTGAGATAACTCCCGGAGCTTTCATCATCCAGTATTCAGTTCCCCAGAAACAACCTGAAGCAAAATAGGCCGTATCCGCTTTTTGAGGAATGAATTTCATGGAAATAGAATTAACGCAATGCCGGGTATCTTTAGGAGTGAAACCTTCTCCTGTAAAAACGTGACCTAAGTGGGCGCCACAATTTGAACAAGTAATTTCAGTGCGCCGGCCATCAGGGTCGGGTTTTCTGGTAATGGCTCCCGGAATTTCATCATCGAAAGAAGGCCAGCCGCAACCGGAATCGAATTTATCTATGGAATGATATAACGGAGCATTACAACGTTTACAAACATATGTTCCTGTTTCCTTATTATTCAATAATTCCCCGGAAAAAGGGGCCTCGGTTCCTTTGTTGATAATAACTCTCTCCTCTTCGGGAGTTAATGGATTGTATTTTTCTTCCATGACTGTTTGTTTTTGATTGTTTTGTCCGCATGATGTTATAATACAAAAAAATATACCATATAATATATGTTGGATACGAAGCATAAAACTGACAATTTATGTTTAAAACAAACAGGGAGATAGAAAAGTTTTATAAATCCAAGTGAAAAAATCAAACATAACTATGCACTCCTCCTAAGAAGTAAGTCACTCCAAGGAAAGTCATTAAAACAGAAAAGAAGGCTATAATGCAATACCTGTGGAATTTAGTGGGATTAGCAAAAAAAGGAAAAGTTTGCTTGTGCATTGGCAAGCAATATACCAAAAGTGTTATCAAAGCCCAGGTTTCTTTGGCATCCCAACCCCAATATCTTCCCCAGGAAATATTTGCCCAGACAGCACCGATAAATATTCCGGCAGCAAGCAGAAATAAGGCTGGATATAATAGTTTTGAGTTAAGATAATAAAGTTTTCTCCTTTTTCTGGAAGAACATAGTGCGATGATACTGGTTATGGTAATGAAAACCAATAATCCATACGAAGCCATAATGACAGAAACATGGGCTGCCAGCATGGGCGTACGTAATATTGGAGTCATCGGATTCAATTGGGAGATATAAAACCACAAAGCTGTTACAGGGATAATTGTATAGATTAAACCTTTCCAACCGATACGGATAAAAAGTATCCACAGCATAGACAAGGTAAGTAAGAGATAACCGGTGTAAGTTATGCCAATTCCCCAGGGATCGTGATTGACTAATAATTCGGTTCCCATTTCGTCAGAATCATAAGAAAGCTGATAGAAACGGTAGAACTGGTAAGAATATATTTTATTCAGTGATACCTTACACATTTCTCCATCAACTCTCAGGAAACTGATGTAGTCGATAGGTTCGTTGGTTTCCGTACTATACTCTATATCAAAAAGAACCAATTCGACATTGAAAGGTAATGGCTGAAGCATCAGGTCTTTTTCTGCAAAATATTCGTTTCCTTTTTCCCCTTGCCGGATATGCATATAACCTCTTTCTGCGGTTAGAAAAGTAACAAATGCACCTGACAAGATAATTCCCAAAGCGCAATGCAATAAGAAGGCTGGTTTATTCTGGTAAAGCGCTTGCCGGATAATGTAAATAAAAGAGGTAATTCCAAAAATTCCCCATAAGGCAACAAACCACCAGGCACCATAAATATGCTGATGTACCCATTCGCTCCCGTGAACTTTTTCCAGAAAAGTAGCAGAAGCGAGGACTACCAACAAGACAGCCATCGCTCCAAAAACAAAACGTTTAAGTTGTTTTTGCAAGTTCATAAATTCAATGTTTCAATGTGCCAATGAAATAATATGCCAATGATATACATGTGTAAGCTAATTGGCATATTATCTCTCATTGGCATATTATTAAATTGATTCAAGAAATTTAACAAGGGCATCCCTGTCTTCTTTCTTGAGCTTATGGAACTTTTCCCTGCTTTTGCTTGCATCTCCACCATGCCACATAATAGCTTCGATGTAATTACGGGCGCGCATGTCATGTAAATGTTCGCTGGCTCCGGTACATTGTTTGGAAAGCCCACGCCCCCACAATGGAGTTGTACGGCACCATCCGGTACGTATGTCATTTACCATTTCCAGACGGTGTTGTAAAAAGTCGGAATACGGCCATATTTTCTGGTAAGGATATCGGGGCAATTTGTCTTTTACCAGATTGTCACCGGAATAATTATCCGGACCTGTTTTCCACGATGGGCGGTGACAACTGGTACAGCCAATAGAGTAAAATACCTCTTTCCCTTTTTTAACTTCAGGTTTGTCGAGGTTACGGGCGGCAGGAACAGCCAAACCGCGATGCCATACCATAAAATCAATATAATCTTCGTCGGTCATTTCCGTTTCCAATGTTTGCGACATCAGGTAGTTATAGATTGCAAGAGAATCTTTGCCCAATTCTTCCTGGATTTCTTTCCTTCCGGCCATTGCTTCGGCATAAGCCTTGGTAATATAATGATACCTGCGGTTGGAACGGGTTACATTCGTAATATTCCAGATAGCATTTGCTCCCGGTCCGTTTTGTAGAGTACCACGGGTCAGACCATAAGTATAACGTCCGGGATGAGAAGTACCGTCAGCTTCTTTGATAAAATTTTCCGGTTGATATTTGACGTCATTCAATTTGAATCCCATCTCTTTTTCGCGATTATACTGTGCTATAATAGAATCATCGTGAATAGCATCAATCATTCCGGTACCATAAATCCCGATAGTAGCTTCAAGGCGCACTTTATAAAAATCGGGCATTGGCACATTAATTGCTTCCCTTTCAATAGTTACTTCCGGATAAATCAGGCTGTAAGTTTCGCCGTCAGGGAATGTATTGCCATAACTATCCGCATACTCTTTCCATTCAATTTTGATGCCTTTTTCGTCGATAGGAGGTAAAAACGGAGCAACAGCCTGGGTTTGAGGCATACCAGTGAGCGTGCTGACATAATTATCATTTGCATCAGTTACTACTAAGAGGTAACCATTTCCAGGGTCTTTTGAACGATACCTGTCCATTTGTTTACCATGCCCGTAACCGGGATGGCACGCTAAGCAAGAACTGCGAATATATGCCGGACCTAATCCCCTGCGCACTCCTGTCAGGTTCGTATTGAATTCTTTTTCAAAAAAGGCTTCACCATCTTTGAAACTAAGGTACATTCCGTTTTCTTCTACAGCAGGAGCCGGCTGCTCATAAGCAAAAGGCGATACATTAAACACAGTACCCAAACGGCCACCGGTATAATATTCTTCTGAAAGTTCAGGGTCAATATCACCTCCACCTGTAGTATTGTCATCCTCACAGGCAGTAATTGCCAAAAATCCTGTCAGGATAAGTCCATGTAAATAAATTTTCTTTGTCATATTTATATAGATATTATTGTCGTTCCACAACTTTCTGGGCTTCTTCCAATGCAGTTGTCAATGCAGTACAAGCTTCAATAGCTGTGGCTGTTTGTGCTCCTGCAAACTTATGTTCAAAATCCTCAATGGCTTTAATCTTGGTTATCGCATTCTGAATTGCATTTTTAACATTGGCATCTGCAGTTGGGTTGATTGATTTAATATAATCGCTTATGGAAGCTCCTCTTTCGGCTGCATCAGCGCCTCCAAGGTATGCATTCTCAATGCTGTAGATATTATCCGCAAAATCTTTTGTAGAATTATAGCTGTAAGGAGACTCAATGTAATGTATGTCTTCTCCCCGGTTAGGTTTCCCCATCTTAGTATTTCCTACTTCTTCTGAGATAGTAGCGCAACCTTCTATAATTGTAGCAGCAGCATCCGTAATGGATATATAATAAGTAGTTCCGCTTGCTCCGGCCTGCATCATTTCCTGTCCATAAGACAAAGAAGAACCTTCTGATATTTTAAATGTTGTAGGATTGTATTTCAGCAATGCCTGCAATTTTTCTTTTTTAGCGGAAGAAACATTATCAATGCCGGCCCATGCTGCCTCCAACCTGAAACATTGATTTCTTAAATCGCCTGCTACCGCCATGCAATAGATTAATTCGTTTGGGGTTATTTTACTTACATCTTTAACTGCTCCGTTTTCAAATATAATGAACTCAATACCATGAAAACCTAATTGGGCATCTTCCAGGTTTTCAGCCGCCCAGATATCTCCACCGGCCTGGTTCATCCTGTTGATTGCAGTTTGGTTGGCCAAAAGAGGTATTAATTGTGCTTCATCCAATGGCCATGTATCAATATGTGGATCGATTCCGAAATGGTCGGCCGGACCGTATAAAAATGCTTCGCTCAATTCCCAGTAAGTACGGGAATCAATCCATGCATTGGCTACGGCAACCACATCTTCCTGTGATGCACTTCCCTGGGCTTGATTTGTTTTCAATTGAACGAGGGCATCATACAAATCAATGGTAGCATCGGCTAAGTTACGGTAAGTTGGTACCACTGTATGGTTGACATATTGATTTACAATTGCAGACAATGCTTCATTTTTGACGTCATCGTCATCTGTTACATCATCATCACTACAAGATGTAAAGCCGCAGGTAAATAATCCTGCAAGTAAGGCATAAAAAGGAAATTTGAGTAAGTTTTTCATATACATTTTATTATTGATAAACATTATTTCATAAAAAATCCGGAGTAAGCTACACCGATTGAAAATGAATTTTCATCGTTAAACGGGCTTTTCAGTATTCCGGCAGAATATTCGGCTTTGATTACCACTTCTTTAATCGGAAAATAGTTGACTCCTCCTACGATTTTCCGGCGGCCGCACCATTCCTTATCCTGAATATCCTGGGGAGTTTTATACATAGAATCGTAATATTCGTAACGCCCGAATACATACAACTTTTGTTTTTTATCGTTACAACATTTTATTTGAGAAAAGACATCATATCCGGTTTCTATTCCTGTACATAAAGCATCCGATGCAACATTGGCACGCGGTGAAGGTGACGATTTGGGCACAGTCCGGTTGTATTTAGAAATAGTTTGTGCATCACTTAATGTGCCATAATCGAAATAACCACGTGCAATCCAATTATGGTCATTGTATTCAAAATCAAAAGAACCAATAGCTACAGCCCCTTTTACATTTTTATATTTATCGGCATACGAAGGCATCAGGTCGTTACCAAAACTATACCCATAATATCCGCTGACACCTAACCTTAATCCGGGAACAGAATAATTATCAATCCGCAGCGCCCCGGCATATTTGTTTGCTACTTTGAATTCATAAGGAGAAGCTGAACCCCCGCCTATCCAGTTTTGCTGGTTAAATAATTCGGAATTCAAACCCGGCAGGAATAAGGCTTCATAACGCCAGTCTTGAATCCGTCCCCACAAACTGATACCTGTTTCATGCCAGGTACAAGGTAATATTGTATTTTCTCCTTCCGGGCGATAAACTGTAAAAAATTCGGTAGGCAAATGGTGAGTATTGGTTAATCCCACAGGAACAATAATATGACCTAACCGCAAGTTTAATGCTTTATTAAAAGTTTTCTCAATCCAGAATTGTTCAAGGACGATTTCTCCGCCACGTTCAATTTCCTGTTCATATTCTCCGCCTTCTTCCGGTTCGACTTCGACAGCAGCTTCAACACCTCCGTGTTCAAATTCAATTTCGGAATTCATGCGCCAGCCGTTGCCGAATTCATAACCTGCAAAGAAAACAACATGAGGCAAATCGAAACGTCCATGTGAGGGGTCATCTTTATAAGATTCAGGATACATGTACCGGAAAGGATTTCCGCTATAAAAGTTCCGGCTCAGGGCAACTTCGCCGTATCCTCCTAATTGGAGTTTTGAAGGAGTAGTTTTAGCTGAATTATCGGATTTTGTTGTTGCCGAACTAACCGCATCGGCTTCTTGTGCCGGTAACTGGAGAAAAGAAGCACAAAAAAATATGCTTAACAGAAGCGCTTTTATAACTTGTTTCATTGTTTAAGTGATTGTTAACTAAAACAAGTACAAAAGTATTCCTGATTGGTTGATGATACAATCCCGTAATGTTGGGGTTTTTAAAACAGTTTAATCCCTAAAAATAGTGAAGAAAAGAAAAAATGTTCACACAGATTTCACAAATTCATAGCTTAAAAAATCTGCGAAATCTGTATGAGTTTAAAACGCTTCCGTCATGCGGAAATAAATGCCCCAGTCGTCTTTACCCACAGCACCATCGATTCCTGCATTGATGTTATATTTGGGAAGTATTTTATAACGGACACCAATACCACCGCCGGGTAAAACCTGGCTTGCGGGGTCTACTGTCATGGCTAAGCCGAAGAATCCAACCATACCGAAACGCTTGTAAATTGTCCAACGCAATTCTGTTTGAGCTGCATACGTTTGGTTTCCCCGGTATTCGCCTTTGGTATATCCACGGATATCTTTTCCTCCGACATAACTTTGGGCTGAAAAAGGAACATCTCCCAAGCCAACATTGGCAGAAACCCTTGAAGCCAATATTTTTGATTTATCTATTCTATGATAATAATTGGTAAAAAAATAGAGTTTACTAAATGTGCTATCGTTTTTAAACCACGAAGGGCTGTCGTTAAAACGGAGCATACTTGTAAATCCTTTAGCCGGAGTGTATTGGTTGTCTTTTGTGTCATAAAGAACCGATACTGCCAATGAGTTAGAGTAATCGTGCTCTGTTGATGTGGAACCATCAGGATAATCAAATGTTACATCGTGACGTGATACAGAAATTCCGGGACCTACGTATAATTTATCGTATACCTTGAACAATGGCGATGCAAAAAAGAAATAGCCTTTATTGATGAAAGGAATTTCAACCTCTCCGTTGCCAAAATCTTCATAAGTTTGGAAATGGGAATCCATATATCCCCCACCCATTGAAAGTCTTAAAAAGTCGTCCATTATAAACAACTGAGAAAAAGCTCCTGCAAACCAATTCTTCTTTGTTGAATATTGACCGGTCAATACTACCCTTGAAGGTGGAGTAGATTCCTTATGTCCGAGTTTGAAAAAGGCCATCCCCATAGCTCCGAAACCAACGCCACGAGAACGGTTGAAAGATATGATGGGCATACCTGTAACACTAAAATTTTTATTACTGACTTTTGTTGATGTGGTATCTTTTGTTTGCGAAGCAGGAGTGTTTTCTTGTGCAAAAAGGGAAGTAACAAGTATAAATACCAATCCTGTAATCCCGACTATTCTTTTTATAATCAACTGATTCATCTCTGTTTTTTTATTAGAAATAAAACAACAACCGGGCTAAAAAGTTTTCTTAAATGCTCTCTTTTTGAATTAAAAATGCCTGTCAAGATAATCCCCCGTTTCATCTTCATAATAAGCCAAATCATCAAATTTCCTGAAGATAACTTTGAAAGCCAGTTTAGGTTCAGTGCTGGTGTAAACGAGCGGATTATATCAAGCCAGCATCGTATCCTCGGAAACAATGTTGGGTGTTTCTAAATGAGGCTTTGATTGCATGTAGGAGAGACATTGATTGCATCTCGATGAGACTTTTATCGCTCCCTGAAGAAACATTTGTCTCTTCAGGGAGCGTTTGTATATAGCTTGTTTAATAGGTTATTGAGTTAGTCCTCAGCCCGGCGCAGTCTTTCGTGTGTAAAAAAGAAAACTATACAAGTAATCATTTTTAACATTTTTCCTTTATTTTTGTTTCATTAATTTAATTATGCAGGTATCTAAGAACAAAAGTATCAATATTTTTATTTCTAATTTTTCAAGTTCATGAAGACGACTGTAAACTTCAGATTCCGGGAATCAACCGCCATTCCCGGCCGGGGTGTGCTTGTGCTGTTTGTCACCCGGCACCGAAAAACCCGCAGCACGACCACTGGCTACAAATTATCCATTTCGGAGTGGGACGAAAAGAAACAATGTATCATTACCCGAAACACTACTTCCCCAAAAAGGGAAAGAGAACTCAGAAAAATGCAGCGCAAACTCGACAATGATCAATGCCTGCTTGCAAAAGACAAGGAAAGACTACAACAGCAGGACGATTACAACGCTTCTGACCTTATCGACAGCTTCCGACTACACAACCGTTGTCTAACACTGGGAGAATATGTTACCGATAGGGCGGAGGCTTTTCGCAAAGCGGGAAAAATAAGCACTGCCCGGGCATATGAAACGGCTTACAAGAGTTTTATACGCTCACGTTCGGGATTCGATATTGACTTGTGTAAATTGGATTCACCAACCATGGTCAGATTCGAGCAATACCTCAAAGGAATTCCACTTATGCCAAACTCCATATCATGCTACATGCGTTCACTTTCGGCTCTTTACAACCATGCACTTGAAACAGGAATTATTCCAGGAAAGAAAGTGAGCCCATTTAAAAATGTTTTTACCGGTTATGCTAAAACAGAAAAACGTGCATTGCCACAAAAAGAACTCATCCAGATAAAGCAATTGGAAGCGCCTACAGAGTTGAAACTTTCGCACACGCTTTTCCTGTTCTCTTTCTTTACTCAAGGAATGTCATATATAGATGTCGTCAGTTTGACTAAGGAAAACATCAGGGGGAATTACATCGTTTATAAACGGAACAAAACAGGACAGACCATCAAGGTGGAAATACTTCCCTGCATCAGGCAAATCATACAATTGTATCAGTTTAAAGATTCACCTTACTTATTCCCTGTACTTCGGGGAACCTCCAACGCGCAGGAACGATGGCAAGCTGTGCAATCGGGACTTTGCCGCATGAACAGACAGTTGAAAACCATCGCGCGGTTGGCGGGAATAACGACAAAACTGACTTCGTATGTCGCACGTCACAGCTGGGCAACAACTGCCTCAAGTGTGGGAGTACCAATCCAGACTATCAGCCGGGGAATGGGACATGAATCCGAAAGGACCACCGCAATATATGTAGCCCTATTGGATACAACTGATGTGGACAGGGCTAACCGAAGAATCATGAATATCTTCAACAGGAAAAATACGGCAAATAATTACGTATTTGTGAAATAATTGTAGAAAATACTATCTTTGGAGAGAAATTCCTCAAGTATGGCCTTCCAACTGGAAAGAAAAAAAAGAAAATGCTGCCATACATAGCAGCAGTCACTCCTGAAAACAGAGGCAAAAGTAACACCCTTTGGTGAAATAATCGTTATCGAATTGTCTTTATTTTTTGCTGATTTTAATTAATTTATTGACAAAATGTCAATTTTCTCTCTATTTTTTAATTTTTCCCTGACCTGTACAGGAGTCATGCCAAAATTCTTCCGGCAAAAATCATAGAAGCGGGACAAGGTTGAAAAGCGGTTGGAAATTGCTATATCCTTGATGGCCCTTTCTTCATCTTCCAAATCTACCAGTACCTGTTCAGCCCTCTGGCGTTGCATCCATCTGTAGGCCGGCATCGGAAAGTGTTTTTCAAACTGTGCATGGAATGCAGACAAGGAATAATTCATCTTGGAGGCCAACTCTTTTACCGTATGTACTTTACTGTAGTATTCCAACACCTGGTGGACAAATCCCCGTCCCTGCCGTAAAGATGGAGCAAAAAACGCTTCTCGCTCGCCTATATCATAATACGCCCGTATCAGGATAAGTAACTCCTTTGCTTTTGCATGGTTGATGCCCGGACAGTCTACACGGTCTTCAATCATATGCTTCATATGGGACAAAGATTCCCTTATCCGCCCATGCATGACAAGCGGGTAATGAGTTTCTACAGGAATACCTGACGGTATACGGGGTAATCCGCCATCACAATAACGGAACTTGTAATTGTAAATACAAAGTATGGCCAATGATTCTTCTGTGGCTTCTATCAACAGTTTGGGGCTAGAAACAACCAGAATCATCTCGCCTGCATTCAGTTTTTGCCCTGAAACCAGAATTGTTCCTTCGAAAAGAAAAATGATAGTGGATCCTTTGAATCCGCTGTCATTTTGTTTTTCCCCGGATTTTAGTCTCAAAATCACAAATGAGGCGGTTTCTGGATGCATGCATGAGGGTTTGTTTGCTCCGCACGCAAAAGAAAAACGACAATTAACGTATTGATTGTCCATGATTTGTAATTGGTGTGTCAGTTAAAATGTTCGTGAAATAGTTCTCTCAATTTGCCCTGAAGGGGCACGGGTTCCCAAAATATTCTCAAATTCCGTTCCGGAACTGACCAAAACCGGGATTTGTTCTCGAAGAATTGTCAGACATCTAGTCCCCGCCACTTTTCCTACTCACTTAACATCTTGTTTATCAATCACAAATAATACCAAAAAAATCCGCTGACTGCTGCTATGTATGGCAGCATTGACCGGAAGGCATTGAACATTCAT
Source organism: Bacteroidales bacterium (assembly GCA_031553415.1). GTDB lineage: Bacteria > Bacteroidota > Bacteroidia > Bacteroidales > Azobacteroidaceae > JAIRVZ01. Next base: position 108,089 of record JAVBLO010000046.1, on the reverse strand, counting down.
GTACTGGTAAAGAGTACACACAACAGACAACTGACACACGCGAAAAATGATGGCACACATGGAATCAACCGGATTACTGGAATCCGGGGAAGTTGAGATTAACAAAAATATAGTAAAGAATCAAAGTTGGACACAAGTATCTTGTGCCCAGCCATTCGTTGTACACCAACGAAACAGATATTTTCCTTTGGCATTTCCCTGTACCTTTTGATATTGACGTTTACCGTATTTGAGAAAATCCGGTAAGACGGCTTTTTGTGAAAAAAGTAGTTTGGTCGTGGACTTTGTCCTGCCCCCAATGTATAAAAAAGACGTGTTGTGTGTCGGGGTACAGGAATGCCTTAGATTGTTAAATGTAAAAAATTAAGAGTTGAGAATCAAGAATGAGAGTTAAGCACACACTATTAATATTAATCAGAGTGAAAGGAAAATTGTTACGAGTTATAAATTACAAGCCTATAACTTACAACTTAAAAAAACTCGTAACTCGAACCTGTAACTCGTCAACTAAAAAAACATGAGAAAAAAACAGAAGATTGTAAAAAAGCCCGGGAGAATAATGTTATTCCTGGGGGTTTTGCTATTTCCCTTGTGTATGTCGGGACAGGATCCTTCTATGATCCGTTTTGTCAGCAAAGGGAAAATGGTTATTTTACCAAACACAGGAACTACTCTTTATGTTCCTCAAAGTATGGAAATGCTGCCGGGGGCGGAAATTACTCAAAAAGGACGGACTGTCCTGGGGGGAGATTTCATACACAATGCCACAGGAACCGTATTTACTACGAATTATGCGAATTTGGTTGATATTACCGGGGTTTTCTCCTTTTCGGGAACCAGCGGATATGTACAAAAATTGACCAGCACCCTTACGCCCTACGACCCGCAGGATGGGGTACCAAACAATGGGATGATGAACAAAACAAACATGTTTCTCGCATTCCCGAACATGGAAGTGGCGAACAAGGTAAAAGTAACCCCTCAAATGGGAATTTCTACCAAAAATCTCGAATTCAAAGGTGCGAACATGTTACTGGAATCAGATCCCAATGGTGTTAAGGAGGGAAACGCCTGGATTAAAAGCAAAGACCAGGATGCTTCTTTACTCGTATATGGTACGGTAAACGGATATGGTACCGAAGGGAACAAAGGATACATGGAAATAGAACGGGTGGTCAAAGCCAACTTCGGGAAAATAGTAACCGCTGCCAGCAACCAGATAGGCTTTTCCGCTCCATTATCCAATATGTATCTTGATTATTTCTCAGACCATTGGGTATACGATCCACAAGCAAAGAAATACCTCACAGCCCGTAATGCTCAATTCGAACCGGGAAAAGGTTATTTCGTGTTGATTCGTGAACTTTCCGGCCAGAGTGAACATCCGGAAGATAATGTGGAAGATGACTTATACATACAAAATACCAAATTTGTATTGGCAAGGAATTATTATGAGGATTTTTTATCCCGTTATGGTTCCTGGCTTCCGGTTGCAGACAAGGTCAGGCCGCAGGAAAAACTCCTTACCTCTAATATTCCGGTGAGTCTGAAATCCGGTGATAATTATTTAGGGAATCCATATACCTGCGCCATTGATATGGAAAAAATGTTTACGGCTTGGGGAGAAACATGGGATACTTCCACTTCTTCCAGATTTGAAAAATCAATCAAGGTCTGGGACGCAAGGGCGTCCAACTTCATTTCTGCTACTCCTGGTTTAAGCGCACTTGATGAGGGACAGGAGGTAATACCTTCCCAACAATTGTTTCTGGTAACAGCCAAACAAGACATTGCCTCCTTGCAGATTCCGGCTGTAGCACGTGTTCATAATGCGCACCGTTTCTTAAAAAGCGCTGGTAATTATGACAATGAAATCATGTTGGAAGTCAGCGAAAACTTGCTGGGAACATACAGCCGGTTGGTTGCAGGTTTCCGCACTTGGGGGACCGATAACGGGAATGACCCTTCGGACGCTTCTTTCACTCCTTCGTTAAGCGGATTGAGCCCGATGCTTTACACAACAGCTTCAGACGGGAAACAATTATCCATTTCCGCCATCCCCTTTGGCGCCAAATATATGGATGTTTCCTTTATTGCTGCAGATTCCCTCAGGGGAGAGAGAATGTACTCGCTTCGTGCTAGCAGACAGGAAAGCCTGTCGAGTGAATCTGTATTATTGGTTGATAAGTTTACAGGAGAAGAAATAGATTTGTTCCAGACTCCGGTTTATGAGTTCTCTGCAAAAGCAAAGGATTTACAAGACCGATTCCGCATCGTATTCGCACCTTCGCTTATAAACAGGGAAGAGATGGAGGAACTATCCCAAAAGACAATATATAATAGAGGAAACAATCTTTTCCTGGACAATTTCAGGGATAGCGATACCGGTCAAATTTTCCGCGTTTACAATGCCACAGGAATGATTGTTTATCAGAACAGGATAATCCATGCCGGTACCAACATGTATGAGTTAAGCCTTACTCCCGGTATATATATTGTAAAATATGGTACCCTAACCGCTAAAATCAAATTGTAATGAAAATAATCAAAATGATAAAAAAGATAGTATTGGCAGGGATGTTGGTTGGAGTTGTGATTCCACAAGCTTATTCACAGCAAACCTATACCAGGGAACCTTTCCTTTCCCAGGAGAATGCTACTGAAGTATTCAACAGCACCCTGCCTTCCGAATCTACACAAGAACTGCCAATAGTATCCGGTTCAAGGGAACAGTTGCGCGCCGCTCCTCCGGGATTCGAGGGAAACCCTTTGGGGCTGCCTGTTATTGATGGGCTACTGATAATTGTCATACTGGCATCCATCTATTGTGTGACGGGAAAGATTTTAAATGAAAAACGAAATGTAAAAAATGAAAAATAAGATGACTAAATTGAAAATTTACATATCCTTGATGTTGGGTATATTTTCCGCAAACCTGTGGGGAGCTTCTTATTTTGTCACTCCATCGGGAGAGGGAAGTAAGAGCGGCTCAAGCTGGACAACAGCCATGGGAACTGCTGAATTTTCCCTGAAACTGGTTACAGCTTTGTCAGGAGATATTTTTTACCTCTCGGAGGGAACTTATTCCCCACAATTGGACAATACGGGATCAACCCCTGCAGACCAGGGGAAGAAAACGTTCAGGTTGCGTCCCGGTGTACAACTGGTTGGGAGTTACAAATCAGGTCTTTCCGGAAGCGTCCATGCGGAAACCGACAGGAAGCTGAAAGATTCTATGGGTGAATTATGTCCTTCGACCATTTTCAATGGGAATGGTACTGTTTATGTACTCATAGATGCACAAAACAGAATCCTATCCTCTACCAGCGCTGTGGTACTGAATGGAATCGCCATTACAGGCAGCCAGAAGGCTACCATATTGAGTGAAAAATCCGGTCTGGAACTGGTTTCCTGTAAAATTACGGAAAACTTGGTTTCTTCGGGAGGCGCTTATGTAGGTAGCGTAGAAGGTGCAGTCATACACCAGGTTGAAGGAAGCTGTACTATTCAAAACAGTGATATCAGCGGAAATGATATGGACGGAGCGGGAATGAATACTTCGGCTCCGGTATGGGTTGAAAACGGGACTTTGGAAATTATCAACTCTCTTATTTCGGATAATACACTGACAGGCAACGGAACTCCGGCCATCCTCATAGAAAATTCAACAGGTAATATTGTCAATTCAACCATCAGCGGTAATGAAGCAGATAATCCCGGATTAGGCGCAGTTACCGTCAGGGAGAATTCGACCATGAGTATTATCTCTTCGACCTTGACCGATAATACCGCAGGAGTATCCCTTTTGTTTGAAGGTGATAGTAACAGTTCGAACGGGAGGTTGAAACTCGACAACACCCTTGTTTCGGGAAATGATAAAGACCTCGCACTTTATGGCATAGGTGATTTTGGCACTACGGTTCCCAACACAAACATTACTACACCTAACGGAATACTTGGAAAAGTTTCCGCCGGAGGAGATGTTCCGGAATATACCATTGTAGGTAGCGACCTGTTCAATGGTTCTACAACCGGAACCGGTGTTGGATTTGATGCCTTAACCGATTTGGGTGACCTGGAATACAATGGCGGGGATACAAAAACACACAAGCTTCTTGATATTGCTAACAATCCCGCTTTCCAGGAAGGAAATCCCGATTATGCGGGAAATTCGGGCAGAACCGACGGGCTCGAAAAAGACCAACGCGGTGAAACAAGACTTTCGCCTCCTTGTATAGGTGCCTATGATGGAATAGATAAAGTGAAACTACAACTGACGCTATTCCTCGAAGGACTGATGATCGGAACTAAGACGATGAGCAACTACCTGCAAACCCACGATGCCGTTTACAGTTATTATGATCAAACGCCTTATCCGGTAAATGATCCGTACGGATTGGGGACGACATACAGTCAATATTCAAACGTATCCGGTCCTGCGGGAAAGATAGTGGATTGGATTAAAGTCGAAATCTGGTCAAGCGTGAATATGGGAAACTATACACGAACTGTATCTCAAAGTAAAGCCTTGTTGTTAAGGCCGGACGGAACTGTTGTCGACGAAAACGGGCAAATACCTTCTTTCAATCCTATTTCTGGACCTGTTCGCATTGTAGTCAAACACCGTTGTCATTTGGCCGTAATGAGCAAGGAAATTTCTTCATTCACGGGAAATATAACTTACGATTTTTCTTCCGCTTTAACACAAGCGCCTAAAATCGAATTGGCTACTGATCCTGATTTTCTGGTTCTGAAAAACGGAGTTTATTGCTTGAGAGCCGGAGATGTGAATAAGGACGGGTATGTCGACAGCACGGACAGAACAAGTTCCTATAACGATTATAAAAATAATGAATATGATAAATACATAAATACGGATATAAACATGGACGGTTACGTTGACAGTACGGATTATACAATTGTTATCAATGCTTATTCCCAATCATTGTATTCCGCCCTATTTTATTTCGAATAAAAAAATGAAAAAATGAAAAAAACAATCAAACAATACTTATTTTTAGGCATCTTATTGATGGTTTCGTTCATTTCCCGCTCTCAGGAAGTGATGATGGATGCCCGGTTGACCAATGTGAAATTTGAAACAGGTATGTTGAAATTTACGTTGGAATTGAAAGGGAATCAATACTATGTTCCCGGAACCATTGATGGAGACTTTAACTCTTCAAACATCCGTTTTAATATTAATCCGGAAAACGGAGTGACACTTAACACTGGCGCTGCGATTATAACAATAAAACCGGAAGCAGTAACAGCAGTCGGAGATTTAAGTTACACGATGACGAGTGTAATGCCCGGATATACAGACCCTTTTTTACAAATCAATTTGGTAAGAAAAAACAAGAATGAGGGAAACAGCAAAGAATTCGGAACTACAGATTATGTTGCGGTATTGGAAGTAGCCATACCTGCCACAGGCACTCTCACAAACGCAACCAAAATTGTTCCGCGCGATTTCAACAATTATCCCATTAAAAATCGATCCAGTATTTGGGGAAACGGATTTGGAATTATGCAGCTTGGTTTCTCTTGGTCGGTTACCGAATATTCCATACCAACCCCCAACCTGCCCGACATTGAAGTAACAGTCCCTGAATCGGGTGGTCCGAAAGATTCAGGAACGCCTACCGATGATACATTCTGTACTACAGGCAACCCATATACTTATGCTTTTGCAGGAATTCAGCCATCTTATGTAACTAATGTTACGTTTAATGCTACAACCGGGGTTGTTACTCTGACATTTTCGGCCAATACGACAACAGCTCCGAGAACTGCTATTGTAAAAGTTACAAACAAATGTAACAATCCTCAGATTTTCAGGTTTGTTCAGGAACCCAAAGCAGTAGTACCTGGTGGTGGAACAACAGATCCAGCCACTCCGGATGATGATCCCGAATGTGCTACGGAAAATCCTTATACTTATGCTTTCGTTCCTTCAACTCAACCGTCATATATTTCGAATGTTAATTTTGACGATGTAACAGGAGCCATAACGGTAACTTTCACGGAAAACACTTCCAATCTTCCACGTTTTGCAACGGTTAAGATAACCAATGACTGTGGCAGCAGCCAGGAATTTACTTTCAAACAGGCTTATTCCGTAATATGTCCCTCTACCGCCAAATGGTTGGGAACAGTTTCAGGCGATGCCAATAACTGGAATAATCCTGCCAACTGGGATGTAAATACCGTTCCCGGTAAATGTACTTATGTAACTATTCCAGCCGGAGCTCCAGCTTATCCTGTTCTTACAGCTGCCATGAATGCCAAATGCGGTACCATCTATTTTGAATTCGGAGGACAGGTTGCACATACTTACCTGCTCGATTATGATGATGCAAAAGTAGACCTCACCCTACCCGACAACCGCTGGTATATGCTTTCGGCTCCGCTTCGGGATATGTATTCGGGCGATTATTTTCTTTCTGCCGCTTCCGAAAGACTGAATCCTTCGGTTTACATGATGCAGTATCAGGCTCAAAATCCTGAAACACAGGCTGCCAAATCGCAGGGATTCTGGTCAAATCCGTTCAATACATTGAGTGTTCCACTACCCGTAGGCAAAGGATTTGCATCGTGGATAGATGAAGGAAATAAAACCAGCGGTAACTGGACATTCACTTTCCCGAAAGATTCGACCGAGTACGTTTATTTCGACTGGGACGGAAAACAAACAGGAGAAAAGACTCCTGAGCTTGAACGTGGAAACAAGGGACATTTCACATATGAATCAGTGTACAACGCTGCAAACGGAGACGGTATATTTGACGTGGCGATTGATAATGCAGATGAAGCATTCTCTTCACTCATTGTCGGAAATCCATTCATGTCGCACCTGAAACTGTCCGACTTTTATAATGCCAACAGCTCGGAGATTACCAACAAGTTTTATCTCTGGACTAATAATACTTCGTTTGCTTCCTATATTCTCTCTTCGGAAAAATATCTGGGAACTTCTAATCCGTTGGGAATTGAAGGAGCCGGGCCTACAATCGCCCCGATGCAATCTTTCTTCGTGGAAAAGGTGAGTCCCGAATTCCCGATGTCTACACTCAGGTTTTCCCCTGCAATGGAGGATGTCGAAGACAAAAATGTCCTGAAATCTTCACTAAGCCAGGAAATAACCGAAAATGTTCTCAAGGTTGATGTTTACCGTAATGGAGACTTCAACAGCGGAATAGCGATCCGTTACGACAATAAAGCATCAAACAATTTTGTTGTAGGTGAAGATGCCTGGACACTCTTTCCGGATAAGAGAATACAGTCAGCCATTTTATATTCTGTTGTTGACGGTAAAGCTGCTTCCATTAACTCAGTCGGAGATTTAAGTGAAGACATCGAACTGGGGATTTCAACAACGGTAAAAGGGAAGTTGAAATTTGTCATCACGGGGGAAGAAAATTTCAATGGGAATTACAGTCTTTATCTGATAGACCGTATGAGCAGTACTCAAAACCTGAGGGAAAACTCGGAATATGAGTTTACTAATGGTACCGGTAACATTGAAGGACGGTTTGCCCTTCGCATAGTCAAAGCCGCTTCAGGATTCGGCTATGCAGGTAATGAACAATTGTCGGTATACACCCAGGATGATGTTATTTTTGTCAATGGCGATACTCTCCGGAAGATGGAAATATTCAACCTCCAGGGACAGAGTATAGGAGTAGAAGAAAATATAAACAGCACAATGGTTTCACTACCGGTTCCAAAAGGACAAACGGTTGTTGTAGTGAAGATTTACACAGATAATGGTGTAAAGACACAAAAAGTCATCCTGAAAAAATAATTGAAATTATTTCCAATAAGTCACATACACTTAAAAACTAATTATAAACAACATGAGACAAAAAATTAAATTGTGGCTATTAGCCATACTCAGTCTAACCACGATCGCTACTTATGCTCAAGTACGCATCGGAGGTGGTACGGCACCGGAGCAAGGCGCTGTACTGGACTTGCATTCCCCAACGGAATATGTGGGCGGATTGCGTTTACCCAATGTAAATATAGTAGATTTAGCAAAAATTCCCGGGGGGACAGGCTTCTTTTCCGACTTCACTTCTGATGTAGACACCAATCTCTCATTAACGGGAATGGTTGTATACAATATCAATGCTACTACTGGAAAAGGTATTTATTACTGGGACGGTTATAATTGGAAAAAAGTTCAAGGAGAAACTTCGATCAATATAACCAATTCAGACGGCGATAATCCTTTTGATCCCAGCAATCCGGACAATAAAAATCCGCAGGATCCCGGAAGCCCCGTTTTCCCTGAAGCAGGAGACACCAAAGGACCTTTCGCTCCCCACGATGAACCGGAATGTACTACTGTAACTCCCCGTTACAAAGTGGAAATCATCAGCGGCAACGCTTATGCTCATTTGTCTTACACAGGACTTTCCGTTTCTCTAAAAAACATGGGTCAATTTTATTTGACTTTTGATGCAAACCCTAATGCTTATGTCCGTTATGCAGTAGTAAGGGTTACCAACAATTGTACAACAGAATTTAACGACTTTTTATTTTCCCAAGAAGCAGCAAGTATCGGTGTATTTCCTAACCCGTCTCAACCTAACGTAAAACCTGAAGGGGAAGACAAGGGACCTTATACACCGGAATCAGACCTGAGCAAGTGTACAGGGGATTACAATATAACAAGCAATCAAAGCTGGTGTATTGTTACGTTCAACCCCACAACAGGAGTATTTTCGCTCAGGTATTCGTCGAATCCGGGCTTAACTCCACGGACAGTAACAATTACTATTACCAAAGGTACTTGTACAAAATCATACCAAGTAACTCAAGATGCAAGCAGTATTGTACTTACTCCGGATCCTACGGGAAGCAATTTGCCGGCTGGTGGAGGAGAAACAACTCCCGCGCTACCGCAAGGAAGTCCGACCTGTTCGGCATCTCCCGCCGCCTATTCGATATCGCTTGTTACCGGTTACGGATATGCTCATTTGACGGTTGTGAATGTTGCTACCGGACAATTCAAAGTGAAATTCGATACCAATACAAGCATTTATCCCCGTTTTGCGATGGTAAGAGTCAAAGACAACTGTACGGGTATGACTCGTGACTTTACCATTACTCAAAACGGACAGAATGTCGGAATCGATCCGAATCCTTCTTATCCGTCAGTTCCCGCTCCGGGAGGCGAGCAAGGACCATATACACCCTCGACTAACCCGGAAATATGTCCGAATCCCGTTTACAGCGTTTCTACTGATCAATCATGGTGTAAGGCAGTTATAATGAATGCAACAACAGGTGCATTTAAACTGATATTCGATCCGAATTATCTTTCAATGTCAAGATTTGTAAATGTAACTGTATCAGCAACCAATTGCAGCATTTCGAGTACTTACAGGATTGAACAACAAGGATCTAATGTAGATATAGGTATCGGCAACTATCCGGCTTCCGACATCCCGGATACAGGAGGTTCAACCCCTGCGGGAACACCAAACTCGGAAATACGTTGTAATCAAAATCCGGCATATATCCCAACATTGATTTCCGGTAATTCGTATGCCACATTGATGATAAGCAACAATCAATTAGGTGTATTCTATGTGTTTTTTTCAGCTAATCCCTCTACCTCTCCCCGTTATGCAACAGTCAGGGTGACTAATCCTTGTAACGGACTGTATACCGATTTTACATACAGACAGGCAGGTGCGGATTGTTCCAGGCGTGCGGTTAATGCAACAGGAGCTTTGACTCAATCGGTAATGAAAGACAACGCTATTACTGCGGTACAATTTACTTCTCTTTCTCCGATTAATGTTACGGGGACAGCTCCTGGAATAACCATAAGCGGACAAAATTCGACTTCAATCACAATCTCCGGAACACCATCCATACCCGGAAGTTATTCTTTCTATGCTTCGGCTGGAAATTCGGGTTGTACCGATGAAAGCAGGACTTTTGTCTTAACGGTGGGAGGCAGCCTGTGTTCTGATTTAGGTACTCCGACAGCCTCAGGACAAAGCATCTGCGGATCGGGACAAGTAACTCTTACGGCATCCGGTGCTTCTGCAGGACAAAATTATCGCTGGTTCAACGCTTCATACCAAGAAGTGGGAACGGGAGCTTCCTACCAGACTGCGACTTTATCGGCACCAACAACTTACTATGTGGGTCTTTACAGTACCTCCGGTTGTGACGCCACTCCGCAAGCCAACCTGAGAGCTGTAACTGTAACAGTCGGTACGGCGCCAACTGTTGGTACAATTACCAAAACAAGTGGAAGCAGTTCGATGAATCCAGATGATACCATGCAGCTGTCAATCGCCACAACGGGAGGTACATGGACAAGTACGAATAATGCGGTTGCTACAGTTGACCAAAACGGTTTAGTGACTGCCGTTGGTGTAGGTAGTGCGTCAATTAAATATACTGTTACGGGAACAGGTGCTTGTGCAGGTAACAATGCGGTGGCTACTTATTCGGAAACAATAACTGTTGCAATTGATCCGTTATCAGGTTGTGGAAAAAATGGAACAACAGGTTCATTTACATACAATTCACATACCTATCTGACACATCGTTATGCTACCGGAACAAGCGGAGCTATGCAATGTTGGATGGTAAGTAATTCGGTGGAAGGTACCACAACTAGATTAACTGGTCATGGTGGCTATTATACATGGGACGATCGTAATACTGCATGTCCTTCGGGATGGCGCTTACCTCTCCAAAGTGAGTTCAAAGCGTTACAAGCGATCAATCCTCCACATACTTGGTGGACACAAGCTAAAGGTGGCTATTATTACAACGGGACACTATCAAATGAAAACGATTATGGAAATTGGTGGAATAACGGGGGCTTGAAAAATGAGCACTTCAGATCCGGAGCAAGCACAAGTGGTAAGATAGAAGGTGAAAATCAAAAAGAGGATGGTAAAGGTTGGGTATCGGTTCGTTGTGTTAAATAAATACTAAAATACTTAAATTTCTCCCGTCATCGGTTGGTTTCGGTGGCGGGAACTTGAATCAATTGAAAGTTATATTCAAAAGCGGTTTGCGCATTTTTTACCGGCAAATTATGAGGAAAAACTCAATCATTTTTCTGTTTTTTGTTATTTGTAGTATTTCACTGTTATTTGCTCAAAATAATAAAAAAATATCCTACAACTATTCGATTGTTGGTTATAACGGGAAAGACACAATACAGTTTGGAGTTACAACTCTTGATGAAAAAGGAATACTTCAAATCAATTTAGGTGACTACACGGGAAGTGTTACATTAATTTCCTTATCATCCGAATTTCAAGAAATTCAACAACATTTCAACAACATCAGCCAAATCAATTCTGAAGAAACTTTTAATGCTGCGAAATCGTACATCAATGATACCTTATCATTCGAAAACTTGTATCATTCCGGTTTATGGAAAGAATATGTACAACAGTGGATCGGGTTTTATGCACGAGTGACAGGAAATCCGAATGAATTCGCATCCGTTTTTGTCCCTGTTGCCAAAAAAGTATTAAATCGGACTTATACCGCACACCCTCAAACAGCCGCTGCATTAGGAAAAGACTTGATAGAGTTTTTCGAACAATACGGACTCGAACAAGCAGCTGAAAGTATAGCAGCCTACAGCATAGGTCTGGATATTCCTGACGGTCAGCATAGTGAAATTGCATCACGATTAGCGACTGCATCTAAATTGATTGGGAAGCAAGCTCCCGAAATTACAGGGTTAAAAAACAGGCAGGCGGCAATGACTCAGACATTATTAATATTTTATGAATCAGGATGTCATAATTGTGAAAACGAGATGAGTCAATTGGTTAGTAATTACCCTACATTAAAAAAGAAAGGCATTAGAATAATCAGCATATCTGCCGATACCGATGAATCGGTTTTCGAATTCCATTCAAAGGGGTTTCCTTGGGAAGAAAAGTGTTGTGATTACAAAGGCTTTGAAGGTGATAATTTCAGAAATTATGGAGTTGCAGCCACTCCCACTATTTATCTGATTGATGAAAAAGGATGTATCCGTGGGAAATATGCCAGACTCGCAGATACCGGAGTGTTAGTTAAGAGTTGAAAGACTCTATTTCAAAGAACTGGTATTTATTTTTTTGGCTTTCAAAACTTTCATCCTACTTTTGTGTTAGATATTGAGAATGATTTTATTTAAATCAAAAATCTAATTGCAATGGCACTTATAAAATCAGTAAGGGGATTTACCCCGGAAATAGGGAAAAATGTTTTCCTGGCAGAAAATGCAACAATTATCGGTGATGTAGTTATCGGTGATGATTGCAGCATTTGGTACAACGCTGTATTAAGGGGAGATGTAAACTCCATCCGGATTGGTAACCGGGTTAATATCCAGGATGGTAGCGTTATTCATACTTTATACGAAAAATCGGTGGCCATCATTGGCGATGATGTTTCAATCGGTCATAATGTAACCATACACGGCGCTAAAATCGAAAATGGATCATTGATAGGCATAGGTTCTGTAGTTTTAGACCATGCCGTAATAGGAGAGGGAGCAATAATAGCTGCCGGTTCTGTTGTATTAAGCGGGACAAAAGTTGAACCAGGCTCTATTTATGCAGGAACACCTGCTAAATTTGTGAAAAAAGTAGACCCCGGACAATCTAAAGAAATCAACCAGAAGATAGCCCGGAATTATTTGATGTACTCAGATTGGTATAAATGAAGTTAAGAATTAAGAGTTAAGAATTAAGAGTTATTTTATCGTGCGAAAGCCAACTCTTAATTCTTAACTCTTAATTCTTACTTATAAGGTTACCCCGGTTTTGAAAATAGCAATTTCTTTGAATCCGGATTCTTCGTGTTTCAGATGTTTGCCGTTTACAACTTCTATGGTGAAGTCGATGAAGCGTTTCAAAACTTCATCCATACTTTCATCTTCGAGTAAAGTGCCGGCATTGAAATCTATCCAGTTCTTTTTGAAATTATACAATTTTGAATTGGTAGAGATTTTCATTGTCGGGACAAAACTTCCGAACGGAGTTCCACGGCCTGTTGTAAACAATACCAACTGGCAACCGGAAAGAGCCAGCGAAGAGGCAGCAACCAGATCGTTTCCGGGAGCATTCAATAAGTTCAATCCATGATTTTTAACTGGTTCTGTGTAATCTAATACATCGACAACTTCTGCGGCTCCACCTTTTTGTGTACAACCCAACGATTTATCTTCCAGTGTAGTGATTCCTCCTTTTTTGTTTCCGGGAGAAGGATTTTCGTAAATCGGCTGGTCGAATTTGCGGAAATATTCTTTGAAATTGTTTATCAAGCCCACCGTGTGGTTGAATACATCCTTATTAATCGCCCTATCCATGAGGATAGTCTCGGCGCCGAACATTTCAGGAACTTCAGTCAGGATAGTTGTTCCACCCTGTGCGATCAACCAGTCTGAGAAACGGCCAACTAACGGATTGGCAGTAATACCGGAAAATCCGTCGCTACCACCACATTTTAAACCAACTTTGAGTGTAGAAAGGGGAAGTTCTTCACGCTTATCCTGTTTCATCCGTTCTACCAACTCTTTCATCAGTTGGAAACCAGTTTCAACTTCGTCTTCTACTTCCTGGGAAATAAGGAAACGGACACGGCTTTCATCCCATTTGTCCATAACCACTTTGAAATCAGCTTGCTGGTTATTTTCACAACCCAAGCTTAAAACCAAGACACCACCGGCATTCGGATGTTTGGCCAAAGCTGCCAGTGCTTTCTGTGTATTGAGATGGTCATCCCCTAATTGCGAACATCCGTAATTATGAGTAAACACCCGGATATCATCAATATGTTTGACATCCAATTCTTTTTTCACACGGTCAACAATTACCTGGGCTTGTCCGTTCACACAACCGACAGTGGGAACAATCCACAGTTCGTTGCGGATTCCGACATTGCCGTCATATCTCTTATAAGCCTTGATTTTGATATCGCTTTTCGGGATATTCAATATCGATTGAACCGGATGGTAAGCATATTGCAGGTTATCATGCAAATTGGTTTTCACATTATGCGTATGTACATGCTGACCTTTTTTGATATCGGCAATAGCATGCCCGATAGGATAGCCGTATTTAAGGACGTCTTTTCCTTCCGCAATACTTTCAATTGCAAATTTATGCCCGTTTTCGACAGTATCAAGCATTGTTATCTTAACACCATCAATATCAAGAACTTCTCCGGCATTGAGGACATCCAAAGCTACACATACATTATCGGCAGGGTTTATTTTTAAATAGCGTTTCATGTTTTTTGAGTTAAAAATTAAGAGTTAAGAGTTAAGAGTTTATTTGTTGCATTACTTGCAACTCTTAATTCTTAACTCTTAACTTTACAATTCTTTCTTAATTTTTTCAATCATCTCATTATATCCGGCATCCGTCAAATAAACTTTTTGTGGATTCATTGTGAATGTTCCTCCAAAATCCGGGCCATCAACATATTTAGGAGCCAAATGTATGTGAAGATGTTTTAATTTATCGGAATAAGCTCCATAATTGATTTTTTCGGGATTGAATGCTTTTTTAATTGCTTTGGCAACTTTGTTTACATCTTTCATAAATGCCAACAAATCAGCATCATTCAATTCAAAAAGTTCTACATTGTGGTCTTTATAGGCTACCACACATCTTCCTTTGTATGTTTGTTCCTTGAACAAAAACACTGTTGAAACGCTCAAATCGCAAATCTCGATCATCAAATCTTTTTGCATTTGGTTTCTCTGACAATATAAACAGTTTTCCATTTTAAGTTAAGAATTAAGAGTTAAAAGTTAAGAATTAAAAATTACAGTGTTGCGTAAGCCAACTCTTAACTCTTAATTCTTAACTCTTAACTGCAATAATATTAAATTAGACTTTCAAGTGCCGCTTTCATCCCTTTATTCAGAATTATTTTCACATCAGCAACAACAGCATCGGTGAATCCGGAAACTGAAGAGAAGTTTTCTTTCCAGATTTGTTTGTTGTTTACAATACCATTGACCCAACCTTCAATATTGTTTGCATCAAAAGTTTTCTGGATAAATTCAACAAATTCAGGGGTATCGTTAGGTACAAAAGTTTTAGCTTCTGATTTTCCGCTATACATTACCAATAATGAAGCAAAAGAGAAAGTTGTCAATTTGGCAAATTTACCCAATTTTTTACTGTTATCGCACACAGTCGGCCAGTCGCGAGCTTCCCATTTGGACAAAGAATTCAAGGAAATATCTTTCAGGTAATGTTTGATATATGGATTGTAGAAGCGTTCGAGAATCTTGGCAGCAAAAACCCTTAATTCTGTCATGTCTTCACCAATACCGGGAAGCACTTCCGAATCAACCATAGTATTGATATATTTTTCAACCAAAGGATTATTGAAGGCATCCATTACAGTTTCACAACCTAATTGCATAGCAACCTGTACCATGGCTGTGTGAGCGCCATTCAGTATACGTACTTTTTTAGCCCGGAAAGGACGGATATCATCCATGAACAATACATTCAATCCGGCTTTATCTAAGGGTAACTTTTGTTTGATAACAGGGTCTCCTCCAATTGCCCAAACATGGAAATATTCGCCTTTAACAACCAAATTATCATCGAAACCGATTTCAGCTTTGATTTCGTTAATAGTTTCACGTGGGAATCCCGGCACAATACGGTCAACCAAAGTATCGTAGAAATGACAAGAAGTTTTTATCCAGTTGATGAAATCTGTACTCAGGTTGTTGTGCTCAGCATGTTTGATTACATATTCACGCAAAGTAGAACCGTTATCTTCAATCAATTCGCAGCAAATAACCAATAAGCCTTTATCAGCAGCTCCATTGAATTTCTGGAATCGTTTAAGAAGCAATGCAGTCATTTTTGCAGGATATGATTTCGGGGGACAAGCTTTCAAATCGTCACCTTCTTCATACCTGATACCGGCTTCTGTTGTATTGGAAATAATCATTTCCAGTTCCGGACTTAAAAATAATTGTTCGTAAGCCTGATATTCATCATAAGGATTCATTGCATCAACGATGCTTTTCACCAAAGTAACTTCCTTTACCGCTTTTTTATCTTTAATGCCTTCAAGGTAAACATGATACATACAATCTTGTTTTCTCAACATATCAGCCATCCCCTGAGCAATAGGCTGTACGGCCACTACACCATGATTCATTACTCCGGCTTCGTTAGCCTTGTGTATCATCCAGTCTACGAATGCACGTAGAAAATTACCTTCCCCAAATTGAAGAATTTTAACCGGAATCGCCGGTTTGTTCACTGTTTGTTTGTTCAACTCTTTCATTTAAATATGATTTATTTTTTGAAACACATAGGCACATAGAACACATAGAGATTTCACATAGTTTTTATAATTATTTTCTATATGAATGACTATGTGTTCTATGTGCCTATGTGTTTCAAAATACATTAATATTACATATCAGTTATCGGGCTGTGTTTCGGAACCAACATCTTCATGATAAACCATGCGATCAGATAAGCGCCGGCACAAACAGCAAACATGATGCCGTATGCAGTGGATATATTTGAAGAAATCAGGTTTTTTGCCGAATCCATCATGGAAGGATCTACCAAAACAGTTTGCAAGTTGTCGATTTTTATTTTGTCAAGAGGAATAGCTGCAGTTTCCTGGATAAAACCTTGCGCTTTAGCAGCTGCAACGCCAATCATCCTGAAATGGTCTTCCAAACCTCCGGCCAATTTTTGTACCAATACACCACCTAAACCTCCGGCAGCAGCGCCGATACCGGTTACAGAACCTACCGTTTTTTTAGGGAACATATCGGAAACTGTGGTAAATAAGTTGGCAGACCATGCCTGGTGGGCGGCGCCTCCGATACTGATTACTGCTATTGCAGCAACAATACCTAAACCTGCCATATATTGTGTACTTAACAAAACCAACGGAGCGCATGCGATAATCAGCATCGCAGTCATACGAGCCTTATATGTTTCCCAACCTTTATTCATAAAAGTCATCGGGATTGAACCTCCATAAACAGAACCGATGATAGCAATACCAAACACGATGAAGTTTGTTATCATAACAGTATGGGCAGTAGCTTCAGGAGTCATATCGGTACAGAACTGTTGTTTTACATAAGTCGGCAACCAGAACAACAAGAACCACCAAACACCATCAGTCATGAATTTACCGACAACAAACGACCATGTTTGTTTGTAGGTAAGCATTTTGAACCAGGATACTTTTTTCGCTTTGTCTTCTTCTGCCTCTAATGCAGGAGTTTCATCTTTATCACTATGGATATGGTCATATTCAGATTGAGTGATTTTTCCTTTTTCAAGCATTTTTTTAGGAGAATTATAAAATATTCCCCAGAATATTAACCATACAAAACCAACCAAACCTGTGATGATAAATGCCATTTGCCAGCCATGGAACTGGCCTAAAAATTCTTTACCTCCGCCCCAGGTCAACAATGCCCAAGGAACGAAAATAGCACAAATCATGGCTCCGATATTGGATCCTGCATTGAAAATACCGGTAGCTAACGCCCGTTCTTTTTTAGGGAACCATTCAGCTACGGTTTTAATAGATGCAGGGAAGTTTCCGGATTCTCCGGCTCCGAAAAGGCTACGGGCAATACAATGTCCCACTACGGTTTT
This sequence comes from Bacteroidales bacterium, assembly GCA_031553415.1. GTDB lineage: Bacteria > Bacteroidota > Bacteroidia > Bacteroidales > Azobacteroidaceae > JAIRVZ01. The sequence goes on along the minus strand of JAVBLO010000046.1, from coordinate 90,429 downwards.
TCCCATGAAAGCGCTCAGTATACCGGTAACAGACCACAATACCAATGAAGCAGCCAATCCGATTTTAGTTCCGATTTTGTCGATAATCCAACCGGCAACCAAAGTAAATCCTGCATAAAACAAGGTGAAAATAGAAGTTAAATTGGAGAAATCCGAAGAAGACCATCCGAATCCTTCAGGAGAACAGAAGTAGTCTTTAAGAAATCCAATCACATTACGATCCATGTAGTTAATGGTCGTAGAGAACAAAAGCAATGTACAGATAAGCCATCTGTAATTTCCGATTTTTTGTTTATTCATGATACTTTTTAGTTAAGAGTTAAGAATTAAGAGTTAAGAATTAAAAACTGTGTGTAAGCCAACTCTTAACTTTTAACTCTTAATTTTATTTACGAATTTTGTTTATGATTGCAAAAGCGTCTTTACACATCTGAGTGATTTTGCCCCAATCTTTTGCAGCAATCACATCAGCAGGGAAGAGATTGGAACCCATCCCGACACAGGTTACACCTGCATCGAACCAGGATTTCAGGTTGGCTTCTTCAGGTTTTACACCTCCTGTAACCATCAGCATAGACCAAGGCATCGGAGCTTTCAACCCTTTCACGAAATTAGGCCCTAATACATCACCGGGGAATACTTTGCAAATATCGCAACCTAATTCCTGGGCAAAACCAACTTCCGATACGGAACCACATCCGGGAGTATAAGGAATTAAACGGCGGTTGGCAATTTTTGCAATTTCCGGGTTGAACAGTGGTCCAACGATGAAATTAGCGCCTGATTGAATATAAAGCGAAGCTGTTCCGGGATCTACAATAGAACCGATTCCGAGAATCATTCCGGGACATTCTTTTGATGCAAATTTCACTAATTCTGCAAATACTTCCTGAGCGAAGTCACCTCTATTAGTAAACTCGAAAGCGCGAACACCACCTTCATAACAAGCTTTCACTACTTGTTTGGCAGTCTCAATATCTGAATGATAAAAAACAGGAACCATTCCTGTTTCTTTCATTGTTGAAATAACTTGAATCTTATTATATTTTGCCATAATTTTATTAATGAAGAATGAAGAATGAAGAATGAAAAATGAAGAATATTCATTTTGATTCCTTGAGTTTATTTACGAAATCCGGTTTGCTTTGTCCAAATTCAGATTCAAGAACTAACGCTCCGATTGCAGTTCCACTACGAAGAATTTGTTTAGATAAAATATATTCAGCTTTTTCTTTTTGTAAAAATTGTGACAATTTCACTGTGCGGATAGCAAAATTATAACTTTTAGCGTTCAATATTGAATCCGACCTATTCTTCATTTTTCATTTTTCATTCTTCATTAATAATTATTTCGGTTGTTTACCTATATAAGCCAAAATTCCACCATCAACATATAAAATATGTCCATTAACGAAATCAGATGCTTGCGATGCTAAAAACACTGCAGGTCCTTGCAAATCGTCGGTTGTTCCCCAACGGGCAGCCGGAGTTTTAGCAATGATGAAATCGTTGAAAGGATGTCCTGCTTCACGCAAAGGAGCAGTTTGAGGTGTTGCAATATAGCCAGGTCCGATTCCATTAACCTGAATATTATGTTCGGCCCATTCGCAAGCCAGGTTTTTAGTCAGCATCTTCAAACCACCTTTGGCAGCTGCATAAGCAGAAACTGTTTCACGACCTAATTCGCTCATCATGGAACAGATGTTGATGATTTTACCACCACCTTTTTCAATCATACCGGGAGCAACAGCCTTAGACATAATGAACGGACCATTCAAATCAATATCGATGACCTGACGGAAGTCTTTAGCTGTCATTTCAATGGCAGGAATACGTTTGATGATTCCGGCATTGTTAACCAGAATATCTATAACTCCTACTTCCGAAGTGATTTGTGCAATTACTTCGTATACTTGTTCTTCATTGGTTACATCACAAACATATCCGTAAGCTTTGATACCATCTTCCTTATAAGAAGCAATCCCTTTTTGAACTAAATCAGCATTGATGTCGTTGAATACAATCGTAGCGCCTGCTTCATGAAGCGCTTTAGCAATAGCCATTCCGATACCATAAGAGGCTCCGGTTACCATGGCTACTTTTCCTTTTAATGAAAATTGGTTAAGCATAGTTTTTTGTAATTAAGAATTAAAAATGAAGAATGAAGAATTAGAAATGAATAAATTGTGCGTAAGCCCATTCTTCATTCTTAATTCTTCATTCTTAATTATCTGGAAACCCGTCCTGAGCCGTCACCTTTCATCAGGTTTTCAACTTCAGCTACAGTAACAAGGTTAAAGTCTCCGTAGATAGTATGTTTCAGGCAGGAAGCTGCAACAGCAAACTCCAATGCTTTCTGATCGTCCGTAGGATAAGAGATTAATCCGTAGACCAAACCACCCATGAAAGAGTCGCCACCACCTACACGGTCGACAATATGAGTAATGTCATAACGTTTGGATTGGTATAATTTTCCATTGGCATACAAACAACCACCCCAGGTGTTGTGGTTAGCATTGATAGAACCACGCAATGTGATGATTACTTTTTTTGCACGTGGGAATTTCTTCATCATTTGAGTACAAACCGATTCGAATTCTGCAGCGTTTACTTCTCCGCCTGTATGGGCGACATCAAATCCTTCAGGTTTAATTCCGAATACTTTTTCAGCATCTTCTTCATTTCCAAGGATAATATCACAGCCTTCTACCAAAGCAGGCATAATTTCAGAGGCTGATTTACCGTATTTCCATAGGTTCTTACGGTAATTCAGGTCTGTAGAAACAGTTACACCCATTTCATTGGCGATTTTGATAGCTTCCAAACAAGCATCAGCAGCGCCTTGCGAAAGAGCCGGAGTAATACCTGTCCAGTGAAACCATTGTGCATCTTTGAAAATTTCCCTCCAGTTCACCATGCCGGGTTTAACATCGGCAATAGAAGAATTGGCACGGTCATAAACTACTTTTGAAGCACGGGCAACTGCACCTGTTTCAAGGAAATAAATACCTACACGGTCACCTCCGCGAACGATGTTGTCTACTCCGACACCATATTTACGCAAATCGGAAATACACCATTCTGCAATATCGTTTTTAGGTAAACGGGTTACAAAATCAGTAGGAATACCATAGTTTGACAAAGAAACAGCAACATTGGCCTCGCCTCCACCAAATGTAGCATTCAAATTGTTTGATTGAATAAATCTCTGATAGCCGGGAGTTGCCAAACGAAGCATGATCTCACCAAAAGTTACAACTTTTTTCATTTTTGTTATATAATTGAATTAAATATTTTCGAAATTATCAGCACACAGATTACACAGAACAAACAGATTAACATGGGTTTAAAATTTAACAGTGCAAATCCGTATATTTTTGTGTAATCCGTGTGTCGATTTCCTTAAAATTCAAAGAAATTTTTGGCGTTATAGTAAGAAACATTTTCCACTAACTTGCTCAGGAATGGCAATTCCGATGCAGGCAATAAACCTTGTTCCACATCATTTCCAATCAGATTACAAAGGATACGACGGAAATATTCATGACGCGGATAAGACAGGAAACTGCGGGAGTCGGTCAACATACCTACGAAACGGCTCAACAAACCAAGCACTGACAAAGAATTCATTTGTGCTTCCATTCCCGGTTTTTGATCCAGGAACCACCAACCCGAACCGAATTGGATTTTTCCGGCAACCGAACCATCCTGGAAGTTGCCAATCATGGTTGCGATCAAATCGTTATCACGCGGATTGAGGTTATAGATAATTGTTTTAGCCAGTTTATTTTCAGTATCCAGATAGTTGAGAAATTTCGACATCGCTTTAGCCACAGTAAAGTCTCCAATAGAATCGAAACCAGTATCCGGACCTAATTTTTTGAACAAACGGGTATTGTTATTACGGATAGCTCCATAGTGAAATTGTTGAGTCCATCCTTTTTCCCAGTCCATTTTAGCACCTTCAACCATTATGGCTGTTTTGAACTTCAGGATTTCTTCGTGCGACAGATTTTTTCCGCCATATACTTTATTGAAGATGGCTTCAATTTCAGAATCTGTATAATCTTCCGCATAGAATTCTTCAATTCCGTGGTCAGACAATTTACAACCTACCGAAGCAAAGAAATCGTGACGTACACGAAGCGCTTGTAATAAATCAGCAAATTTACTGATAGAAACACCTGAAACCTGAGATAATTTTTCGACATAAGCCCGGAAATCAGCAGGAACTTCTACTGCCATCGCTTTATCAGGACGCCAGGTTGGCAGCACTTTCACACTGAAACCTTCTTTTTTCAATGCAATATGATATTCCAGAGAATCAACAGGATCGTCAGTCGTACAAACCACTTCTACATTGTAGTGTTTCATCAAACCACGGGCTGAAAATTCAGGAGTACGTAATTTTGCAGTACATTCATCATAGATTTCCTTAGCAGTTTCGGGTTTTAAAACTTTAGTTACACCGAAAGCTGTTTTTAACTCCAGATGTGTCCAGTGATACAATGGGTTACGCATAGTATAAGGAACTGTTTCCGCCCATTTTTCGAATTTTTCCCAGTCGGAAGTATCTTTTCCTGTACAAAAACGTTCATCAACTCCATTTGTACGCATGGCGCGCCATTTGTAGTGGTCGCCTTCCAACCAGATTTGTCCAAGGTTATCAAACTTACGATCATTAGCGATAAACTCAGGATTCAAATGACAATGATAGTCAATGATCGGTTGTTTTTTCGCATGTTCATGAAAAAGAAATTGTGCTGTCTCCGTTTGCAAAACGAAGTTGTCGTCCATAAATGTCTTCATAATAATTAAAAATTAAAAATTAAAAATGAAAAATTAAGCGTTAAAAACGTGCGTCAGCCAATTTTTAATTTTTAATTTTTCATTTTTAATTATTTATCTGAGTTTATCTGCCGTAAAAGTATCCATATCGTCATAATCCAGGTTTTCGCCACACATTGCCCAGATAAAAGTATAATTACTTGTTCCGGCAGCAGAGTGGATTGACCAGGAAGGAGAAATCACTGCCTGTTCATTTCCCATGAAAATATGCCGGGTTTCCTGAGGTTCGCCCATAAAATGACAAACTGCTTGTTTTTCAGGAACTTTGAAATAAAAATAAGCTTCCATACGGCGGGAATGAGTATGAGGAGGCATCGTATTCCATGCGCTTCCCGGCTGGATTTCAGTCATACCCATTTGCAATTGGCAACATGGTAATATTTCATGAAGAATCAATTGATTCAAAACACGTTTGTTGCAAGTTTCTGCAGAACCTAAATCTTTTACCCTTCTCATTTCGGAAGTAATTTTAGCTGTTGGATAAGCAGTATGTGCAGGAGAAGAAGCAATATAATATTTGGCAGGATTTGCCTTGTTATTACTCTTGAAAATAACTTCTTTCGAACCGCGGCCAATATAAAGGGCGTCTTTGAAAGCCATCGGGAAATCTTTTCCGTCTACGGTAACCATACCTTCACCTTCAATACAAACAACACCCACTTCGCGACGCTCGCAGAAATATTCGGAACGAACTAAATCAACAGTTTCAAGTTTCAAGGCTTCGTTTACAGGAAGAACCCCTCCAATAATCAAACGATCATTGTGGGTATAGGTCAATAACACTTCATCGGCGGCAAACAATTTTTCCACTAAAAATTCCTTACGCAATTGCGCCGTGTCATAATGTTTCACGTCGTTGGGGTGAGTTCCCCATCTTTCTTCAATTTTAGTTTTCATGTCTTTTTAGTTATGAGTTACAAGTGACAAGTGAGACGAGTTTGCTTACACATGACAAAAAACTTGTCACTCGTCACTTGTAACTATTTTTTAATAATTATAGGGTTATTTAATCTTGTTAAAACTTCATCAATACAGCGTTGGAAGTCTGCTTTAGTTGCAACAGGGTTCCATTCGAATTCCCAAACAGGCATAAAATAATAATCTACATAACCATTTTCAGGCTCAAGGACAATTACATGATTCAATTTATCCGAAGTGATTTCTTTAATTTGTTTGGTATGGGCAAATATGGCTAATCCCATCATACTGCTATCCTGATATTTATCCTTTTGACTTTGTTTTCCCCAAGTGGCAACGTACGACCACTCAGCATTTTTTTCATTATTGATGAACAACTCCGTATTATCTTTTTTGATAATACCGGTTGCTAAATTAGGAATATTTTTATCAACCTGCAACTCCATGTGTGAGGCATGGCTTCCGGCATCAATAGAAATTAATGATTTTAGATTATATTTTACTTCATTAACATTCCAGCCAAAATAATTTGTCATTACCTGCGAACGAACTTTTCCGTCAGTTTGGATAAAACATTCAACACTATCCCGTTTCTCAACTCTGATGGCTTTTTGCCCATCCCAATAAGCAATTGAGCCAATTCCCAAAGCATCTCCAACAGTCATGTTGTCAACCCCCCAATAAGAAACTTTCGGATTATGATAATTTTCATATCCATCCATTCCCACTTGCGGTAAAATTATTCCCGGATTTTTTTTCGAGAAAACATCGATAGCATTGCGTTGGTCGAGATAGAAACGGAAGGCAACTTTGTCACTTTCCCAACCCGGACCTTCATATTTAATATAAAAAGCATGGTCACGGAAACTTCCGGGCACTTTCATATAATTAGGTTTCACCCAGGTAAAAACAGAATCTTTCCTGTCATGTCTGAGGTCTTGGGAATTTCCCCCGATTCTATGGGAAAGTTCGGCATAAGTTCTTTTAGGATATTGAGGAACTACTCCTTGTTTTATTGTAATTTTTTTTATTTCGTGAGGTCTAAAAGAAGAAACGGGAAATATTCCTTTCCGGTTGCCTTTCAAATCAGCCACAAATTCCACAGGGACTATTTCATTTTCTGATTGGGCGATATATTCCCCAACGACTATCTTTTTCAAAATTGAAGCTGGAAGTTCTGCAATATAATCAACAACCGGCTGATCAGTTTTATTTTCCAAGACAAACAGAACCTGCTTATTCTGTGCAGGAGAAGTAAAAGAAAACAATGCAAAAATTGTGATTAATAACAAAGCGTTTTTCATGCCAATTTACTATTCGTAAAACTATAACACGCAAATATAAAAAATATTGTGCATAATTATCCTGCTGCAAATATAATGTAATATTTTTGAACTGTGTGCGCAAACAATTGAATATTTAATTTATTTTTGCATTTGAAATGAAATATATTTAGCTTGGAATTTTTTCCGATTATTTATGTTACTTTTGTGGGCGTTAAAATTATTTCATAATTAATTGCAATGAAAATAATTGCCTTAGCAGTGAGATTAGTGGCTAATTCAAGATTTTATGAGTTTAAGATTTTTAAGTCTGGCAAGCGGAAGTAGCGGAAACTGTTATTATATAGGAACAGAAGAGTATGGTATACTTCTTGACGCCGGCATCAGCATACGTACTATCAAAAAAATTTTCAAGGATTATAAAATTGAAACGGAGCAGATCATGGGAGTTTTCATTACCCATGATCATGCAGATCATATTAAATCTGTAGGTATATTGGGCGAAAAATATAATATACCTGTGTATGCAACTGCAAAAGTACACGAAGGGATAGACCGGAGCCGTTATGTGGAGGAAAAATTGTTCGGTTCGAGAAGGATCATCAAAAAAGAAGTACCTGTCGAGCTCAAAAATTTCCGTATTACAGCATTTGAAATTCCCCACGACAGCAGCGACAATGTAGGTTATCTGGTTGAGTTTGGAGAGCGTAAAATTGTATTGGCGACAGATGTTGGACATATCAGTGATAAGATAGCCCGATATATACGCATGGCTAACCATTTGATTATTGAAGCCAATTATGATCTGGAAATGCTCAGGACAGGGAATTATCCGGCATTCCTTAAAGAACGGATTATGAATGGCAATGGTCATTTAAGTAACAGGGAGACTGCAGATTTTTTGGCCGCTAATTTTGATTTACATTTAAAAGATATATGGTTGTGTCATTTGAGTAAAGATAACAATCATCCCGAATTAGCCTGTAAAACCGTTGAAATGGCTTTCGGTCAATATGGCATCCGGGTGGGGAAAGATGTAAACCTTTCAGCTTTGAAAAGAACTAATCCATCTGATATGTTCTTTTTCTAAAACTGAAGCTATATTATTAATATTCACACACACTCAAAAATCGTTATTTATGAAACCTGTAAAAGCGCTCTTGCTATTTGGCGTATACTTGGTGTTGTTCTCCTGCTCACAAAAATCCGCAGATAGAAGTTATAATTATAACCATTTATATTTCCAGCTTCCCTTTGAAATGGACAAAGTGCAACGGCCTGTGTTTCCTTTCAACTCGGTTTCCATTATAGATTTCGGGGGAAAAGGGGACGGGATGCAACTCAATACTGAAGCTTTTGCCAAAGCCATGGACGAGTTAGACAAAAAAGGTGGGGGGACTTTGATTGTTCCCATAGGCATCTGGTTTACCGGACCGATTGTATTTAAATCAAATATCAACCTGCATTTAGATAAAGGGGCATTGATTCTTTTTACTCCCGATTTCAATGCTTATCCATTGGTTGAAACTATTTTTGAAGGCTTGGAAACCCGTCGTTGCCAATCTCCTGTTTCAGGGAGAAACTTAGAAAATGTCGCAATAACGGGAGAGGGAGCCATCAATGGTTCGGGATATGCCTGGAGAGCATTGAAAAAAAGCAAAGTAACAGAAAGTTACTGGAAATCGGTGGTTCAATCTGGAGGTATATTGAAAACTCCGGATTATTGGTTCCCTTCAGAAAAATCATTGAAAGGTGAAAGAATGACTGAAGGTAATTTCAATATTCCTCAAGGAAGCCTGACAGAAGCACAGTGGGACTCTATCAAGGATTTTTTACGTCCGGTTATGATAAGCTTCAGGGAATGTAAAAATGTTCTGCTTGAAGGCGTATTATTTGAAGAATCTCCTGCATGGAATATACATCCACTGATGTGTGAAAATGTAATTTTAGATAACGTTTTTGTACGTAATCCTGCTTATGCTCAAAATGGCGACGGACTGGATTTGGAATCCTGCAAAAACGCCCTTATCATTAACTCCACATTCGATGTTGGTGATGATGCTATTTGTATCAAATCGGGAAAAGATGAAGAAGGAAGAAAAAGAGGCATACCTACAGAAAACGTGATTGTTGATAATTGTAAAGTATTCAAAGGTCATGGCGGATTCGTTGTAGGCAGCGAAATGTCTGGCGGAGTAAAAAATGTATTTGTAACCAATTGCGAATTTATCGGTACGGATGTCGGTTTGCGTTTTAAAAGTACCCGTGGCAGAGGCGGAGTCGTTGAAAATATATATATTGAAAACATCAGCATGATTGATATTGTCACCGATTCATTCACATTCGATTTATTTTATGGAGGGAAATCAGCTTCAGAATCACTTGCAGATGGTGATGTTCAAGCAAGAGAAAAACAGACATTTCCAGTGACAGAAGAAACTCCTGTTTTCAAAAATATTTATGTGAAAAATATTTACTCTAAAAATGCCCGCAGAGCTATGTTCTTCAATGGTTTGCCCGAAATGAATATTTCCAATATCAATATCGAAAATGCTACATTTTCTTCACAGTTCGGGGCTGAATTGTCAGAATCTGATGACGTGACTTTCAAAAACGTCAAAATCTATCAGAATGAAGGCGAACGGCTGTTTTTGAAGAATGTAAAGAATTTCAAGGAAGAATAATCAGTCCCGGTATTTCCGATGGAATTTTCGCCACAGGAATACCAGCTCTTTTGAATACCTCTATTTTTTCCATGGCTGTGCCAGAGCCACTTGAGATAATAGCCCCGGCATGTCCCATTTGTTTGCCGGGAGGTGCTGTTTGTCCGGCAATAAAAGCTACAACAGGTTTACTGATATGCTTTTTAATGTATTCTGCTGCACGTTCTTCAGCATCCCCTCCGATTTCACCGATTAAAACAATGGAGTCCGTTTCCGTATCTTTTTCAAACATTTCGAGTAAATCCTGGAAATAAAGTCCGGAAACGGGGTCGCCTCCAATGCCGACGGCAGTAGATTGTCCAATACCTTTGGAAGTCAGGTTGTGCACAATTTCGTATGTCAGCGTACCACTCCGGCTGATAATACCTGTCTTTCCCGGTTTGAATATTTGTGAAGGCATAATACCTACCAGACTCTTACCGGGAGAAATGAGTCCCGGACAATTGGGTCCAATCAGCTTTGCCCCTTTCTTTTGAATATAACTATATGCAGCAATAACATCCAATGTCGGAATACCCTCGGTAATACACACAATTAATTTGATTCCCGAACTGGCAGCTTCCATCATTGCATCCTTAGCGAATGGAGCAGGAACAAAAATTATAGAGGTATCAGCTCCTTCTTTTTCAACAGCTTCATATACTGTATTAAATACAGGAATACCATTTGCCTGTGTACTTCCTTTTCCGGGAGAAGTTCCGGCAACAATATTAGTTCCATAAATTTTCATTTGTGCAGCATGAAAACTTCCATCCCTTCCGGTAATACCTTGTATTACAACACGGGTATTTTGATTGATAAGGATACTCATGGAGTTAAGAATTAAGAGTTAAAAATGAAAAATTAAGAATGGAAAATTGCTGACAGATAGTCTTTCATTTTTAATTATTAGTTATCTGTCTTTCAAGGGTGTGAATGGGGCCTTTTCTGCTACGTTTTTGTAGGCCGGGCGGATGATACGTTTGCTGTCGAAATTCAGTTCTTCGATGCGGTGAGCCGTCCATCCTACAATGCGGGACATGGCAAACAATGGGGTATACACTTCCTGGGGCAAACCAATCATTTCATAAACGAACCCGGAATAGAAGTCGACATTGGCGCAGACCTGCTTATTTACTTTTGTTCCTTTGAAATTCATAAATGCTTCAACGGATTTCTCTTCCAGTTTTTCGAGGAATGCGAATTCCTTTTCCCGTCCTTTTTCCTTAGCTAATTTGCGGGCCATCTCCCTGAGTAACAAAGTACGCGGGTCGGAAATGGTATAAACAGCATGCCCGATTCCGTAAATGAGTCCGGTACGATTATAAGCTTCTTTATTCAATATTTTTTTCAGGTACGATTCTATTTCTTTATCGCTTTTCCAGTCTTTGATATTTTCTTTCAGGTGGTTGAACATATCCATCACTTTCAGGTTGGCGCCTCCATGGAGTGGGCCTTTCAGAGAACCGATGCCAGCTGCAATGGAAGAATAAGTATCTGTGCCAGAAGAACTTGTTACCCTGACGGTAAATGTAGAATTGTTACCTCCGCCATGTTCTGCATGCAGGATTAAAGACAAATCCAAAATCTTCACATCTAATTCGGTATAACCCCTCGGACCTTTGAGCATATACAAAAAATTTTCTGCCAGCGAAGCATCTTCTTTCGGATGACGGATATGTAACGAGCGCCCGAAAGAACTGTGACGCATGATGTTATAAGCATATGCAATAATTGTCGGGAACTTGGCAATCAAATCGATAGACTGGCGCATCAGGTTTTCACGGGAAGTGTCATCCGGATTTTCATCAAAAGTATACATTTCCAATACACTTCTGGACAGTATGTTCATGATGTTATTTCCTTCCAGGTCAAGAATATGCATTTTAACCTTCTGCTCCAAAGGCATGCAGGTATTCAGGGTCTCGGAAAAAGTAATGAGTTCTTCTTCATCCGGAAGATTTCCGGATAACAATAAATAAGCTACTTCTTCAAAACCGACACGGTTTTCCGCCTGTAATCCATACACCAGGTCTTCCACATCAATTCCCCGATAGAACAATTTTCCGGGAATAGCTTTTAACCCGCCTTCTTCCAGACGTTCATACCCTACCACATCCCCGATTTTAGTCAAGCCGACCAGTACTCCGGAGTGATCTTCATTGCGCAATCCACGTTTTACATTGTATTGCCTGAACAATTCATTGTCTATCTTACTTGTTGTCTTAACCGATTCCGACAACTTGTAAATCATAAATTCATTTCTTTTATCCATAGTCTTATTTAATTGAGAATTGAGAGTTGAGAATTAAAAATGCAAATAATATTATTCTCCATTCTCAACTCTCAATTGTTTTTATAAGTTCTTCCGCAAAAGCTGTCGTTGATAAGACTGTTCCGTTTTCCATGAAACGAGCCAAATCAACAGTTGCTTTCCCATTTGTAAAAGTTTGCTCCATGGCATTTTCTATCAGTCTGGCAGGTTCTTTCCAACCCATATATTCCAACATCATTACTGCGGAAAGCAATATAGATGAGGGATTCGCGATGTCTTTTCCTGCAATATCGGGAGCGGTTCCGTGTGTCGCTTCGAAAATGGCGTGTCCGGTTTGGTAATTGATATTCGCTCCGGGAGCTATTCCGATACCACCAACCATTGCAGCTAATTGGTCGGAAATATAATCCCCATTCAGGTTTAATGTAGCAATTACCGAATATTCTTCCGGCTTCAATAAAGTATTCTGAAGAAATGCATCAACAATTACATCTTTAATAACCAATTTTCCTGATTTGAGTTCGTTTCCGAATTCACGTTCAGCCAAGGCATAACCCCAGGTTTTAAATCCACCTTCAGTAAATTTCATGATATTGCCCTTGTGTACCAAAGTAACTGATGGCAAATTATGCTGCAAAGCATATTCGATGGCAGCACGGATTAATCGTTCCGAGCCTTCAACAGAAACGGGTTTTATCCCGAAAGAAGAAGTTTCCGGAAAACGTACTTTCTTTACTCTCATTTCTTCTTTCAGGAAACGATAAAATTTCTTTGCTTCATCCGTTCCCTGCATCCATTCGATTCCGGCATAAATATCTTCCGTATTTTCCCGGAAGATAACCATACTCACTTTCTGTGGCTCTTTAACAGGAGAAACCACTCCTTTATACCATTTTACAGGACGAAGGCAGACATACAAATCCAAATCCTGACGCAAAGCCACGTTTAACGAACGGATTCCTCCTCCGATCGGAGTTGTCAGCGGGCCTTTGATACCAACCAGATATTCCCTGAAAGCGTTCATTGTTTCACCGGGTAGCCATGAACCATTCAGGTTAAATGATTTTTCCCCGGCCGGTACCTCTTTCCATTGGATTTTTCGTTGACCTTTATATGCTTTTTCTACAGCTTTATTGATAACCTTTTGCGCAGCTTTCCAGATGTCTTTTCCAATACCATCACCCTCTATAAAAGGAATTACAGGTTTATCGGGTACATTAAGTTTATTATTCTGACAAGTTATTTTTTGCTCCATAAACCTTAGAAATGAAAAATTAACAATGAACAATTAAAAATGAATCACTAATTCTTATATGTTGAAAAAAAATCATTTTTCATTTTTAACTTTTAATTTATTTAACGCGCTTCCTGCTTTAAACCATTCAATCTGAATTTGATTATAAGAATGAGCTACTTCAAAAGACTCGGATGTTCCGTCGGCATGATTCAAACAAACAGTCAGATTCTTACTGGGAGTAAAAGAAGGCAATCCAAGTATACTGATTTTATCATCTTCGCGTACTTTATCGTAATCGTCTTTATTTACAAAAGTCAATGCCAGCATTCCCTGCTTTTTCAGGTTCGTTTCATGGATACGGGCAAATGATTTGGCAATAATGGCTTTTACATCCAGGAAACGAGGCTCCATAGCTGCATGTTCACGGGAAGAGCCTTCTCCGTAATTTTCTTCAGCAACTACAATCGAACCAATTTTTTCTTTCTTATATTGTTTTGCCAAATCAGGAACCGTTTCGTATTGACCTGTTTCGACATTCAATACACAATTGGCTTTGTCGTTGAAAGCATTGATGGCGCCAATCAGCATATTGTCTGAAATATTTTCGAGATGACCGCGGAATTTCAGCCATGGGCCAGCCATGGAAATATGGTCGGTCGTACATTTTCCTTTTACTTTAATCAATAAAGGTAAACGGGAAATAGCTTTGCCATCCCAGGGAGCAAAAGGTGTAAGCACCTGTAAACGCTGGGAGCCGGGATTAATGATGACTTCTGTTTTGGAATTCTTCTCAGGAGCCAAGTATCCGGCATCGTCCACAGCATATCCTTTTACAGGAAGCTCATAACCGGAAGGTTCATCTAATTTCACTTTTTCTCCGTTTTCATTTACCAATGTATCTTTCAATGGATTAAAACACAAATCACCTGCAATGGTGAGAGCAGTTACAATTTCCGGAGAAGCGATAAACGAATGGGTATTCGGATTTCCGTCATTTCGTTTGGCAAAATTACGGTTGAATGAATTGATAATTGAGTTCGGCCTGTCAGGATTGTCCATATCTCTTTTCCATTGGCCGATACAAGGACCACAGGCGTTGGTCATCAAAACGCCTCCTATATCTTCCAAATCAGATAAAATTCCATCACGTTCGGCTGTATAGCGGATTTGTTCCGAGCCCGGATTAATTAAAAACTGCGCTTTGACTTTCAGTTTTTTTATTTTCGTCTGGCGTGCAATGGAAGCTGCCCGGCTTAAATCTTCATATGATGAATTGGTACAGGAGCCGATTAATCCGACTTCCATTTGCCGGGGATATCCCTTTTCTTTCACTACAGCAGCAAATTCCGAAACAGGATAAGCTGCGTCAGGCGTAAACGGACCATTGATATAAGGTTCCAATGTTGATAAATCTATCTCTATCAACCGGTCGAAATATTTTTCAGGATTGGCATAGACTTCTGTATCAGCCCGCAAATCTCCTGCAATCGCATCGCAGGAATCTGCCACTTCGGAACGCCCTGTTGCTTTCAGGTATCCAGCAGCTTTGGCATCATACGGAAAAACAGAAGTTGTTGCCCCAACTTCAGCTCCCATATTACAAATTGTTCCTTTTCCTGTTGCCGACATGGTTTCCGCACCTTCTCCAAAATATTCTATAATAGCGTTGGTTCCTCCTTTCACGGTAAGAATCCCAGCCAATTTCAGGATAATATCTTTGGGAGAAGTCCATCCGCTCAATTTCCCGGTCAACTTTACGCCGATAATTTTAGGCACCTTCAATTCCCAGGGCATTCCAGCCATCACATCCATTGCATCAGAACCCCCGACACCAATCGCCAACATCGATAATCCGCCTGCATTCGGCGTATGAGAGTCGGTGCCAATCATCATTCCTCCGGGGAAAGCATAATTTTCGAGCACTACCTGGTGAATAATTCCCGCTCCCGGCTTCCAGAAACCGATACCATATTTATTGGATACGGAACGCAAAAAATCATATACTTCTTTATTCGCTTTTTCGGCCTGGGGTAAATCTACAACGGCTGATTTGTATGCTTGTATCAGATGGTCACAATGCACTGTAGTGGGAACTGCCGTAGCATTACACCCGGCATTCATAAACTGAAGCAAAGCCATTTGAGCAGTTGCATCCTGCATGGCCACCCGGTCGGGAGAAAAATTGATATATTCTTCTCCACGTTTATAATCCCTCACTTCTTTCTGGTCGGAAAGATGGCTGTAAAGAATTTTCTCTGTCAGTGTTAACGGATGGTTCAGAACTTTCCTTATTTCTGATATTTTCTGTGCATACGATTGATACACATTTTTTATCATCTCCAAATCAAATACCATAATATTATTTTGTTTTTTTACTTATTGCTCCTATTAATGAAAAATTACAAGGTTGATAGCCTTCTGCGCTGCTTGCTCCATGGTCTCTTCCATAATAAACGGAGAATTCTGGAGCAATTCCCGGCCTTCTTTTTCGTTGGTTCCGGTGAGACGAAGCACAATGGGAATATTAATTTCGATTTGCCTGAAAGCTTCGAGCAATCCTTTCGCCACATCATCGCAACGTGTAATTCCTCCAAAGATATTGATTAAAACGATTTTTACCTGAAGATCGCTCAATAATAATTTCATAGCGTCAACTACTTTTTGCGGATTGGAACTTCCTCCGATATCCAGGAAGTTGGCGGGATTTCCTCCAAAATGCTTAATCACATCCATGGTAGCCATAGCTAATCCGGCTCCATTGACCATGCATCCGATATTGCCGTTCAAATGGACATAGCTGATGCCTTTCTCTTTTGCTTTTCTTTCTTTTTGTTCTTCGGCATCCGGTTCGTATAAAGTTTCAATTTCAGGACGACGGAAAAGCGCATTTTCATCAAATGTCATTTTAGCATCAAGCGCTATCAATTTTCTTTCTTTGGTAAGCGCCAGGGGATTAATTTCTACCAAAGAAGCATCGGTTTCAATCAGTAACCGGTAGAGTTTTTGGATGATATCAGCGGTTTGCCGGACGACCGTAATATCGTCGGATAAAAAGAATCCTGCCCGGTTGGATAAGAATTGTTGCATACCAATGGAGTTGTCGACCGGGATACGGCAAATCTGTTCCGGAGAAGTTTTTGCAACTTCTTCAATATCCATTCCTCCGGTCTGGCTCGCGATAAGGATAACAGATTTGGTATTGCGGTCAATCGTCAGGCTCAGGTAATATTCTGAAGCAATATTGATAGCTTCACTAACTAAAATCTGGTCAACAGTATAACCTTTGATATTCATCCCAAGAATAGTTTGTGCAATGGTTCGTACTTCTTCCGGATCGTGAGCCAATTTAACGCCTCCCGCTTTTCCTCGTCCTCCAGCCAGTACCTGTGCTTTAACCGCAACGTGAAATGTATTCAAATGAGCACAAGCTGCAATTGTTTCTTCAGGAGTATAGCACAAGATATTTCTTTCGACAGGAATGCCGAAGCGGGAGAATAATGTTTTTGCCTGGTATTCGTAAATCTTCATAATGAATGGGCATTGGGGATAAAATATTTAAACGTCTGAAATAATAGAAATGTTCATCCCGTAGAAAAGGGGTTTTGGGTAGTAGAGAGATGAGATTTAATGGTTCGGCAGGGCTGCCGAACCATAACCTTGTATTACCGTTGTTCCATGTTGTTTCCTACTTGAATATTTTTTTAATCGCTCAAAGTAGGAATAGTACTAATTGATAAATGCCAGGATTTGTCCTTTCTGAACATAATCCCCCTGTTTAACATAAGTTCCGACAATTGTGCCACCATAGCCAACCGGAACCGGTTCAATGCCATAATAATTTTGAATATAGCACAACATATCATGTTCATGGATTGTAGCACCTTCAAAAGGAGCTGTGGAAGCATCCGCCATATCATATTGCCAAAGTACCTGTCCTTTGCAAGGAGCATGCACCGGCTTGGCATTAGGATAATTGGCTGTGATTTCTTTGAAGTCGAACATGGGGATTTCCACTACCGGACGTTTCACGAAAACCGGTGTCCCTGCTTTTTCTTTCGCTTGTTCCAGTTCCTGGTTGAAACGGTTTTTAGCAGCTCCTGATTTCAAATCGCGGTATTGCCGGTCGTGCATGGCGAATTCGAATAATTCTTCCTGGTCAGGACCTTCGTCCCAACCATTGGTAACCATTTCTTCCTTGAATTTATCCAATTCATCAGGGAATGCAGCCTGTGGATCACCCTCATAAAACTCATATCCGTTAGCTTTGGCAAGTTCGATGATTTCTGGCGCCAAAGATCCGGGTAGTTTTCCGGTTTTTCCCAGAATCATATTCCAGCTGTCTTTGTCAATCATAGAGAAACGGGGCTCGTTCTTAGCCATTGCAAAAATATTCATTAAAGCGATATTCTTAACATATTGGCTGAATGGGGTTACCAATGGAGGATACCCTAACATCGGCCATATATCTTCAACTTCTTTAAATAATTGTACAAGCAGATTATTGAGTGTAACCTCTTTTTTCCCTTGCTGACGAAGCGCCAGATTGATTGCGCTGTGCATCCCTTTCAGGTCGGCCATCATGGAACCCATCATACCGCCGGGTAAACCACAACCAACCAACAAAGAAGTCATGATTTTATTGCTTGGGTCGATAAAATACCCGAGGAAATCATCTATAAAGTTTTGTGTCAAACGGCGGGCCTCCATGTAAGCTTCCATATTCACTTCGGGAACCAGATAACCGGCATCTTTTAACATTGCCTGGATTGTAATCACATCCGGATGAACCATTCCCCATGAAAGAGGCTCCATTGCCACATCCAACACATCTACCCCATTTTCAGCTGCCTGCAACATGGATGCAACAGAAAAACCGGGACCTGTGTGGCCATGATATTGAATCGTAATTTTCGGATGTCGGGTTTTTATTCCTTTGATAATTTGTCCGATGCTATGCGGACGGCCAATACCCGCCATATCTTTCAGGCAGATTTCTTCTGCTCCGGCTTCAATCAATTGCTCTGCCAGGTTCACATAATATTCTACTGTATGTAAAGGAGAATAAGTTATACATAAAGCAGCTTGCGGAATCATTCCGCCTTCTTTTGCATATTGTATGGAAGGAATTATATTGCGGGGATCGTTTAACCCACAAAAAATACGGGTAATATCTACTCCTTGTGCATGTTTTACTTTATACATCAATTTACGCACATCTGCAGGTACAGGAAACATACGAAGACCATTCAAGCCACGGTCTAACATGTGAGTCTGGATTCCGGCTGCATTAAAAGGAGCTGTAAATTCACGAACCGCCCTGTTGGGGTTTTCTCCATAAAGTAAATTGACCTGTTCAAAAGCGCCACCGTTAGTTTCAACACGGGCAAAACAACCCATTTCGATAATAACGGGAGCAATTTGTTTCAACTGGTCAACACGAGGTTGATATTTACCGGAAGATTGCCACATGTCCCGGTAAACCAGACTAAATTTTATTTCCTTTGCCATACTCATTGAGTTTTTAGTGCATTATTTATTTGTAATTATCAAGCTGTTAAAAACATTTCAAAGTTCAATATTTTATTTGAATTATACAATTAAAATAAAGGCAAAAATTGGCTTGTACAAAGCAAAGTTATTTTGTTATTATTAAGATATTTTATTCGAAATAATCGAAATAATTTTAAGTATTTTGATGCGTTTTTTTTCAAATTCACACATTTTTATCAAAAAAAGTAGTTTTTGTCTTCTTTTATTCAGGGAAATGAATGGTTAAATTTTCGTAATTGCGCTTTAACTTAACAGGATAAATTTTGTCTTTAGCAAAACAAAAATATGTAAATCCGGTTAATCCTGTCAGAAAAAATGAGACATTTTTGTCTTCTAAAAATTAAACAGGCTCTCAAAACTGGAGTTCCCTCAAAAATATTTTTTGCCAAAACCTTTCAAACTTGTATCTTTGTCCAAAACTTAAATATAAATTTTAATGCAAATAACAGCAAGATTATTCCAGGTGCTTCCTTTGCAATCTGGTATGGGAAAAAATGGTGAATGGAAAAAACAGGATATAGTCGTGGAAACCGACGGGCAATTTCCGAAAAAGATATGTATCTCTATCTGGGGAGATAAAATCAATGAATCCCAACTACAAGTTGGTAACATGCTGACTATCGATTTTGATGTCGAAAGCCGTGAATATAACGGCCGTTGGTATACTGACGTAAAAGCGTGGAAGGTTGAATCAGCAGGTGCGGCTCCGGCCGGAACTCCTGCAGGAATGCCTGTTGAAGTAGGTTTCCCGCTACCGCCGCCACCACTTCCTGAAAACGAGAAAGACGATCTCCCATTTTAGAATGAAGAATGAAAAATTAAAAATGAAAAATTAGTTGAAGCTCAAAACCATTTTTAATTTTTAATTTTTCATTTTTAATTTTTCATTTGAAATGCAAATTGATGCTCCTTTCCTCTCCTTCGTCGCCAAAGATTTAATCGCCCGTTTTGGGAATGATTTATCTCGTGTTGCCGTGATTTTCCCGGGAAGGAGAGCGCATTTGTTTTTTAATAATTATTTGTGCGATTATTCGGATGACCCTGTTTGGGCACCCCAATATTTTGCCATAGATGATTTATTCCAGCAGGCTAGCGATTTGCAAATTGCCGATAACATCAAACTTATATGTGAATTATATCAAACATATATTGATGTTTATAATCGCCATGCAACTTCTCCTTCGGTCGAAACGCTGGATGAATTTTATTTTTTTGGAGAAATCCTGCTGGCCGATTTTGACGATGTTGATAAAAACTTAGTCAATGCCCGTTCTTTATTCGGTAATTTACAAGATTTAGATCAACTCCGTGATGACTTTTCGCATTTGAATGAATCTCAGATAACAGCTCTGATGCGATATTTCAAACATGCTTTTCATGGGGAATCTTCTTTGAAAACTGCATTTTGGTCGGTTTGGAATATTTTGGGTGAAGTTTACGAAACTTTCAAAAATAGGTTACAACAATCAGGTATTGCCTACCCGGGCATGTTGATGCGTTCGGTTATAGAAAATGAAAATGCCGGATTTCCTTATGAACATTATATTTTTGTTGGTTTTAATGTATTAAGCAAGTGTGAAGAAAAGTTATTTCGCCGGCTTAAAGATAAAGCATTGTTTTATTGGGATGTTGATAGCTATTATTTAGAAACAGAACAAAAAATTTTCAATGAAGCAGGACGGTTTATCCGGAAAAATATAGAGAAATTCGGTTCAGCTTTGCCAATAGACCAATTTGACACTTTCCTTTCCCGTAAGCCGGAAATCACAATTATTGCATCTCCTTCTGAAAGCGGACAATCAGCATATATTGCCCCCTGGTTGGACAACCTGAAGTTACCGGCTCAGTTTGAATCGCCTGATGCTGCTATTGTCTTGTGTAATGAGCCAATATTACCCACAGTAATGCATTCGATTTCTCCTCAAAAGGCAGCGAATGTAAACATTACAATGGGTTTTCCTATTACGCAATCACCTGTTTGCAGCTTTTTGCAGGTATTGACGGAAATGCAAGTCAGGGGAGCAAATGAATCGGGAACTTTCCGGTATAAATATGTCTTGCCTGTGTTGAGGCATCCTTATACCCAGGTTATTTTCCCGGAAGCGAAAACTGTTGAAAAAGCATTGCAGGAAGGAAATATTTTCTTCCCGACTTTAACTGTATTGCAGAATCCTTCAATTTTCAGATATGCATCGAAAACTCTTGATTTAGCGGAGTATTTGCTTGCCTTAATTGAACAAGTAGGGCATTCTTATGAAAAATCACCAGACTCGGAAGATATCTATTCCGGTTTATATCAGGAGTCAGTTTTCAGGGCCTATCAGGTTATTAACCGCTTAAAGGGTTTGATAGTGTCGGGAGAATTGCAGGTTGATAAAACAACATTTTTGCGCCTGATGCGTAAATTGTTTTCTTCTACTTCGATTCCGTTTCATGGGGAACCGGTTAAAGGTTTACAGGTTATGGGAGTGTTGGAAACCCGTACCCTCGATTTTAAAAATCTTTTGTTGCTTTCTGTTAATGAAGGTTTTATGCCGGGTACGAATAGCGATAATACTTTTATCCCGCAATTTCTTCGCAAGCATTTTGAATTGAATACGATAGAACATCAGGATTCTATTTATGCTTACTATTTTTATCGTTTGATTCAACGTGCCGAACATGTGACTTTTGTTTACAATACAGATAAAACGCAAACCGGAAAGGCCGAAATGAGCCGGTTCTTGTTGCAACTGCTGATTGATTCCCGGTTAAATATAAAACGTTATAATCTGCAATCTGCAATCAAGCCGATACAATCCCAGCCGATAATAGTATCTAAAACACCGGATTTGCTGGAAAAAATCAGGAAACAGTTTGATGCCCGGACAAATCCGGAGGTACAGCGTTTATCTCCTTCTGCATTGAATATTTTCATTGACTGTTCCCTTCGGTTTTATTTACAATATATTGAGGGTTTACAAACAAAAGAAGAGCTCAATGATGAATTGGATGTTTCGGTTTTCGGAACTATCTTTCACCGTTCGGCCGAATTGCTCTACCGTGAAATAGGGAATATTGGTGATGAAAAAGAATTTCCTCCTTTCTTAGTCCGTAAACAACATTTTGATGTATACTTAGAAAATACTTTCCTGGTTGATAAATTAGTTGCAAAAGCTTTTTCGGAAGAATATTTCAAAAACAAGGACGTTACGCTGAAAAACTACAACGGGGAACAGTTGATTAATTTCCGTGTAATCCGTCACATGATGAAACGCCTGATTGAGTTCGACAGCAAGCGTACTCCGTTCTCTATTTGTGCGTTGGAAAGACGTTTTCTTGCTGATTTTGAGTTGCCGGAGGCCAGCGTTTCTTTGAAAATCGGTGGTATTATAGACCGGTTGGATGAAAAAGACGGAGCATTGCAGATTTTTGATTATAAAACGGGAGGAAGTTCCAAACCTTATAAAGAAATGAGTGATTTGATTACTCAAAAAGATATTCGTGCTTCACATATTTTCCAGACTTTCACTTATTCTTCTGTGTTGATTAAAAACGGAATAGAAAAACCTGTCGTTCCTTCATTACTTTATATGCAGGATGCGGGTAAAGAAGATTATTCGGCTGTTATCCAGTATGAAAAAGAGGATATTGCCGATTTCCATCAACTATACCCTCTGTTTAAAGAAGTTTTAATCCAGAAACTCTCGGAGCTTTTTGACAAGGATATTCCTTTTTGCCAGACGACTGCTTTAACAAAATGCAGTTATTGCGATTTCAAGGAATTGTGTAACAGATAGTAAGTTTGTTTATGAGTATTATCATCAGTGATTTATCATATAATCACGTCAATCACAATTATTTATTTAGTCATTTAAATTTTTCTGTCGGAAAACAGGAAAAAGTATCTATTGTAGGTAATAATGGAATTGGTAAATCTACATTATTAAGGCTTATCGCTGGGGAATTAGTGCCGGTAGAGGGAAGTATCATATCATCTTCCCAACCTTATTATATTGCACAACATACAGGAAAACTTCATAAAAATGTGGGAGAAGTCTTAGGCGTCAGTGATAAATTGGCAGCATTATATGCCATTGAAAACGGAAGTGTTTCTCAAAAAGATTACGATACTTTAGCAGACGATTGGGAAATAGAATCCCGGTGTATGGCTGCTCTTTCTTACTGGAATCTTTCTCATGTCAGATTAGATACTCCAATAGATATTTTAAGCGGCGGAGAAAAAACAAAAGTATTTCTGGCCGGCTTGTTAATCCATTTGCCTGAAATTATTTTATTAGATGAACCTACGAATCATCTTGACCAGACAAGTCGTGAATTATTGTATCAATATATCCGGCAAAGCAAAGCGACAATAACCATTGTGAGCCACGATATAACTTTGCTGGATCAGTTGGATACCACTTATGAATTATCTGAATTTGGAATCCGGTTGTATGGGGGAAATTATTCTTTTTACAAGCAACAGAAAGAAATTGAAATGGGTGCTCTAAGTGAAAGGATTCATGAGGAAGAAAAAGCGCTCCGCCTTGCCAGGAAAAAAGCTCAGGAAGTTAAACAACGACAGGAGAAGCGGGCGAGTCAGGGTGAAAAAAATAAAGCGCAGGGAGGACAGGCACGTATCTTGTTGAATGCATTAGGGAATGCTTCGGAAAATACGGCTTCCAAACTGAAAGAAAAACATGCACAAATCATAGGTGAAAGTCAGGATAAGTTAAGTGAACTGAAACAGCAAAAAGAAAAACTGGCCACATTGAAAATCGATTTTGATAATGCATCCCTTCATTCCGGAAAATTATTGATTGATGCACAGGGTATTAATTTTGGTTATCAACAAGGTAATCTGTTGTGGAAAAATCGGTTAGATTTTAAATTGTACAGTAATGACCGTATTCGCTTGTTAGGGGATAATGGTTCCGGGAAGACTACTTTTATTAAGTTGTTAACAGGACAACTTTCTCCTCAATGCGGGATTATCAACAGGTCTGATTTCAAATGGATTTATTTGGATCAGGATTATTCGAATGTTGATGTGGATTGTACGGTCGTACAATTGGCAGAACAATATAAACACCATCGGTTGGCAGATCATGAAATAAAATTACGCCTGAACCGTTTCCTATTCCCTGCTGGCACTTGGGATAAGAATTGTAGAGAACTCAGCGGAGGTGAAAAAATGAGGTTATATCTTTGTTGTTTGATGATTAGCAATCAAACTCCGGATTTGATTATCATGGATGAACCAACAAACAACCTTGATATTTCCAGTTTGCAAATACTAATGCAAACAATTAAGAATTATAAAGGTAGTTTGCTGGTTATTTCCCATGATAAATATTTTATAGATGAAATCGGAATAACCGGTAATTTGAACCTTTCAGAATGATTTACATGCGTATCAATTCTAAATAATCAATATTTGCATCATTAGCATTCTGATTGACCCGGGACATGTTATTGTCCCAACCTTTATTCTCCGGATTGAGACGAAGGCCAATAGTATGTTTTCCTTCAGATAAATTGTCCAGGAAAATATAGTTGGAATCCATCCATTTATTCCAGTCGCCGGAAGCTTCAAGAATGAATGTCCCCGCATCTTTTTCATCCACAAAGACAGAACGGATGTAACAGAATGTCTGGTCTGGCCCATGACCATTGGCTCCTGTAATTTTGATAGCGTATTTACCTGCTTTTCCCTGAGGTATATCAACATCAAATCGTAAATCAGCAGGTTTTGCAGCCAAATCTACAACAAATCCGTTTCCTGAATATTGAGGATGTACATTGCTGAATTGTCCTTTGTTTTTGTTTTTTGCTGTTTCAGCTTCGTAGCGGTATTTGTCAGGAGCGATTATAATAGGATTTGATAAATCTGAATCAAAACCTTTGCTGTCTACTGAAAATATGTTATATGCTCCGAATTTGGAAGGGTCAATTGTTACCGGAGAATTTACGGCTTTTTTACTTTTACCATCCCATAACATATAAGTCAGTCCGGTTTCTACTTCCCATTTCAACTCATTTCCTTCCAAAGAAAGTACGGGTTCTACGGGCGACCAGCATTTGCCTGGTACTGCTGCTACCAAATAGCAGGATGAGGGTTTACCGGAAGAAACCATTTCGATTTCAATTTGGTGTTTTCCTGTTGTACTATAAGGCAGTATAAAAGGAAGTTGTTGTTTCTTTCCGTCTAACATTAAGCTTGATATTTTGTCTCCGTTACCTTTTACAACGATATCTAATTCTGCATCACGTAACTTAAAATTAGTCAATTCGAAAGGACCTTTAAATAAATCAGGAACCATTGGATTGAAAGCTAAACCTTCGGTTGTGAGTTCCATTCCGAATATAATTTTGTAAATAACTCCCAGACTGGCGGCAACAGACCACAATTGGCGGTCGGAGTTTAGTGCCGTATTTCTGTCGTATCCGGTATCATAAGTCATGTTTTCCTTGTTGGTAAGGAACATCGCTCCTTGCCGGATAATGGATTTCATGATGTGCTCAGTCGCCGCCATGTTTCCGGCTTTGTGCGCTCCCAGCATGAAATAGCTTTCCCAGACCGGCCAGATACCTTTGTTGTGGTATGCAAAATCATCGGGAATTGAAGGATACAAGGTCGGAGCCCCATAGGCGTAAAGCGGAAATTGTTTAGACGCAGTTTCCAATTGTTTATCGCCAGCAACGCCTAAATACATACTTAATCCGTTGGGCATAGCACCTCCACGTTGGGAAATCAGATAATTTTCCATTTGCGGATGCATGTAGGAACTGTAATATCCTTTATTTTCCATCCAGAAATTTTTGTTGATGGCATCTTTTACTTGTGCGGCATATTTTTCCCAGGTTGCAATTTCTTGCTGAGGCTTGTCGAGCAATTTACCCGATTTTGTCAGAAATGTATAGAGAAAGAAATGTAAAGCATTTGTTCCGCAGGAATAAGATTCTCCGATATTTGCATTTGTATACCAATTGGGATAGGTGTGGGTGCGCCAGTCCATTGAACAGGTTTCTCCCCTGAACAGGTTGATATTGCTATCGTAGGCTACATGGATATCTTTTTCTGCTGTATAGCTTAAACTTTCATAGCAAAATTCCAGCCATCCGGTATCACCCGAAGCAAGATAATATTCCCAGGCAGCCATTGCCCAAACTACCCTGTCGGTTGAAATGGGCCAGGAACCACCGCTCCCTGTATCCTGTAGAGCTTCTTTCGGATTGGAAAGCGTTTGTTTTTCAAGGGTTTTCCTTGAAATCTCAGGCATAATCATTGCGTATGCTAAATGAATGGAATATACAGCATCACGGGTCCAGGTATCGGGCCATAAAGCTCCGGCCTGGAAAGTGGAATCTTGTTGACGAATATCTAACAGGACTTCTTCTAATGCCATATTGTACAAAGCTACCAGTAATTTATTATTGTCTGCTTTCAATTGTGGAAAATGAGAAATATCCAATTTCCGTTTCCAACTGTTTCCATCTCCGTGATAGTTGGATGAAATTTCATCGTCAGATACATATTTAGCTTCCCTGAAACCCAGGAAAGAGGCTTCTTTCACTCCATCGGAAGTGATTTCAAAAGGAAGTTGAGAACCGTCGCTGCGAATAAATGTCCAATGAGCTGAAAAATCAGTATAGATGTCGGTTTCTTTCATCGCAACTTTATCTGAAGATGTCAGAAAAAACTTTGGATTGACTTCTGTAGACAAATTATACCAACCACAGTTTTTCATGTGATCCCAGTCATATCCGCCGAAATTCCAGTGGGAAGAAGGCGATAGACTGTCAGAAACAATGGTTATACCTCCGTTTGCATCTGCAGAAAGGTAATTGCCTGTTTTTTTGTTTTTGATCCGGGTGTATTTTCCATTACTTTCCATCAGCCAGATAGCAGCATCTCCGGTTGGATTGATTTCACTTTTACATACGCCTCCTGCATCATACAAATAAGTGTTGTCTGCTCTGTTTTGCAATTGCCATTCCGACCAGATGCCCTTTTTTTGCGGAGAGCATCCGGTCAGCATGATAAGTCCTGCAATAATTAAATTCAGGAAATGTTTCATTTTACGATTAATTTTGTTGTGAGATTATTAACTTTTAAGAAATAAATACCTGCATTCAAATCAGGAAGTTGTACTTCTCCGTTAGTTCCCGGTTGCAAAGTAAATATTTGTCCCCATACATTTGAGATGGTTGCAACATAATTACTGTCAAATAATGTTTGGGAACTTATATAAATAGTTTCATTGCCTTTTGCCGGATTTGGAAATACCCTTAAATTGTCAGAAGTCATTTTATTTTTAATGATACCGGTAGGCATTTGTGCTTTTTTAATGCCACAAATATCTGTAGGCGTAATTCCTTCAGGCATGATATAGGTTAAGTCATAAGTCCCTCTACCCGCACTGTTACCATAGCCTTGGTTTCCAGGTTTGGAAGATTTATACAGGTTTATACCTATTTCTTTGTCGGCAGCATTATATACTCCCATATCAGCATGTCCGTCTCCATCAAAATCAGCTATAACAGGAATATCTCCGGCTAATCCGAAAGTGAGATTGTCAATATTTGTGTCAACTCCATCAGGAAATCCTGAAGCAGGAGTGAAAGTTGATTTCCATTTTCCGCCATTAAATGTAACAATGTCATCTTTTCCGTCGGCATTAAGGTCTCCGGCTAACAACCTGTCGGTATTGAGGATTCCAAATTGGAAATTACCATCGGGAGATGCTCCCCAGAAATGAACCAGCCACCAAAGCCCAAATTCATTATCTCTGCGGACACCAATTTGCATGTTGCCGTTTCCCATGAAATCGCCGGCTAATACTTTGTCTGTTTGTACTCCGTAGGTAGGGCTTTTCATTGGTTCGAAATTGCAATTACCATCATTTTTGAAGAAATACCAGGTAACAAGGCTTCCTTCGGGTTGTCCGACTTCACATAAATCGAAAATGCCGTCTCCATCGGCATCGCCGACAAATACGTGTGTAATTCCGGAAGCTTCGGGTAGCCCGGAGTTAAATGTTTTTTCGATTATTCCGTCTCCATTTAAATCAAAGCTCCAGCCTTGAGTTTTGGACCAAAATGCGATTCCGTCTTTTGCCTGCATTCCTGTAAATGAGACTACTAAAGCAACCATTAATAGTGTAATGTGTTTCATGATTAATAAATTTTGTGAGTTTAGATTTAACTCGGGTTAGTAAATTCAGAAAGTTATTTTTTTTGTAATGTTTCCATTGTTTGTTAATACAGAAACCAGATAGGTTCCTTTTTGCAGGTTATTGAGATTGATGTTTGAGACATTGGAAGATAACATTGTTTTTCCTATGCAATCAAACAAAGTTACATGCTCGATTTGTGATGATTCACTTTCTATCTTCAGGACTTTATTTTTGGGGTCAATTTGAAATTGTACTGTATTGTCCAGATTGGGAGAATGAATTCCGGAGTAATCTTCTGTCATGAATTCCAATTGGTCGTATTGTACTGTATCTCCGGTTATTGGTCCGTAATGTACGCCAATGATGATGGCATTTTTCCAGAATACAGTAAGGTAAGGATGATTTTTGATATCATCAAGTATATTCCTTTCATATACAGTCCAATCTTTGTTTGGTTTACCGTTGGTCAGGGAAATGTAAGGTAATCCGGCTTGTTCGTCGCCAATCCGGTAGTAAATATCTTTTTTCTCCCAGATGGAAGATGTTGCAGATGGATTGAGCAACCGGAAACCAAACCAGGCAGAACCGGCATTATTACCTTTGACTGCAATTTTGAATCTGGTAAATTCACTCACCGGAATCCTGATAGCCTCATTTTCATTGGAACTCCAGAATAATTTTCCCGGTTTAACAGCAATGGATTTTGTTCCTGCATAAGCATCATCCGAGAATTCCCAGGAAGACAAAGTGCCATTGTAATAATTTTCGATTACTAAGGGTTGTTGTTCGTCAGCTAATGAAATGTTTTTCCTTCCGTTATTCAATGTTTTTCCAGCTGCATCGTACTCAAATTTGTAATCAGGAAAAGTTGTAGAATAACTTTCAGGTTCTTCAGGTAATTGAGTATTCCGGTTGGTGGTGATAACTAATGTTGCAAATAATGATATATTATTAATGCTCACGTTATATGATTGCCCTGAAGTTGTTATGTTTGCTGTTTGTTTGCCATCCGGAGTGATGATATAAGCCTTGTCCGGAGTTAATCCGGAAGGAAGCGTGAAAGAAACCGTACAGGAAGTATTTCCCGGCATATTGTTTATTTCCGTCCACCTGAGATTAGTATTTGTTCCGTAATCAATCAGGTTGATAATAATTTCGTCGATGTTGCGGGTTTGTTTATCAACTCTTTCTTTGGCTTTTATCCATAATCCTGTGGAGCCTCCTGATAAAGAAACAGATGACTTTTTGATATCACGAATCAGGTAACGAGGATTTGAGTAATAGAAGTAACCTCCATAAGCTTCTGCAAAACGGTTCCATTTAGAAATTTCTGTAAGCGCCTCTGTCGGATAATTGACAGCATGGAAAGGAACCGGGTCAGTGAAACTTGCGATACCGTCAACTACTTGTGCTGCCGGATAACCTCCTGCCGCAAGGCAGGTTGCAAATTGGTAACGAATATTTACCAATGGCCAGCCTGTTTTCAAATTCATGGCTGTTGGTGGATAAAAGTTTGCAAAAACCGGTTTGTCAGGATACATCGCTTTTGCTTTGTATATTTCCCGGTATAAGTCGCTGTATTTGTCTCCTGTTCCTCCGGATTCAGGCCATAATTCCATGAATTGATGATCTACTACGGCAGCAGTATTCAGGAATGGAACGTTTCCGCTGGCATTCGGTAATTGCAAGGTTGTTGTGGTTACATCCGGGCGTATATTTTTTACAGCAATATTCAATTTGTTGGTTAATTGTCCTATTTCATACGAGAAATTTCCTTTACCTGTTTTGCCGCTTAAACCATCACAGTCGTATAATTCAGGGAAACCATACCAATCCCATCTCCAACCGTCCCAATTGAATTCTGTCTCAGCCATTTTAGCCTGGTCAACGAAATAATCATTGAATTTGTTGAATGTTTTTCCGTTTACGGTATATGTTTCGTCTACATCTTCACTTGTTGCCATGAGATTGAGGTAAGTTCCTCCATAAGTAAGAAAATTACCATTTCCGTCTTTCATCGCCCAGTATGGATGGTCGTAAGCGAAAGCGGGTGCAGAGGCGTAAATTCCTGTATAACAAATACTCCTACCGCCTATGGCCCTGAACTTTTCGATTTTTTCTTTCATCTTGCTTTTGCTCGTCCAAAGACGGTCGTCTCCAACATAAGTATTCCATGAGCTACCTTGAGGGGCAATTTCTTCGTGCGCCCTCATCCATGGATGATATTCCAGGGTGTTGATTCCTACTGCTTTCCATGCTTCCACCCATTTGTCAACATCGAGTGAATTGTCAAAAATGCAAGTCCATCCATGCCTTAGTCCTACTTTTTTTCCTAATTCGTTGGTATTCGCCAAGGGTAGGGTAGAGGGGCGTGAATAATTAAAATCACATGTGGTAAATGCAATTGGTGAACTCACCGGACAAGTGATGGTATTATCTATACTTCCATAGCTGGTAATGTCGGCATATCCTTCGAATAAGGGTTTATCCGGATTAAAATAATTGATAAATATTTTGTTTTCAGAAGGTCTGTAAACAGCCATATCATCATATCCGTCTCCATTGAAATCTCCTGTTAAAGGAGTATTGCCCGGTAAACCGAAAAATAATCCATTTACAGCATACGGTCCCGTGAAAACCGGATAATATCCTGATAGGTTGGATAAGGAAACAAACCATTGTCCGGAAGCAGGACGATATACGCAAATATCATCTATCCCATCAGCATTGAAATCACCTGCCAGTGCAATATCGCCTTTATTTCCGAATGTTTGTCCCGATATATCTGCAAAACGGTCGCAGGGAGCATAATCAATATACCAGGATAATTGATTGTTGGCTGTACGGGCTACGGCAATATCTGCTCGTCCGTCTCCGTTGAAATCACCAACAATACATTGGTCTGTGGCAGCAATACCGAAAGAGATAGAAACCGGATTATCCATGTCGAAGTTTCCGGAAGAATCACCGAGGTGCCAGTTATAGATAAGATAAGTTCCATCGGAAGTTACTTTACACAAATCAAAGTAACCATCACCATTGTAATCGGCAAAAAATGTTTTAACGCTTCCTATAGAAGATGCCGGGTAAGTTTTATCCGTATTTCCGGTATTGCCATAATCGACTGACCACCCGGAAGAAGTCTGGTAAGCGATATCATCATGCGCAAAAGCAGCGCATGAAATAAATGATAACAGGATGATGATTACTTTTTTCATTGGTTTCATTCTTTAGTAAATTTGATAGAATCGTATTGTACGCTGTCTCCCTCAACAGTTCCCAGTAATATAGCAATAATGATGGCATCGCCCCATTCTATGCCAAAATCAGGATGATTGATGATATCTTCATATACATTGCGGGTGTAGAGTGTCCAATTGTTTGCCGGAGCATTTTCCGTTATAGTTATATATGGAGTGTCTGATTGTTCCGAACCGATGCGGTAATAAATATTTTCTTCCTCCCAGATAGATGTTGTCAAAGACGGTTTAAGCAACCGGAACCCGAACCATGCAGCAGTTGCGTTATTGCCTTTAATGGCAATTTGTAAGTTTTTATAAGTATTTACCGGAACTCTTATTGCGTCTTTATTATTGGAAGTAACATATAGTTTTTGAGGATATACCATGATGGATGTATCTCCAGAGTATGCATTATTTGAAACTTCCCAATGGGAAAGAACATTATTGTAATAATTATCTATCTGTAAAGGTGTTTGTTCGTCAAGTACTACGATTGTATCTGCGTTTTTGTTCAGTGTCAATCCTTCTGCATCATATTTGAATGGGATGCTTGGGAATGTCCGGGCATAATCGGCAGGCACAGCTGGCATTTCCTTGTTGCGGTTAGTTGTTACTACAACAGTTCCAAATAAGGATAAGTTGATAGTAGATACTTGATAATAATCTCCACTTGTGGATAGAGTCATTTCCTGTTTGCCATCAGGAGTTACGAAATAGACTTTATCAGGAGTTAGTCCTGCAGGTAATTTGAATTTTACATCGACAGCCGATTGAAGAGGAGTTGTATTGACTCTCGTCCATTTCAGATTAGCAGTATCTTGTCCGTAGTCTGTTAGATTGATGATTAAAGCATCTATTTCACGGGTACGTTTGTCTATTCGTTCTTTAGGTTTTATGATAATTCCGGAAGAACTTGCTGATGCTTTAACATCACTTTCCCTGATGTCGCGGAATAAATAGACCGGATTCGAATAATAGAAATATCCTCCATAAGCTTCTACAAAGCGGTTCCATTTGGAAATTTCGGTCAGTACTTCGGTTGAATAATTTACCGCATGAAATGGCACTGGGTCAGTAAATCCGGCAACACCATCAACTATTTGTGCGGCAGGATAACCTCCGGCCGGCAAACAAGTGGCGAAGTGATACCAGATATTTGTTTTCGGCCAGCTTGTTGTTAAATTCATAGCAGAAGGCGGATAAAAATTAGCGAATACCGGTTTATCCGGATACCTTGATTTGGTTTTGTATAGCATATTGTACAAATCCGAATATCCTTCTCCTGTCGCCCATGGATCGGGCCATATTTCAAGAAACTGATGGTCGGCGACGGTTGCTGTCATATCGAAAGGGATATTGTCGTCGGCATAAGGTAATTGCAAGGTGGTTGTGGTTACATCGGAGCGTATTTTCTTTACGTTGGTATTGAGTGTGTCGGTCAAAACGGAAACTTCATAAGAAATATCTCCCATACCACTTAATCCATCGCAATTGTAAAGACTTGGTAATCCGTACCAATCCCAACGCCAACCATCCCAATTAAATTCGTTCTGGGCCATGTTGGCTTGGTCTTTCAGGTAATCATTGTAATTCCTGAAAGTTTTGCCGTTAATCGTGTAATTTTTATTTACATTTTCATTAATGGCCATCAAGTAAAGATAGTTGGCTCCGTAATCTATAAGTTTTCCGGTATTGATGTCCCGCATAACCCAAGCAGAATCGCTTCTGGCGAAAGCCGGAGTAGAGGCATAAATGGCACTGTAGCAAACATTACGGCCTCCTATTGCACGGAATTTTTCAATTTTTTCATACATCTTGGCTTTGCTTGTCCAAAGGCGGTCATCACCGACATAAGTATTCCATGTATCTCCCTGAGGCGCAATTTCGTCATGTGCTCTCATCCATGGATGATATTCCAGTGTGTTGATGCCGACATCCTGCAAGGCTTGTATCCATTTGTCAACATTGAGTGAATTATCGAAGATGCAAGTCCACCCATGCCGCAATTGTACTTTTTTACCCAAATCGCTAATGGAAGCAAGAGGCAATGTTTGAGGGCGAGAGTAATTAAAATCATTCACAGCAAACGATAAAATGTTGTTTACCGGACAGGATATAATCTGGTCATTGCTTCCTTTCATTTCCAAATCTCCGAATCCTTCCATTTTGGGTTTATCCTGACTGAAGAGGTTGATGTATATCTTATTTTCAGCCGGACGATAAAATCCTGTGTCATCGTATCCGTCTCCGTTGAAATCACCAACAAGAGGAATATCTGTCGAAGTACCGAATATCAATCCGTTGATGGAATAAGGTCCGGTGAAAACGGGGTAACCTGCCAGATTGGAAAGTGACATAAACCATTGTCCTGTGGAAGGACGATATACACAAATATCGTCTACCTGGTCTGCATTGAAATTTCCTGATAAGGCAATGTCACCAAGTAATCCGAATGTTTCCCCGGAAATATCGGGAACTTGGTCGCAAGGAGAATAATCGATATACCAGGTGAGGCTATTTCCTGCCGGACGAACGACGGCGATATCTGTTTTCTTATCACCGTTGAAATCTCCGATGAGGCATTGATCTGTTGCGGCAAGCCCGAAAATAATAGAAATTGGATTGTTGATGTTGAAATTGCCATTGGCATCACCCAAACACCAGTTCCATATCAGGTAAGTTCCATCTGAATTTACTTTACATAAATCAATATATCCGTCTCCGTTGTAATCGGAAAAGAAAGTAGCGATACTTCCTGCATAACCGGCAGGATATGTTTTGTCTATAGTTGAATCGTTATTGTAGTCGATCGACCAGCCGGAAGAAGTCAGGTAGCCCAATTCGTCTTGTCCGAAAGAAGAAACGGAAATAAAAAGTAAAATAATAAACTGAAAATGTTTCATGGCATTATTTTTTCTTGCGTTAGAATTTATTCCAGATATTTTGAAATAAATCCGGCCGGGTTACAAAAAGAAATTTATTATTATCCTCTTCGAATTGTGTATAAATGGTTTTTCCTTGTTCAAGTTTGAATTCAGGATAAGAGCGTGCCTCTTCTGTTTCCAATACAGACGGATTATAATTTTCGTTCTGTTGCCAAACGATAGTTTTATTATCGGAAACAACCGGAAACCAGGCAATTCCTTTGTGGGCGCGTACTTCATCATATTCGAAGCCATAATTCCGGTCACACCAGGCGCCGAAAGTCAATGGTTTATCCGGAGAAGCGCTGATCGTGGCATGTGTCCATCCCGGAGGAACGATAATTACATCTCCCGGTTTTCCGTGTATAGCGATGCATCTTCCGGGGTCATCACCACCATCTTCCTGAATATAAATGATGGCTTCCCCTTGCCATATTTCATATACTTCGGGAGTTGAATGATTATTTGCAAATTTGGATCTGATGTGTATGTGTCCCTGGCTGCGAATTGGTTCTTTTCCTAGTGTTCCGGCTGCATACGTTACTACTCCATAAAGCAAATTCAGTTTGTCCAATATTTCACGGTGTATTTTTTTTCCAACATCCATAGCTATTGCGTACACGATTCCGGGACCTTCACATTCAGGATTCAAAAGGCTTTTCCGTATTGAATCGAGTGTACGCAGTTCCGGTTTGGGGCCAAAACAATCTTCTCCATATTCAAATCCCATAGGTTGGGTAGTTGGACGAATATCAAATCCGGGATAAAATATTTTATTCGACATCTTCTAATTTGGTATTTTTAGTTTCTTTGATTGCAAACAGATAGAAAAAGAATGCAACAATACATATCAGCATAAAGAGTATAAATGTACCGGTTGCGCCTAATCCTGAAAGGATACTTGGGAAAAACAGGGCAATAAGGAAAGCGAATAACCATAAAAACATGGTTGAGACAGACATCCCTATAGCCCGGTATTTATTTGGGAATATTTCTGCGATAAGTACCCATGTAACAGGACCTAATGAAACTGCAAATGCAGCAATATAAACTAATATGCAGGTTAGAATCAGGTATTGTCCGGCAGATGAATTGATGGTGAATGCCAGGATTCCCAGTGAGATTGCCATTATTCCGGAACCGGTCAAAAGCAAAGGTTTGCGTCCTTTTTTGTCGATAAATAACATAGCGACAACGGTGAATAATACATTGATACTGCCGATAAGGATTGTCTGGAATAAAGCAGAATCTGTGCTGAATCCGATGCTTTCGAATATAATGGGTGCATAGTACATAATGGCGTTAATACCGGTTATTTGTTGGAAGACAGCCAATAATATTCCTATAAAGAGAACAGATTTGGATTTGGATTTCAGCAATCCTTTCAAGGTTGATTTTTCTTCTTTTTTGCTTAAGGATTGTTGTATTTCTGCTAATTCCTGTGAAGCCTGGTCTTTTCCAACAATTTTTTGTAATACTTGCATTGCTTTTTCGGATCGGCCTACGCTGGCTAACCAACGTGGACTTCTGGGAACAAAAAAGAGTAGTATAAGCAGGGCAAGTGATGGAATCGCCATTACGACGAGCATCCAACGCCAGTTATTATCTCCGGTTTTCGCCAGGAAGTAGTTGGTGAAAAATCCTAACAGGATGCCGGTTACTATGGCTAATTGGTTGATGCTAACCATTTTTCCTCGCTTGTCGGCCGGGGCTATTTCTGAAATATACATGGGTGATGCTACAGAAGCTGTACCGACAGCCAATCCTCCCAAAAACCGGAAACATTGGAAAATGATTATGTTTTGAGCTGTAGCTTCCCCGATTACCGATACCAGAAACAGGAAGGATGCCATGTACAACATATTTTTCCGTCCGTATTTGTCTGCCAGGTTTCCTGAAAACATTACTCCGATAACACATCCTATTGTAAGAATGGATACGATCCAGCCACTCATTAAATCGTTCAGGGCGAAGTGTGCTTTTAAGAACGGTAATACTCCGGAAATGACTCCTGTGTCGAATCCGAAAAGAAGGCCGCCGCAGGCTGCAACCATTGAGATGAGGAGTACGTAATTAGATTGTTTCATAATTTAAATATGCCAATGAGTTAATATGCCAATGTGCCAATTAAATAATTCATACCGTATAATGCGGCTGTGTCTTCGAGTTGGGCAGTTTTCAGTTCGACCTTTCCCCAGGGAGTCCAGGCGTATTTATCAATCCATGTTTTCATTTTTGGAAGAATAATATCTGCACTTTTCAT
Organism: Bacteroidales bacterium; assembly: GCA_031553415.1. Classification (GTDB taxonomy): domain Bacteria; phylum Bacteroidota; class Bacteroidia; order Bacteroidales; family Azobacteroidaceae; genus JAIRVZ01. The sequence goes on along the minus strand of JAVBLO010000046.1, from coordinate 54,026 downwards.
AACTCCTCCTCCAATGATTAGCATTTCCGGGTCATAAGCATGAATGAGGTTGACAGCGCATGCTGACCAGGCATTCACGCACATATCCAACATTTTCGTTGCCGCCGGATTTCCATTACGCATGTCATTGAAGAGCATTTCAAAGCTTATGTTTTCAACTTTATAATTGTATTCAACAGCTAATTCAGGAAGCACCCACGATGAACCTTTCGTTTCCACACAACCTCGATTGCCGCAGTTACACATTCTTCCCTGAAAATCAATGGTAAAATGTCCCCCCAGACAACCTGCCTGATAATGCTTGCCATGCAGCAGTTTCCCTTCAATCATAGCAGCGCCACCGATACCCGTACCCAAAGTCATCATGACCAGATTGTCGATTCCTTTTCCGGCTCCTTTTTTCCATTCTCCGGCCAATGCAGCACGGGCATCATTTTCGGTTGCAAGTATGGCATCCCATTTACTTTTGGCCCATTGGTTCAGGTTGAAGTGGACGGAATCGTTATATTTTTCGTTGATAGAAATAACTTTATTTTCCTTTGTATTTACGAGTCCGGGAATACTTAATCCAATGCCTTGTATGGATGGTATATTGTGTTGTTTCATCAACCGGCCGATGACATTATCAATGTTTTCGATTGTTTTTCCGAAATTTTCCTGTGCGCAAGCGGGTATAATTTCAGTGGAGAGTAGCGTTTCTCTGTCGAACAGACCGACTTTGACACGTGTTCCTCCCATATCGATTGCTATGTTCTTCATGTTATTTTAATTTATTAATGTGCCGGTATGCCAATGTGCCAATTAGACAAAAACAAAATTATTGGCACATTGGCATATTATTACATTGGCATATTCTCTTTAATCAATACCGGTTTTCCGTTTTCTTCCATTAAGCGGGCGGAAAAACCTTTTTTCTCGATTGTTTCGTAATCGTGTCCGGCATCTGAAGGCCAGCAAGCTCCGAAAACCAACGGTTTTTCTCCAATATTGGCAACCCTGTGGGCGACACATCCGGCAATGTAATGGAGAGAATCGGGATGTATATATTCCGCCCAGGAATTTCCATTTTCATCCATACAGATTAATACGCCTTCTCCCTGGATTCCCCAATAAAATTCAGCAGTGTCGGGTTCTGCATGGAAATGTCCACGGGTCATGAAGTATTCTTTACCGACTTTTCCGGGATTGATGCGGGTGACTCCCCAAAACAAACCTCCTTTTTTTCCGTCTTTAACAGGAAAGTAAGCATCTACATCGTAGATGATTTGTTCCGGATTCATGGATTGTCTTGCTTTCTCATCTTCAAAAACACCTGACAGGTTTTTTAGCGCTTTTTGAGATGAAACTTTTTTTTCAGTCTTCAGTAATCCTGTTTCGAACTTAAAGAAGACATCAGGCTCATGTATTTTGAAAGTTTTCATAATTATCTTAATGTGCTAATGAATTAATATGTCAATTGTCACATTATTATTTACCAACCCGGATTATTGGGTTTCAGATTAGGATTCGTGTCAATATCATCGATAGGTACTGGCAATAATAAATGTTTGGGTACAGTGAAATTTGTTTTTCCAATGCTGTGGAAGAATGCTTTCGCGTAGCTGCCATTATCATCATACCGTATCAGGTCGAACCAGCGGTGTCCTCCCTCGAAGGCGAGTTCCATTCTCCGTTCATGGCGTATTTTTTCTCTTGTTTCAGCTTGATCTGTGCTGGAGAAGTTAGGCAAACCGGCTCTTACCCTTACCCGGTTCAGTGGTCCTCCTATATTTGCAGAGGTTGCCGGTTCGCAAGCTTCGGAAGTGAGTCCCGATTCATTTAATACTTCTGCATACATCAACAATACATCAGAGTAACGGAGTATCGGAAAATTCAACGGACTATCCATTGCTTTCTTTGTGCCATAATTTGGACACATAAATTTTTTCACATTGTATCCGGTTGTAGAACATGTCGGGTCATAAGCCCATCCCTGATATACATCTCCTGCAGAGAAGATGGACACGAATTTTCTTTTGTCTCCCGGTTCAAATGAATTTGCAAATTCAGGATAAACGTGAAACCAACCGAAATTTCCCCAGGCTCCACCTATGTTGATTGGAGCTAACGGAGCCATAAATTCGTTATGCCATCCGCCTTGGTCCAATACGTCGAAAGCATTATAAGGAGAATCTTTTTCGTATTGAATTTCAAAAAGGCTTTCAGTACCGTTTTCACGGGTATCATCGAAATTATAGGCATAATTGGTATTCAGGGAATAAACTCCCGTTGCCATAAGCGTTTCGATGGTTGGTTTTGCCAGATCATATTGTTTGAGCGTTAAATACACTTTGGCTAATAATCCTAAAGCAGCTCCGCTTGTGGCACGGCCGATATCAGCACCTTCGTATATTTGAGGTAACATTTGAGATGCATCTTTCAAATCCTGGATAATGAATTCATATATTTCATCTTTGTTGGTGCGGGGAGCATATAAGTTGGTTTCGGACGATTGATAATAGTCAAATTTAGGAGTGTCTCCAAACATTCTTACTAAGTTGAAATAGCATAATGCCCTTAAGAAATGAGCTTCCCCTTTGTATTGTTTCAACTTATCGGGACCGATTGTTTGAGCAGATAAATCTATGAATTGCAATATCCAATTGGCTCTGTTGATACTTCTCCAGGTTCCTCTCCATAATTCTTTGGCTCCGTTGTTGTCAGAGTTCGCTGTGAAGTTGGATAATTCTACGGTTTCGATTCCGTTTCCTCCTGCTTCATTTCCCACGCGGCCTTCTCCGGCAACGATATCCAACGTCCACATACGCAAATTGTACATGTAAGATTGTTGCAAAGGTTGATAAACCGAATTGACACCACTTTCTATTTCTTCGGCGGTTCCTGTTTTGAAGAACTCGTCTGTGGTTAATTGATATGACGGCGTTTGGTCCAAAAAATCGTTACATCCGAAAAAAGCCGCCAACAGTAATGATAAGCTATATTTTATAAGTGTTTTCATTGTTATACTGAATTAGAATTGAACATTAACACCGAACAAAAATGTTCTTGAAGGTGGATAAATCACATTATCCTTTCCATAGGGTCCTACTTCCGGGTCTAATCCTGAGTAGTTGGTAAATGTCAATAAGTTATCCATATTGGCATAAATCCTGAGGGATTCAATAGAAAGAGGATTGAGCCATTTGCCTGGCAACTTGTAGCCAATGGTTACATTTTTCAGTTTCAAGTATGAACCGTCTTCTACGAAACGGTCGGATGGCCGGTTATTTTTGTTGGGATCTGCATAAACAGCGCGTGGCATATCGTAACTTTTTCCTTCTCCTGTCCATCGATTGAGAGTTGAGGTAAACTGGTTATATGTTGCAGACATGCCTTCATGAGTCATCCTCACCTCATTGAAAATCTCATTTCCATAAACAGCCTGGAACATAAAACTAAAGTCGAGGTTTTTATATGTAATAGAGTTATTTAATCCTCCTGTAAACCATGGATTCGGATCTCCGATAACTACCCTGTCTTCGTCAGTTAGAACATCACCTTCCGTGAATTTCCTGAATGCGATATCGCCGGGAGCTGTACCTTTGGTTGGATCGTAGAGACTTCTGTCGGCCGCACGGTTTTCCATTGCCGGACCGGAGAATACATCATCTACATTTTGATAAATATGATCAACTGCATATCCGTAAAAAGCATGGATAGGGTATCCTTTCTTTTCCAAAGTGTAATATTCCAAAAGTTGATTATCTTTCAGATCAAGAATTTCATTTTTGTTGAAAGCCAGGTTCAATCCTGTTGTCCAATTAAAATCTTTGGTTTGAAAATTGATTGTATTTATTGTAAATTCAACTCCCATATTCCTTGCTTTACCTATATTTTGATTAGGATTATTTTCTTTTTCCAGTGTAAAACCTGATGTTTGAGGCACAGGAGCTGGTACCATCATTTTATCCAGGGTTCTGCTATAGAAATCGGTAGTAAATGATATCCGGCTCTCTAATATTGCCATATCAAATCCTATATTGAATTGCTTTGTTTCTTCCCATTGAAGATTTTTATTTGACAACATATAAGGATAGATTGTTCCGACTGCCACAGAATTAAAACCGCGGGCACTTCCGAAATTATATTGGCCTTTTACGTCCAATCTGTCCAGGGCTATGTAAGGTGTCATATCCTGATTTCCTACAACTCCATACCCTATTCTCAGTTTTAAAAAATCAATGGTTTTTATGTCCTTCATGAAACCTTCATTAGAGGCAGTCCATGCTCCTGCAAATGAGGGGAAGTAACCATATTGATTATTTTCACCGAAAATAGAAGAACCATCAGCCCTTAATGATGCTGTTATATTATATTTATTATCGTATATATAATTAATTCTTCCCATATATGACATCATAGCCCATCCACTACTGGAACCATCCACTTTATCAGCTTTAAGAGCATTTGTCAGTTCTTTTACTCCATCACTGGCACGGCCGACTCCGGTGGCACCAACCCAGCGGTTTTTAAAGTCTTGAAAACTTGTTCCAACAAAAGCATTAATACTGTGTTTATCTATTTTTTTCTTGAATGTCAATGTGTTATCCCACAACAACAGGACATCATAAGAAGAATTTCCCGTTTGTTTTGTTTCTTCCATCTGTGCATTTCCCCATTTATATTTGGGATAAAAATTATTGGTATAACCATATCCAGCTTCTGTTCCTCCCAATGTCTTGAATTGGAGCCAGTCGGTAATATCATATTCTAAAGAGATATTTGCTAAACCTCTGTATGCATCTGTTTGATTCGTTTGTGTACTGATAATTCCCACCGGATTGATAGCATCTCCATTCAGTGGCGCACTGCCGGTGGGTCCTGCAAAATTTCCGTTTTCATCATAAACAGGTATATTAGGTAATATCCTCATCGCATTTTCAATAACTGTATATGCGTCTTGTTGATCGCGTTTTTCTCCACTAAACATCATATTGGTAGATAATCTGAATTTAGAGTTAAATTCCGTTTGAAGGTTGGCTTGCATAGTTACCCTGTCATAACCTGTATTCTTCAGAACTCCATCTTGTTGATAATAGCTGGCGGAAACCGAATAAAGCGTTTTATCACCACCCGACATGCTTGCTGTTACTTTTTGCATTGGGGCGGTATGGAAAATCTGGTCCAACCAATCTGTTCCGGCTCCAAGCGATTGTGGATCTGCAAAAGCAGGATTCAAAGGTTCTGCGGCATTGGTTCTCATGTCGTTATGAAGAGCAGCATATTGAGAAGCATTCATCATATCGTACAATTTAGCAACTTTCTGAAATCCGTAACTGTAATCAACCGTAGCCACGTTTTGCCCTTTCATCCCTTTTTTAGTTGTCACCATCACAACTCCGTTTGCTCCCCTGGCTCCGTAGATAGCTGTGGCTGAGGCATCTTTCAATACATCAATTGTTTGAATGTCAGAAGGGTTCAGGTACCAGATTCCTCCACTTACAGGAACTCCATCAACCACATAGAGAGGATCTGCACCATTGATTGTTCCAACACCTCTCACACGTATGCTTATATCTCCACCGGGCGTTCCGGAATTCTGAATAACCTGAACACCTGGCAATTTTCCCGCCAAACCACCTAAAGCACTAGAGGAAGTCGTTTTTTCAACTTCTGTTCCGGATAAAGAAGATATGGCTCCTGTTAAATCTTTTCTCCTCATGGTTCCGTATCCCACGGCAACCACTTCATCTAATACCTGAGAGTTAGGAGACAGATACACCGTGATGTTTTTGTTTTTACCTACAGTTGCTTTTTGCGACAACATTCCTATATAAGAAAAAATCAATACATCTCCTTCTTTAGCTACAATAGAATAGTTTCCATCAATGTCCGTAATAGTACCTGATGTGCTTCCCTCGATAGAAATGGACACACCGATCAGAGGTTCAGAATTTTCTTTGTCCAAAACTTTCCCTGTTATTTGCTGGGCATGGGAAATCAAGAAGCCCAGTAATAACATACAAGTAAATAAGATTTTTTTCATGATATATTGTATTAACAATTAATTTGAATGATATGTACAATCATTTTGTATATGTACGTACATATATTCAATTGCAAATGTATGAATAAAATCAAAATATCAAAATAATTTTAGCGTTTTTTTATAAAAAAATGTATATTTGCGGAAAAATAGCAGAATTTATGCAGATTACAATTGATGCAACAAGTTCTCTCCCTTTGTATGTACAAATAGAAGGACAACTGAGAGAATATATACAAAAAGATGAATATAAGAATGGGAAAATGTTTCCTAATGAGATAGATTTATCCAAACAATTAGGAGTCTCCCGAAGTACCATCAGGCAGGCATTAAATAAATTAGTGTTTGAAGGTTTGTTGGTCCGTAAGAAAGGAGTTGGCACCGTTGTTGCTGATAAAGCTGTCAATCTAAAGGTTAAAAATTGGCTGAGTTTTTCACAGGAAATGAAATCGTTAGGAATTAAAGTGAAGAATTTTGAATTACATGTGAGCTGGGAACTTCCTGACGAAGAGTTGTGTAGCTTCTTTAATTTAAAAAATAAAGATGCTGAAATTCTAAAACTGGAAAGATTGAGGGGTAAACCGAATTTCCCGTTTGTTTATTTTATCTCTTATTTTAATCCTGAAATTGGGATGACCGGAGAAGAGGACTATTCGCGGCCGCTTTACAATATTATGGAAACTGATTATGGAGTTACGGTGAAACTTTCCAGAGAAGAAATCAGCGCTTTGGTTGCTGATGTATTTCTGGCAAAAAAGTTAAGACTAAATCAAGGTGATCCTGTGCTTAAGCGGAAACGTTTTGTTTATGATACAAATGGTATGCCTGTAGAATGGTGTGAAGGGTATTACCGGGCAGATAGCTTTGTGTATACAATTGAAAGTGACAGGGATTAAATCCCTGTCAAAATTTCAATTAATCTTTGAACCGGACGTATGCTTTAATAGTTGCACATTCTTTACCTTCGCTTTTTCCGTACGGACGTATACTGTATGTACCTACATTTGCCGGAACAATAAACGTTTCAGCATAATGTACGATGAAAGGTTCGAATTTTCCTTCAGGACTTTCTATTATGGCTTCGCTTCCTTCCACAAGGTTTAATACATTAACTCCTCCGTTGGTATGATGTAAAACCGGCTTTGTGAACCAGTGACGACGTGTTTCTATGAACTCGTTTTCATGTAATCCGGTTTTTTCTTCTTTCCATCCATCACCTTCTCCTATTTTTTCAATCCTGTTGACGATGTTCTTTTCACACCATTCGGTATCCCTGTTCCACTGGATTACATTGGCGCCATGTTTAATGTTAATCGGACGAGGTTTTCCGTCTAATCCCACACGGTTCCAATCCCAGAGTTTGAAAGTGAAAATGTAAGGTGTGGCAGAAATTTCCAATACCATTCCGTTGGTTCCCGAGCAATGGATGGTTCCATTGGGAATTAAAAAATGGTCGTGTTTTTTTGCCGGAAATTTGTTTATATATTTATCTGCATCGAAAATTATTTTCCCATCCTGAGCTTCGTTTAAGTCATTGATCATTTGTTCAGGAGAAATGCCTTTCTTAAGTCCGAGGTAAACAATTGCACCAGGAGCTGCATCCAACATATAATAACTTTCATCTTGTGTATACTTCATTCCGAACTGGTCTTGAATATATTGGGTCGAAGGATGCACTTGCAGGCTGAGATTTCCACCTTCCATCGTGTCAAGGAAATCGAAACGAATAGGGAATTCCTGGCCAAATCTGGATTCAACAGCATCTCCCAGTAATTTTTTTGTTTCCTGGAAAACCAAATTGATAGAAGGTATTTCGATGATTTCATTGCCTACTTCCAGTAATATACTGTTTTCTTCAGGAACGCAATCGAAACACCATGCATAATTAGATTTATCAGAATCTAAATCAAATTTACCTTTCATCCATTGTCCGCCCCAAGGTCCCGGATCGAAAAAAGGGACTACCCTGAACGGAGTTTTAACGGTTTCTTTCAATCCTTCGAGAATTACAGAGGTGCAGATCATTTTAGGCTCATCTTTTTTATTTGTGTCCAACCAGTAATTGGCTTTTGAGAACAACAATTTTTTCTGGCGGTCACAAATCCTCCAGTCTACAAAAAATCCTCTTTTATATTGCTTTGACGGATCTTCTTCTTTATTTCTGATGCCGATATTTTCAACTTCATGTAAACGTTGGCGACGTTGAATTTCCCAACGAGCCATATCGGCATATACGATTAAATCCGGATTCTCTGCAATGATAGAAGCTGCATAGCCGTATATAATAATCAATCCTTTGGCGTTTTTTATCTTTTCCCTGATTGCAAGGACTTTATCCCAGTCTAATAAATCTTTGAAATTAAGTCTGGTCATATATCCGAAAATCCTGTCATCAGTAACATCAGGAAAAGTAATTCCCCTGATTTTATCTTCGGGATAAAATATGGTATCTGTGTTGATAAATAAATCATGAGATAATGATTTAAATCCGGAGATCAGCTCGTCGTGGTATACTCCCTGATAAGTTTCAATCACCAATGTAAATTGGTCTTTTTTTGAGGAAGCAATGTCTTTTTGCAGTTGATTACAGATGGTTTCCCATCCTTTGAATACTTCTCCTTTTACACTTGTATAAGGAGTTTTGCCGTAATTTGATTTTCCTGAAATTTTGTTCATGGCGAATAAATTTTACTAATTGACATTGCAAAATAAGCTTGTTTATTTTGATAATTCATTTAACTTTGTTGCGAAATATTTGTACTATCTTACGAAAATGAAACATCCTGCAATTAAAGAAGGTTTTAAAGGGCAACGTATTTTGTCTTTTCCGGAAGAAAGCATTAAGGATTTTTTTTCGAACAAGATGCTCCGGCGTTTGTATATTTCCAGGATAGGCTTTTTTCCTGAAGTTAAATACCACTATAACAGTAAAGAAAAAGGGACGGATTATTGTATTGTTATTTATTGTATACAAGGTAAAGGATGGCTTGAGTACGACCAGAAGAAATATGAAATAGAGGCTTATCAATACATTATACTTCCATCGGGAATTCCCTATCGCTACGGAGCAGATGATGCAAATCCTTGGACAATCTATTGGTTACATTTCAAAGGAGAAAATGCCCTTGAGTTTGTTTCTCACAATATGGTTACCCGTAGGTTTAATGATGTGAATGATTCCCGCATACAGTATCGGATTGATTTATTTGAGGAAATATATTCCAATTTAGAATCAGGATTTATAAGGGAGCGTTATGAATATGCTTGTATGTGTTTGTATCATTTGCTGGCAACCTTTCTTTATATTCCGGAATCTCGTCATTTGAATGTAGGGCCAAGAAATCTACATACTCAACATTTAATGGAACAAACGCTTCATTTTATGAAAGAACATGTTAATGAGAGGTTAACGTTGGAAAAATTAGCTGGCAGATGTCGTTTATCTGTATCCCAGTTTTCATTTTTATTCCGGCAATATACGTCATTTTCTCCGATTGATTATTTTCTCCGGTTGAAGATACAGCGTGCCTGCCAATATCTGGAACTGACTCAGCTTAAGATTAGTGAAATCTCTGTTTTGCTAGGATTTGAAGATATGGCTTATTTTACCAGGTTGTTTACCAAACAGATGAAAATGCCGCCTTCTGTTTATAGGCAAATGAATTAATGTAAATTTGCTTTCAAATTAGTATATTCGTTCATTGAAAAAATAAATCAATTTCAAATAGTTGTATTTCAATAAGTTAATTGCCATTCCCAATTCTTTGCATAAACATTGCATAAACTACGATAGATTTTTCTCAATTTACATAGAACTTTCTGCTGAAATCTTGTTCTTCCGATTTTTCAAAATTGCGGTCAATTTGCTTTGATTAATAAATTGATTGATAAAAATACTACTTAAAAATAGTAAAAGTTTATGTAATAAACAACTATTGTATAGCATTTTAGTGTTCTTGTCAATGCAAAAATGGCTGCAAATCAATCTAATTGAAATACAGCCATTGTTAAATTTAATGTAACTATTCTATAATATTTGATTTAGAAAGACCTCAATACGATATTGAATTTCTTTGTAATCCCTGATTTTCTTTTGGTAATTTTTCGGAAAACTCTTGTTGGCATAATACAATGCACCATAAACTGCTGCATTAGAATCTGTATCTTCACCCAACCGAATTACTTCTTCAATTGATTTGTTTTGCAGAAAAGAATCAATACTGATGATAACTGCATTTACTATTGTGCCATCAATATTCAATTTTTTAATGCTTGGTTGTTCTTTCCAGTTATTGTAATCGGTTATGCTTTGTTTATCCCATTCTAAACCTCTCCACAATGAAGTTAATATTGAAAAGTATATCTTACATGCACTTAGTGCTATTTCGTTGCTTGAATGCGTTAAATTGAGTGATTTTACAAATTCTTCTTCATCAAGTCCATCTGACAACATTAGTGCAGCAAATAACCAACAACGAAGTAAACCACCATTTCCTAAAAATTCGGACTTGTCACAATTTGGATTAAATATTGATTGCTTAGTTGCGTTTCCAACATCAAACAGTTGGTTATTTATAGAATATCCTCCTTTCAGAAATTTTTTCAAGTTTTCTATTTCCATTTCTTGAGAATAAACTCCTTGCATGAATGAATCCATATTACACAACATTAGTGAAGTATCATCTGACCATGTGCCTGCTGGTTGGTTATGAGTACCAAAACTGTCGAACTTCTTAAATTTTATTGCTTGTGGCTTTTTGAACTCATACGGAACGCCCCAACAATCTCCAAGTATGAAACCCCAAATGCTGTTTATTATTCGTTCTTTTATCTTTAATCGGTTTTGTTCAAGTTCTTTGATGAGTTTTTCCGAACTGATTGGTGTTCCTTTTTCAAATCCCTCTTTGAATGAAACTGTTGTTTTTTGCTCTGGAACAAAACCGTCTTGCATTCTGTCTTGTAAAGTTGACTTTTGATTCATTTTTATCATAACTTTTCCGTCCAAGTCTTATATTATAAAGTGGAACTGTATTTTAAAATTTTGAATGTTTTATAATGCCATAAACTCCCAAGCTGCAACTTCTGATTTTGAGGCTAACTTCTGTAAATCCATACATCCGAGAAATTGTAATTCGTGATAAGAATAATCAGAGTCTTCTCTTGCCAAAAGTTCCTCCATTTTCTTTTTAGCTTCTTCACTATGGTCTGGAATTAAACTCAGTTTCTCAAACTCGTCTTTACTTCCATCTAAACCATAGTATTTAATCCATTTTAATTGTTCTTTTGTCATTTAACTTGGTTTTATACTTTAATATTACATTTAAATTAGAGATCATCCTTTTCCCCTTTTGAATTCAGATAATACAGTTCAAAGACATAATGACCTTTATTATCTACCAAAAAATCAGCTTCGATAATGCCTTTTCCTGATACTCTAATTTTATAAATATGAATGTCTATTTTTGAATCATAATAATTAGTGTATGCTGTAGATTTGATAACAAGTAAAATCTGAGCAGTTGCAGCATCTGTTAATGGATACATCTTTTCGAGATTGCAGATACCTTTGTTATTAAAAAATGCCAATTGCTGTACTTCAGTCATTTCTTGGAATAAAGTTATGTTTCCTTGTTTATTGGTAACACTCCCGATTTTAACATTTGGATAGTCATTTTTCATTTTTTCTTTTACTTGTGATATTGTTTTCCCAAGATAACCTTGAGAAAATAAACTAATACTTGAAATAAGTAAAAAAGAAATCAATAATAGTAATTTTGTTTTCATTTGTAATCAATTTTAGTGGTTATATCTTTCCTTAAATTTAGTAATTAATTTGCTAACTATCAACTTCTTCAAGTAATTTTATTGCGTTTTTGTGCATTTCAATCAACTTATTTTTCAGATGAGTTGGTGCAATTACTTTCATTTTCTCACTTTGTGAAAGCAATTCCATGATGAAGTCATAAGTTAGTTTCACATTAAGTTTGATTCTGAACTCTTTGTCATCATCTATCAATATTTCTTGTGATTCATGCAACGGAAATGATTCATTATACTTGCCACCCATTGGTGTAAATGACAATATAACTTCTTCAACCTCTTTGTCTTTATCAGAAAAAATACCAAATGAATTTTTGAACTCTTCCTCAATGTTTAAATTTATGTTTTTCCTGAAAGAATTGTTTGTTAAATGAAAATTCTCTATTCGGTCTAATCCCCAAGTCTTGATTTTTCTCCATTCTTCCAATCTACCACCCTCTTCAACTGCAAGTAAATACCACCGACCTTTAAATTCTTTTAAAGCGTATGGTTCAACTATTCGTTTTTCTTTAGTAACAGTATTGTCAAATTTGCGATATTTGAATTCTACTCTTATGTTGTTTTTGATTGCCTCAATGAGTAATGATAGATATTCTGCTCCCTTGTTCTGCTTTTTTTCTGCAAAAACAATTTTTTTCAACTTATCACTTAGTGTTAATGTTTCCAATAAATCGAACACTTCTAACATTCGTTCAAAATCAATATCCGGAAATTCATTTGAAATATAGTAACCATTGTTTGCTTTTGAATAATCTATAGTTATTCTAAATAGTTCTTCAATATCAGCAAAGTTCCGGTCTATTGTTCGTGATGAAGTTCCGATATATATATTATAATCGTAAACTTGAAGCTTATCTTGAAGAAATGATTCTAATTCCTCTTTACTTACATATTTTTCCTCTTTAATCTTATGAATAATAAGTAAATAACATCTGATTTTACCTGCAATTGCAGAAATATCTTTTTTATCTTTTTTCGTTGCCATAAAAATTGTTGCTAATTCATATTCTTTTTCTTTTTAAGTACATCCCTTGTACCATAAAACCATAAAAATTTATCAATGTCCCTTATCGTAAATTTGTGTGGTTCTGCTTTAAGTCCATAGTAATTCATAAATCTATCAATAATATCTTTGAATTTCCCATAATCCCTAAAATCTATTTTTATAAAATCGTGGAATTTATCCATTGTATTGTACATACGAAGCATATTTTCAACATAACTATCATATATCGGAAAGTCATTTTCATTGAAATAATAACAGAATTTTGAAGCAAAAGAATAAAAATTAATTTCTTTTTTCAAACCAATTCCATGCCCTTTTGCAACTCTTTCAACAGCTTTATTATCTCCGTTATCAATTAGAGAAAATATTTCCTGCCTATTATTGAAAATATGCTTGGCAAGTTGTACTTTATTGATGATATGAGTACTATATAATTCGTTTATCACAATAACTGTCAATAGAATAGTTTCATATCTATTACGGTCAAGTTTACGAATTATCTCTTGCTTAACCCTCTCTTCATGTTGATAATTCTCCTCCAAATCGAATTTACTAAGTTGTTCTTGTACAAATTCAACAGTTGGTAACTTTGCTCTTTGAGCAGCTTCTTTTAGTGTCATAATTGAAATCTTTAAGTTTTAACTAATTTTTCACAAAGCTAAAACTCAAGAATGCCATATTGTGTCCACCAACTAAAATACTTTTGTAAAAAAAGTAGCGTGAGTTAAATTCAAACTGTGCTTGTAAGGTCTTCGACTACCTCGGTTACACAGCAAGAACCACTCACGCTTTTTCACGTGAATATTCTTTCCTCTGCATAACCAATAAAAGTGTCGAAGTTTTACAAGTACAGAAAAAATAATACTCAAATCCAATATTTTATTTCAAAAAATGATGTCTGTTTCTTTTAAATCGTTTTAATGATTAATACTATGATGCAAATGTAATATATTTCACTGATTTTAGAGTGTTGCCCTATCGGAAAATATTTTCTTGAATAAATAAGTGCTGGACATGTGTTTTTCCTTTATTTATCCTTTCATATTCCGACTAATAGCATGCTATCTGTAATTGTTATTGTTTTTAATCGAGAATGTCGCACAGCCACTTATTTTTGCCTCAATAATATTTTCATTCAAAGTCTCAATGAGTAAATCATCTATGGAATAAGAACATTTTTCATGTGGTATTTTTCTGCATAATTCTTTGATATGAGTTTTTCTGCTTCTCTTTGAGCATTCTTTTGCACCTGTCCTATCAATCATTTTCAGTAACTCCTCTTGGAAGCGATTGTACTTTTCCGATAACAAAGTCAATGCAATTTTGGAAGTGTTTAGACTCTTCATTCCGTTAATATTCAAACGTTCCCATTTTTTTATTTGCTTATACTTCTTAAATAGTACATCTTTGAAACAGTCTTCACAATCTCCTGATAGCAAATCGGAAACAAGTAACTTAAGCCCCATTATCTTTTTTGGACTACCATGTATTTCATAACGCATTGGATTATTAGCCCTGGAACACCGACTATTTTCTAACATCTTTCGTATTTCAGGTGTTACCTTATTCCATGAATTGTCAATATTTGCCCATAAACTATAAAACTTTAGAGTGTACGCCTTGTCATTTCTAACGTAGTTTTTCCCTCTGCCCATGTAAATTTCTTCCCTGTATCCTCTGGTCTGAACATGATTATCAATAAAATTTTGTATAGTGAACTTTGGCATAACCACCACACCATACTCTACAATCTTGACTTCTGCATGATATAAATCCACATTCAGCAATTCACTAATCCTATCAATCGCTTTTTCTACGCCTTTCAAATCAAACCAAAAATTATGCCCCTGAATAAAGTGTGGTAAACTACCCTTAATGGTCAAAAGACATTCTTCTTTATTGTAACTGACTTTCATCGGCGAATGTTTGTCGACTAATTCTCCGAACTTATTAACGTTCTTATAATGTCCATTTGGCAGATACTTCGCTATCTCGATATAATCATACATTGCAAACATAATCTTAAAATTTAGAAATTTGACCATGTTTGCCTATCATACCACTTTCAATGAAAGCATCTAAGTCAGAACGTTTAACCTTTATTTTCCGACCAATCTGTGAAAATGGTATAAGTTTCTTGTCTCGATAACTTTGCCATGTTTTACGACTTACACCTAAGTAGTTTGGCACTTCCTCTGAACCAATCCAGTTTGTTGCTTTTGATTGGTTACTTTCAATGAGTTGTTTTAACTCTTGAATTTCTTTGCGGATATTTTTTAAATCCGTCTTTTCAATTAAAAAAAATGTACTCATAACTTGTTCTTTTTTAAGTTGTGAGTACAAATAAATTAATAAAAATTCCGATATACCAGCACTAAAATACGGCTAAAATCGAATTATTTAGTTCTTTTTCTTCCCTTGCCATTTTCTTTTTCCTCCATCCCAAAACCAATATGGCGTTAATCGTTTATAGTGATGCTCTGCCTCTCCTAAATGCTTTGATTCTTCAGTGTAATCAGTATGTCCTGCTATTACAAGTAACTTACCAATTAGCAAGTACTTTTCCTTAATTGTTTTGAAATTTCCAAATAGTCCCTCATTTTCCATGAAATTCCAATATATATGAATGAGTGCTCCAAGTGCCTTTGAGTACACATGACCCAAAGAACCTTGTGGATTTGTTTTTGAACATCGTTTAACTTCATCTTCTAAAACAAAATATTCTTCATCGGCTCTTTCTACAAATGTATAATACTCTTTTGCGAATTGGAATAACATCATTTTCTGTAATATCGGGGACTCTATTTTCATTCTTTTATTTACCCACTTCCCATTTTTATCATCTTTCTGGGCATAACTGATAGTTATATTTTGAGTATCTATTGAAGCCAAATCCGCATAAAAATTTCGTACATTTCTTCTTTCTCTTTCTGGTATTAGACTTTCAAACATATCATCTTGAGTTTTTCTGCCACAAAAACATTCATTCTTAGCATATACTACCATTAGTGCAAAGTCATCAGCGTATGATTCCAAATTTGGATAACCCTTTAGTATTTCCTTTACTTGCTCATAATCAGAATTACTTATAAAGTGTAAATTCGGCTTTGATAAAATCCGTCCATTAATCATTCTATAGTCTTTTATTTCCTTTATTTTGCTAATATCAGTTGGATTTCCATATTCCGACAATACATTCAACACATATTCTGCAAAATGTCCTAACTTTACTTGCAGTATTTCTTTTTTATCCGTCTTCTCTTTTAATATTTTTCTTTTCTCTATGTAACCCTCAGGTATTTCTTTTGGCTTTTCATACAAACCAACATCCTTGTAATCTTGAATATAACTACCCATATATTCCTTATCAAACTCTCTTACTGATAATTTCATAATTATTTACTTTTAATTTAATATTACTCTGTTCAAATATACTAATAATCAATACCTTTCAAATAAATATCATTACTTATATTGATAACTATTATTATCATATATTGATATATAAACATGATTACAAAAAAACTCGTTGAAGAGCTTTATCCTGTACTGTTTCATTAATGTCATTCAAATAAGTTTGAGTAATTGAAATATTAGAATGACCTAATAACTGACTGATATTATAAACTCCTATTTCAGTTCGAGATGCAATTGTCGCAAATGTGTGCCTCGAAATGTGAAATGAGACGTTTTTCTCAATTCCAGCCTTTTTCACTAAGATTTTCAAATGATGATTGATATTGGTTGTCCTTGCTTTTCGCCTGTTGGACAGTTCTTTTAATGTTAAATCCGTTTTCTTTCGTTTATTTTCATATACAGTCATAATTGGAAAAATGTAATCTGATGATACACAATTTTCTTTTTTATACAAATCCAATATCTCTTGAGCTTTGTTATATATTGCCAACGAACAATGCAATTTTGTTTTTTGCATGGTATATACTAATCTGTTTGATTCGATATTTTCCCATTTTAAGTTCATAACATCACTAATTCGCATACCTGCCATATACATTGCAAACATGAAATAATTCCGCACATGCCATAATGAAGAATTTTCTTCTAAGTCCAAACTATTGATTTTATCTAATTCATCTCTGGAAAGTGCTATTTTCATCGGTTTATTTTTCTTTATTTTTATGCGGTCAAATGGATTACTTTGATTTCCTGAGATATAATCTTCTAAAACGGCACATTTGTAAATGGTTTTGAACCTTGATACTATGCTGTGAATTGTCGATTCTTTCAAATATCCTTTTTTAGTGTACTGCTTTTGTAGAAACAGCACGAAACCTTGAATGAATGAATAAGTTACATCTCGAAATAATATATCTCGATTATTGGTATATTCATTTAACTTTTGTTCCAGATATAAGAATGATTCTGAATAAGAGTACATCCTTTTATCCATGAACTCTTGTTGCTTTTTTCTTAAATATGCCAGAAAAGAATCACAATCATTTCCGCCCTTGATTTGTTTTATTAAATTTGCAGCCGATAATTCACCTCGAAGTTCTAACTTGATGATTATTTTATGTGTTGTTTCTAAGATAGTTGATAATTTTTCGTTGAAAGTCTTTGCATACGGTTCTTTGGACGAAATCCAACTCTCTTTTTTTGCTTGTGCATTGAAATTTTTACGATTCAAAACATAAACATCTAAGACATATTTGAAATGAATGCTATTTTCAGTTATTCTCAAATAAATTGGAAAAGTACCATTCTTTTTTTGTCTTGCTGCAACTTCAAAATTTAGAGTTATTCTCCTCATAAAACATTCTGTTTTATGCAAATTTCCGACTTTTTGAAAACACACAAAAGAACTAAATTATCCTGATTTTTATCAAATTAAGTTCTATATTTGCAAAAGAATTGTTTGCATAAACATTGCATAAACGATGCTTTCTCTTTAATGCTTTCAAATACATTTTGAGTGAAATGGAAAAATGGTTTATCGCCTGTTTGATTGTGTTTATGAGAGAATAGAGAGCATTGAAAAGTAAGTGTTTATTTGTTCATTGAAAACAGTAATCAAAAATTATTCAAAATGAGTTTAATTGTTGTGAATTGCTTTCAAATTAGTATATTCGTTCATTGAAAACAGTCGCTTTTCTTTTGCGAGTTTTTTAACTCCAGTTGTGAATTGCTTTCAAATTAGTATATTCGTTCATTGAAAACAGTCGCATGGAATAAAGAAGATTTAAAAAATTGTTGTGAATTGCTTTCAAATTAGTATATTCGTTCATTGAAAACAGTCAATACCTTGTACCATCCTTGTCGATGTGCGTTGTGAATTGCTTTCAAATTAGTATATTCGTTCATTGAAAACAGTGCCCACGCAGTTTTGAACCGCGAACCGCTAGTTGTGAATTGCTTTCAAATTAGTATATTCGTTCATTGAAAACAGTCGACTAACGCGACCGACGTTATAACTCGTCGTTGTGAATTGCTTTCAAATTAGTATATTCGTTCATTGAAAACAGTATAGTGAAATTTATTTCTTTGGTTTTCAATGTTTTATCGCAACAATTAGGATTGCTGAAATTAGCTGTTTTTCAACATAAAATCCCGATGAAAGTCGGGATTTTTGTTTTTAAAAGAGTTCTAATTGCTGCCAACCAGTTTGTTTTTGCTCTTCTTTTTTTCCATAAAATAACTCCATCATGCCAAATTGTTTGTCGGTAATACATAATATTCCTACATGTCCTTTTTCAGGCAAAAAGCTTTTTACCCGTTTGATATGAACATTGGCATTTTCCACACTCGGACAATGACGAAGATAAATGGAAAACTGAAACATAGTAAAACCATCTTTTACCAACTTCTTTCTGAAATCAGAATATATTTTCCTTTCTTTCTTTGTCTCTGTGGGTAAATCAAAAAGTACTAAAACCCACATAATACGATATTGATTTAGGCGTGAAGAATTATGCATAAGCAAAATCTTATGTAAATTCCGGATATTTTATTTTTCTTGAACTTCCTTCAAAACATTGGTATAGAGAAGCTGTTGTTTGACCAACGGCAATCATCAAAGGACTTTGCTTTCCCCCGATTTTAACATCAATAGTTGGAATTTGTAATAATCGTTTTTTGATTGGAGTTGTTAATTCTAAAAAATCTTCACCAGAATCTACAACTGACATCACTAAATAATCAACAAACGGACGATATGGTTCCATAATGTCGTCCGCCAGACAATATGCATTGTAACGGTTGTGATGATGGATTCCAAAAGTTGGCAACAGTCCACTGACAACCAATCCTCTTGCAACGACTGCCCGCAAAATAGCATAACCATAATTCAAAAGATTATTGGGTGGCATGCCTTCCCTTTCTCTTGTAAAATTATTAATTTCAGGGAATGCTTCTTTCCAGTAATAGGCCGCTGCGCGGCCCTCGAAATTGTCAGGGTCTCCACTTTTTACTTCGTCAGCCCAATATTTCATATTTCGGATATTGCAGCTCCTTAATTTTTTCAAGACTTCAGCCTGATTAGTTATTTTAGATTTAATGGTTTGTTGCCATAATTGCTTTTTCAAAGGTTCGGAAGCCGAAATTTGTTTGTTGAACCGCTCGCTTTGAGTGGTATTGCCACAAAGAGGGAGTAATAATCCAACTGGCATCCGGCTATTGTTACATGTGATGACAGCAGTATTATTATCAAGCAATTTTTCGATCAATCCGTGTGTAATTGTGATTTGTTTATGGTCAAGAATGACAACTCCAACATCTTCTATTGAAAATATTGCTTCACTCTCTTTTTTGAATTTTTCAGGAAGAGAATCATTTTTTTCAACCTCCGGCAACTTAATGACGAGTTGTTCATTGCGCATGCTGAGATATGTTGGGTTTCCAAAATAGAGTGTTTTCTTGATCATGACATTAGATATTTGAGCATTAATTATTCTAATTCAGGATTTTCTTTTTTAGGTGGAAGAAAATTTTCTCCTGTTATAATCTTTTTTCCGGTATTTGCCTCTAATTCATTCCTTGCATTTTTAGCTATTGCTCCACCTTTCTTACTTGCTTTAGCATTTTCAATTACCCCGGTTGCTTCTCCACTTTCTGCAATTTGCCGTGTGGAAAGTTCTGCCAGAGCCGTGAAAATTAACTCTGCTTCCGACATGTGATCGCGAAGGTTTTAAGTTTTTAGTCCTTTCAAATCTTTATGTTCTTTAACAGTCAAATCGCTCCATTCTTTGTGTATGATGTTTGTTAATAATGCAAATTCATCCTGTTTTTCAATTCCGGCAGATTTCCAATAGTCGGTCAGCTTGTTTCGGGTCTCTTGACCTGTCATGCGTTGTTGGATCCACTTTTCGCTTCGTCCGAGTCGTTTCCAGTTTTCGCGAGCTCGTTCAAGACTTTGTTCCGGATTGGCATTTCTTGCATACGTTCGTAGCCAACTTTGGCTAACCACTGTTTGAAAGGTTCTGCTTTAGGAGAAGGGATGGATTGGATGATACGCAGAAGTCCTTCTGAGTCAGAACAATCAGTTGCATATCTTTTACCATCATTGGAAACTAACTTCAGTTGTCGACAAATTGTCGACAACTCAAAACCATCTTCTGTATTTACTCTTTGTTTCATTTTAAACCAATAATCCCTAGGATTCACACTGTCAGTTAAAGCTTCAACAATATCCACCACTGAGAAATACCATTTTTCTTCTTTCTCATCCCAATGGCCCCGAATTTTCTTTTCTTCAAAGAGTTTGATTGAATTTTCTTGTTTCATAGAATTAATTTTAGTTGTGTTATTAATATTCTCCAATTTGGATTATTTGTCCGATGTGATTGATTCTGACTTTTACGATTCTTTCAATCCCATTCAAACCAATACGTTTATATGTAGTACCTTTCAATGCGACAGAA
This sequence comes from Bacteroidales bacterium, assembly GCA_031553415.1. Classification (GTDB taxonomy): domain Bacteria; phylum Bacteroidota; class Bacteroidia; order Bacteroidales; family Azobacteroidaceae; genus JAIRVZ01. The sequence goes on along the minus strand of JAVBLO010000046.1, from coordinate 33,298 downwards.
TCTTCAACAGTTGTTTCTAAATGGTGTCTAAAGAAATAATCTTTAATGGTAAACTTTTGTACTCTAAATAAATGGGGGCTGATTAACTTTCTATTTGAAGGATTAAGCAAGTCTATTTCTAATGGGTCAAAATAAGCTGATGGAAATACAAAATATTCATTTTGTTTCATTGTGAATAAAAATTGCCAGCCGAGATGTTGATTGTATATTTTATCAATTATTGGCAAATCTTGATTTATACGTTCTACAGCTTCATAAAATGAAACAACCTTTTCTTGTAAATTTCCATCAATATCACGATAAATAGCAACATGATGATTATTTCCTGTACTAACAAAATCGACTGGAATTTTATTCCTATTTTCATCTAAAACATATTTTCCTAAATGATCTTTCTTATAATGTAAAGCTTCCGCATTACTTACCCCACTGATAGTAACTCGCTTGATGGAAATCCCTTTTTCTTTATTCAGCCAAACCGGATTTTTATCTAAATTAGAGAAAGCCTCTTTAGCACTACCATTGAACTCTTTTAACCGTTTTTGCAGAATATCCCGAATACCTTTATCAATTACTTTTTCAAGTTTCAAATCAGGTGAAATATCTTTACGAATGGTGTAATCTGTCTCTAAAGAAACAAGTTTTACTTTTTCAGGTACTTTCAATGTTTTGGACCCATTCAGATAAATCGGATTTTTATCTAAACTGTTTTTACCAGTAAATGCTTTTTTAGAATCATTCCCATTTTCAATCAACCGTTTTAATAACACTTCTCTTATTTTTTGTGAAGCTATTTTTTGAATAAAGCTTTCATCGAATTTTACTCCGATTTTTTCTTCCTTGGTTGTATATTGGTATAATCTTCCGTATACAGTTTCTTTATGTAATTGTCCCCGTGGAGTAAGTTCAATCTTTTGTTTTTCGCCTTTAGCTGTTTTATAACAATTTATATTTTTTGTAACAACCTTATTTTTCCCCTTATGGGAAATGAGGATGTTTTCCAATTGTCGTTTTGCTTCTTGCCTGAAATTCGGGAGAGGTTGCTTGAATACTCGCCTTTTATTCCCTTCGTCATCAATTATAGATACTAATTCTTTTTCTTCGATGGCAATGATGTTTCCATGCAACTTATGATTTTCATTCCGACGGGCATTCAGATAATTCAAGTATTGAACATGGCTATGTTTGGTAAATGCAACAGTTAATGCATCCATTGCATGATGACGATGGTCGTTACGTTTTGTCCAATCTACAATTCGTTCTTTGAAAGAACCATCTTTTTTCTCAATTTTTTCGGTTAATCCTAGTTGTTTATATTTTTCAAAATTAAGCTCTTGCATAATATTGATTAATTCCCAATCTTCACGTAAGCGCTTGGTTATACTTCCTGTTGTTGATACTACAGATTTACTGATTTCCAAAAGTATTTCACGTGCTTTACGAGCAATATATTGACTGTCGCACAAGTCTCGTTCAATAAATCCATCGCCAATGTCTGAAGCCTTCATTAACAACTTTTTGTATTTGGCTTTACTGATGGCTCCTTCTTTTGCTTTGAATAACATTTCTACCCGGTTTTTATAATCTTCCAACTCTTTATTAAAATCCTGGTCTACAAAATCAAGGGCAGTACGGTCTCTTTTCTTTAGGTTTTCCCCACGGGTACAAATGGTTTTGTTAGAAAAGCTATCATCAAACGATAAGGCTTTCGGAATTATATGTTCGATATCAAATTCTTTTGAGAATAATTTTTCTCTTGGAACATAAGTATTTGAATAAAATGTGTGAAAACCGTTTATTTTTAGTTCTTCATATAGTTTATATCGGATAATATCATTACGAGTTGGATTTTTAATGCCAAATTCATTAATCAGGATAATACGGATTTTTTCATGATCAGTTTTAGCTTTATTGATTCCGGCAGTCATTTCTTCCCGTTCTTTAGCTGTCTTTTTCAGTTCACGTGCTAATTCTATCCGTATTTCGTCGGGTCGTCCCATTTCAGAGTCGTCAATAATGGTATTGATTACATTTACCATCTGGTTCAGGATTTTTTCTACGACAGGGTTTCGTAAACTATTTTTGGGAAGATTCTTCAGATGGTCTTTCAGTGGTTTATTTTCAATTTCTTCTTTGGTAAGAGATGAAGCTGAATGCCTGTAACCTGCATATTCGCAGGCATCACTGTATTTACTTTCTTTGATAAACGGATAAATTTTACGCATTGCTTTGGTACTCAAGCTTCCATAATCATCCGGTAAATTAATATTAGCCAATAGTTGAGCGTGTTCCTTTTTGAAACCGAATTTTTGCATCAACAATTCATATAACCTTTCATTCCCGCTTGCAGAATTATCTCCTTCATAAGAATATAATAAATGCCAAAGCTGATAAGATGGCTGATTTTCAAATTCTTTTCCTTCTAATTCTGCATTGAAATTAAGGATTTGGGTGTTGATATTCAAGGCTTCGAAAATTTCTTTTATCATATTCTTAATTTCAGATGTAGAAACAGGAATTTCAGATAATTCAATTTCATCTTTATCCCATCTTGCTTTCAATAAATCTTTTACATCATACCCTTCTAATTCTATAATTTTCAAATAAACATCAAAAAGCTCCTTATTAGTTCGGTTTCCTTCAACGATTTTGTAATTTACTTCCCATTCTTTGGGTTTATGTCCTAATAATTCGATTATCTTATCTGCACTTAAATTCCCTTTCAAATTTAATTCTTCAAACAAAATATTCTTTGCTTCTAAATCAGGGATGAATTTTTCTTTGGTAGATTTATTCCGGAATTCCACATTATGGAGAACTTGCCAGATTTTAAATTCCTGGAATAGTAGAGATGATTTTGATGCAACTTTCAATCCGATTGTTTTATCAACCTTTTTTCCATTTTTCTCTATTTCAATTGTCTTACTTTCAAATTCGCAGAAACTAATCAATCTTTTTTGAGATTTGAGTTTCCGTTGATAGAAAATAATAACATTCCGGATTTCAGCTTTCAATTCAAGAGTTAGTTCTTTGTGATATTTGGACTGGGTTTCCCAAATTTGTTCAAATTCATCCAAATAATCCTGACGATAGAAGACCTGGTTTTTCAGACCGGTATGTGGGTTTTCTTTCAATTGTCTGTAATAATATTGCCCGATAGTTTCTTTATTGAAATATAATTCTTTGCTTCGATCTCCAATGGCTCCTAAATATCCATTTGAATTGTTTATGTTATTATTGATTTCAGTAATTACAAAAGCGACTTCTTCTTTTTCCAGTTTTTTATTAATGGCTTCACTCCTCCATTTGTAAGCTTGTAATTTCTTTTCTTCTCTAGTTCCTTTATTTTCAGCGGTATTGAATTTATAAGTATTCCAGAATGCAGCAGAAGTAGCCCTTTGTCCCTTTCCTTCAATTTCTTTTCGAAAACTATCTGTCAATATTTCGGAATAAAATTGTTTTTGAAAATTCCAGACTTTATCTAACTCAGCTTTTAAATCGGAACGATAAAAATCAGGCAAGGTTTTCTTTTTAGATTTAAGTAATTGGTAACAGAGTTGTCCTGGGGTTAGATTTTCTTCGTATAAACGTTTGGCAGTCGCCATTCCGTCAATGGCTTGACCTTCATCTTCATTTTTGGTTTTCCGGCTGCTTTTATAACCTCGTTTTTTATTTATCATTAATAATGCACGGGCAAAATCTTTTTTACTAATTTCTTCTTTAGCAGCTTTGGCCCGTAATGCATACAAGGAATGAGTAGTATTTTTCCCATTTTCTGCAAGAATAGTATTATCATCTATTAGACCGTTTTCTTTTAATATACATATTAAGTTTTCACGGCGAAGTTTATATCGTTGCAAATTGCGGCGAGCTCCTCGTTTAAGGGTTCTGTCTGCATTTATTGAAATAGGTTTACCTTTTTCAAAATTGGTTTGCTCATCTACAGTTAGCGGATTTACGCGAACTCCTAAATTAATAATAGATGATTGCTCATTATCATATTCTTTTTCAAATACGAATGCCCACCCAATAGATGTGGTTCCCAAATCCAGACCCAATATCTTTTTCATGATATATATTGCTTTAATTTTGAATGCCCTAAAGTTAAAAATAAAAATAATCATTAACAAAAGTTTGCTAATGATTATTTTATTCATATATTTGCCTCATACTAATTGAAGCAATTCACAATAAGGATTATTCCGTTGTGAAAACATTTAAAGCGGGGGTAATACCTCGCTTTTTTCTTTTATTTCACGAAACGATCATCCCATCTGTCATGTGAATAATCCTATCAGTCGATTTTGCCAACTGTTCATCATGGGTAACAATTACGAAAGTCTGGTTTAATTCTGTCCTTAAGTCGAAAAATAATTTGTGAAGTTCTTCTTTGTTATGGGTGTCCAAACTGCCGGAAGGTTCATCGGCAAATATAACGGAAGGTTTATTGATTAGGGCGCGAGCTACAGCCACCCGTTGTTTTTCCCCACCGGAAAGTTCATTGGGTTTATGCGACATGCGGTCTTTTAAACCCAAAAAATCAAGAATTTTGTTGGCTTTTTTTTCTGCTTCCGATGATTTTACTTTTCCGATTAATGCAGGAATCATTACGTTTTCAAGTGAAGTGAATTCGGGAAGTAATTGGTGGAACTGGAAAACAAATCCTATGTTTTTGTTCCGGAACGCAGCTAAATCTTTATCACTCAAACGGCCGACATCAGTGTTATCATAAAGGACTTTGCCGGAATCAGGTTTGTCTAAGGTTCCGAGTATTTGGAGGAGGGTTGTCTTTCCTGCACCGCTCGGGCCGACAATAGATACGATTTCTCCTTTCCGGATTTCCAAGTCTATGCCTTTCAAAACATTCAAGGTGTCAAAACTTTTAATGATATGTTTAGCTGTAATAATCATTGCACTGAAATTTAGATTTTTGCAAAAATACACGAATAAACTCAATATCTTGTTATTTCACTTACGAATATTTGTAATAACATATTGAGCCAGGTAACAACCGAAAACTGCCGGCAAGTAGGATATTGTTCCGGCTGATGATTTTTTATTTTGTTCGCCTTCAACCAAAACAATGGCATTCTTATCGACCGGTTCGGATGAGAAAACGACCGGCAATCCTTTGCTGATTCCCATGTCTTTCAATCGTTTTCTGACAACCTTAGCCAAAGCGCATTGGTAAGTTTTGGAGATGTCTGTGATTTTTATTTTTGATAAATCTGTTTTACCTCCGGCTCCTAATGCCGATATAATAGGGATTTTCCGAGTTAAGGAGTGATAAATCAAAAAGATTTTAGGACTTATGGAATCTATGGCATCCACAACAAAGTCAAATTTGTTATTGTCCAATAATTCAACGGTACGTTCATCTTTTAAAAATTCCTGTAATGCAATGATATTGGCTCCAGGATTGATGTCTTTTAATCTGTCTTTTAATAATGCGGCTTTCGATTGTCCGATTGTTGAATGCAGGGCGGGTAATTGCCTGTTAATATTACTTGACTGCACGGTGTCTGCATCAACGATTGTCAGGTTTCCGATTCCTGCCCGGCATAGCATTTCTGCAGCATAAGCGCCTACACCACCTAACCCAACAACAAGAATATGGGATGATTTTAATTCTTCCATCCGTTGCTTGCCAAGTAGTAATTCCGTGCGTTCCAGCCAATTGTTTTGCATCATATTTTTTCTTTTTAAGTTTTATGGATTATTAAGCCGGCAATAACATTTTTAAAGAAGTATTTGCTCTATATTTGCAATTGCTTTCACAAAGATAAGCACACATTTAGTTTAATGAAAATTCAAATTTAATTTATAAACAAGATGAAGAAAGTGTTGTTTTCAATTGCTTTGATGGTTGCTGTATGTGCATCATCTACAGTTATGGCTCAGGATGTTAAGAAAGATGGTTGCTGTCAAAAAACAGAATGTCCTAAAACTTGCGGTAAAGATGCAAAATGTTGTAAATCAGACGATAAAAAATGCTGCAAATCTGATGACAAAAAATGTACTAAAGATGCAGACAAAAAATGCTGCAAAGAAAACAAACAAGCTGCTGCAGGAAAAAATTGATATTTTGAATATCATATAAAAAAATAAACCTCTCATTTTGAGAGGTTTATTTTTTTAGTCCCTGTTTGAAAAGTATTTCATAAATTGTATCCTTTCATATAATGACGGGTCTGCTATATTAGCTCCATTCAATTTTCCGGTGAAAGTTTCTACTGATTTGAAGTTCATTGATAACATCCACTCTTCCAGTCCGCGGCATATTTGTCCTATCAACTCATTTCCATGTTGATAAATCGAACTGCAGAGCTCTACTGCTGAAGCGCCTGCCAAAATACATTTAATCACATCTTCCCATTCGTGTATGCCAGTTGAGGCTGCTAATGATATTTGTGGTACACGCCCTGCGACAATAGCTGTCCAACGCAAGGTGTCGGCAATGTCTGAATGAGAACTAAATACTTGTCCTGAAACGAATTGCAGTTTGTTTATATCAATGTCGGGTTGATAAAACCTGTTGAAAAGCACAACACCAGCAGCTCCATTGGCATAAAGTTTATTGACGAAATTGGGTATGTTATTGAATTGCTTTCCTATTTTAACTGTTACCGGAATATTTACAACTTCTTTTAGTTTGTTCAAAATCCGGATATATTCGTTTTCCAGTGCATCAGAATTGGTGTTTATTTCTGTGTGCAAAACAAAAATATTCAATTCAATTGCATCGGAACCTGCCATTTCAATTTGATGGGCAAATTCTGTCCAGGAATTTGATTTGTAACAGTTAATACTGGCGATTATGGGAATGCGGCAGTTCGATTTTGCCTGTTGGATTAGTTCGAGATAGTCAGTGATTTCGTGGTTTTTTACATACTGGGAAATGTAATCATTTGCTTCGGGGTAGTCTCCGTTTTCCAGTAACCAATTGGATTGCATTGAAATTTGTTCTTCAAATAAAGACTTCAATACTACTGCCCCTGCTCCTGCTTTTTCTAAATCTTTTATTTTATCAACACTATTTGTAAGCCCTGAACTTCCTACTATAATAGGATTCCTGAGATTAAGGCCTGCATATCTTGTTTCTAAAAAATTTTTCATGTGCTATCTATTTGATGTTTTTCGCTGCAAATCTATTAATAATACTGTCTTTCTCCAAATATTTTACTTCCAATGCGAACCAGAGTGCTTCCTTCCTCAATTGCGATATGATAATCGTCGCTCATACCCATAGAAAGTTCCCCGAAATTATCGTCAGATGAGAAATTTTTTTGTTTCAGTTTATTAAAGAAAGAATATAATCCTCTGAATTCCGAACGGACTGCATTTATATCTTCTGTGAGTGTTGCCATACCCATTAAACCACATATATTAATGTTGTTCAGTGTTTTATGTGTTCCGGAATTTAGAAATTCATAGCATTCATCTTCAGTAAAGCCATATTTTGTTTCTTCTTTTGCAATATGGATTTGGAGTAATACATTTATTTTTTTTCCTACTTTACCTGCATATTTATCGACTTCCTGTAACAAATTTACACTGTCGATGCTGTGAATCATGGAAACAAACGGAACGATATATTTTATTTTGTTCGTTTGCAAATGCCCGATAAAATGCCATTCTATATCTTTTGGAAGAATTTCATATTTGGCTGTCAGTTCCTGAACTTTACTTTCTCCAAAAATCCTTTGTCCTGCATTATACGCTTCCATAAGCACCTCTGCAGGATGAAATTTTGAAACGGCAACTAACCTGACATTAGAAGGAAGCTCGTCCCAGATATCTTGGAGTTCGTTGGAAATTTCCATCTTGGAATTAAAAATTAAAAATGAACAATTAAAAATTAATCTTATTTTTCATTTTTCAATATTATTTATCTGCCGAAAATGGGAAAATATCCATGATTGGAGTGTCGGATACAGAGGCGATTTCGTAATCGCTCATGGTACCTTTCATTCCTTCTTCAAGTATGGCGATTGCTTCTTTTAAATCACAGGCTTGAGCCAGCATTTGTACTGCAGTTTTCTTTTCTGCTCCGGATTTTTCATCTAATGTGATATATAATACCTTGAATTTATAATATCTGTCTCCGTTTTCATTGAAGAAAAGTTCGGCAATGCGTGCGCGTTTAATATTGGAAATGGTAAATTCACCGGAAATCATTGGTCTTAATTCTTCTATGATACGTGCTTCTGCTTCAGTGAAAGACAAGGCATCGACCAAATAAGACTCAGATGCTTTTTTCGGAATACCGTTTTCTATTTTCTCGTAAGAAACTTTACATTCAAACCAATTCATTTTCTTATATTTATTTTAAAAAATCATGCAAAGATAAAACAATCTTCATCAATTTTTGATAGAAGCGTTAATTTCTTCAATGTATTCCAGCACTTCGTCTTTCCCCTTTTTGTGTTCGGAAGAAGTTGTGAAAATGGGAGGGAGTTCTTCCCACGTTTCCAATAATTTGGATTTATATATTTCAAGATTAGCACTTAATTTTCCTGCCGAAATTTTGTCGGTTTTTGTGAAGATGATAGCAAAGGGAATTCCGCTTTCGCCGAGTTTTTCAATAAATTCCAAATCTATTTTTTGGGGTTCATGCCGGCAATCAAGAAGTACGAAAAGACAGGTTAATTCTTCTCTTTTATCCAGATAATGATCTATGATTTGTTGTATTTTGTCGCGGCCTTTTTTTCCACGTTGCGCATATCCGTAACCGGGTAAATCGACTAAATACCATTCATTATTGATGATGAAATGGTTGATTAGTTGTGTTTTCCCCGGAGTTGAAGATGTCATAGCCAATCCTTTTTTGTTGGTAAGCATATTAATGAGGGACGATTTCCCCACGTTTGACCGGCCTATGAAGGCATATTCCGGTTTGCCGTCCTGCGGGCACTTACTTACCTCCGTATTGCTGATAAGGAATTCTGCAGATTTTATATTCATGAGATTTTTTGCTAATTCACAACAAAGATAACCATTCTATTTTTGTTTTATGAAAAATTTTAGCAACTTCACAACCTAAACACATAGTTGGGTGTTAGTAGACAAGTAAAACAGGTATACTTTTAACTCGTCTACTTGTCTACTCATCAGCTAATTATTATGGATGAAGTATTTATAATTATCGGTTTAATTTTATTGAACGGCCTTTTCTCGATGTCGGAAATTTCCCTTATTTCTGTCCGGAAATCCAAGTTGGAAACAGAAGCTAAACGCGGGGATAAAAAGGCAAAGAGAACTTTAGGATTATTAAGTAATCCAGATAAGTTTTTATCAACTGTACAGATTGGCGTTACTACAATCGGTATTTTAACCGGTATTTTTTCGGGTGCGGGCATACAACATGCACTCAGCGGATTTTTTAGTCAATATTCTTTTATATCTCGATTTAGCGATGGGTTAGCCACTGTTGTGGTCGTTTTTATTGTAACTTATTTTACATTGGTATTGGGTGAATTAGTCCCTAAACGGATTGGCCTTTCCAGCCCTGAAAAAATATCCAAAACAATAACTCCCATGATGAATGTTGTTAGCCGGGTGACATTTCCTTTTATCTGGCTTCTTTCTATGTCCACAAATCTTATTGTAAAATTGTTGCGGCTTGAAAATAAAAATGATATAATCACGGAAGACGAAATAAAGTCGATGATTGATGAAAGCACGAAACAAGGGGAAATTGCCAGTGTGGAACAAGATATTATCGATAAGGTTTTTGATTTGGGCGATAGGTATATTTCTTCTTTGATGACTCATAAAGATGAATTGAAATGGTTGGATATCAGGATGACGAGAAAGGAGTTTATTCCTTATGTGCGGGAAAACTTGCATTCTATTTATCCTTTGTGTGATAAAGATTTGGATAATATCAAAGGGGTTGTCATGACAAAAGATATTTTTGCTGCACCAGACAATGCAACTTTGGAAGAACTATCCCGTCCTGCACTTTTTGTTCCCGGAAATATTACCGTTTATAAAGTGATGGAACGCTTAAAGCGGCGTCGTGCCAATGTTTGTTTTATCGTTGATGAATATGGTAATCCAGAAGGAATGGTCACATTGAAAGATATTTTTGAGTCGATTGTTGGTGATGTTCACGGAGAAGATGAAATCGATAAGGATATTATAAAATTAGAAGATAAGAGTTATTCTGTTGATGGACGTGTTTCATTCTACGATTTTTTGAGTTATTTTGATAGTGAAGAATTATATTTCCAGGATGAACAGTTGGATACAATAGCCGGATTTATCCTTCATCATCTGGGACATCTGCCCAAAGCCGGCGAAACTTTTTCCTGGAAAAAATTTACCTTTAAAATCGATAAAATGGAAGGTAACCGGATTGATAAGGTTCTTATAAAAATTGAGAGTGGAGAATTGAGAGTGGAGAATTGAGAATTTTACTTTATTTTCATTCTCAATTCTCCACTCTCAATTAAAACAAAGTTTCCTTGATGATTTCTCCAACTGTAGGATGTGGAAAAATCATACTTTGCAATTCTTTTGCTCTCATCCCTTTGGCTATGGCAATTCCGGCAATCACAATAATTTCGGATGCCGGATTTCCCAATATGTGAACACCAAGGATGGTCTCGTCTTCCGACAGTAAAATCTTGCATACACCATTTCCCATTTCATTTTCGGCTACAAAACGACCGGAATAGGAGAGTGACAACATTTTCTTTTTATAAGGGATGTTTTGTGTCTGCAAGTTTTCTTCCGTCAAGCCGACTCCGGCAATTTCCGGATTGGTATAAACAATTCCCGGAATGGCTTTATAACTCATTTTTTCCGAATGACTTAAAATGTGTTCAATGGCAATTTCTGCCTCCCGGACAGCTGTATGGGCCAATAATGAAGATCCGGTTATGTCTCCGCAGGCATATATATTTGCCGCAGATGTTTGCATGTATTCGTTTACTTTTATTCCTGACCGGAACATTTCCAGGTTTAAATTTTCCAAACCAAATCCTTTTGTAACCGGACGGCGGCCTGTGCTGACCAATATTTTTTCTGACTGTAGTTCGATTATTTCTCCGTTTTTTTCTATGGTGGTTACATTCCCGTTTACCGAAATGACTTTGGAGTTCAGGTGGAATTCGATTCCTTTCTTGGTATATTCGCTTCTCAACATAGCTGAAAGTTCTTTATCCATGCCGCCGAGGATTTCATCCAGCATTTCAACTATAATAACTTTTGTGCCTAATGTATTATAGAATGATGCGAATTCAATACCAATGACTCCTCCTCCGATAACCAATAATGATTCAGGGCGTTCTTTCTGGTTAAGAGCTTCGCGGGAAGTCAGGAATTCAATTTCAGAAAGTCCGGGAATTGGGGGCAATATATTTTCCGAACCTGTGCATATCAATAAATGTTTGGCTGAAAATGTTTGGTCATTACATGTGATGCATACTTCATTTTTATCATTTGAAATAATTTGTGCTTCTCCAGCAATTACTTCAACACTGGCTTCCTGCATTTTTGCCCGGATACCCGCATTGAGTTTACGGACAACCTTATTTTTCCGTTGTATAATTTTTGATAAATCAAATACCGGATTGTTGCCGTCAATGCCATATTTGCCTGAATCTTTGGATATTTGCAATAATTTAGCCGAATAAAGCAGCGTTTTTGTTGGAACGCATCCTTCATTCAAACAAACTCCACCCAAGGCGTTTTTTTCAAATAATATGGTTTTTAACCCGTTTTTCCCGGCGAGTTCAGCCGCAGTATATCCGGCAGGGCCGCCTCCAATAATAGCAATGTCGTAATTCATGATAAATTTAAATAATTCAATTGATTAATATGCCAATGTGCCAATTAACAAACAATTTCGTTTCAAAGATAGAAACAAAACTCATTATTCATTAACTTTGTGCTCTATTATTTGTATGTTGCTGAACGATATTGTCTTTTCAATTGGCACATTGGCATATTATAAAATTGGCACATTAAACTATGGTACATAAATTTGATTTTCTTGTAATTGGTTCCGGTATCGCCGGAATGAGTTTTGCCCTCAAAGTTGCCGATAAAGGCCGTGTTGCTGTTATTTGTAAAACGACTCTGGAAGAGGCCAATACATTTTATGCCCAGGGAGGAATTGCTTCGGTTACAGCTCCGATTGATGATTTTGAAAAGCATATTAAAGATACGTTGATTGCCGGAGATAATTGTAGCGATAAAACGGTTGTCGAAAAGGTGGTAAAAGAGGCACCTGCCCAAATTACGGAATTAATCAAATGGGGGGTTGATTTTGATAAAGATGATAAGGGCAATTTTGATTTACATAAAGAAGGTGGCCATTCTGAATTCCGCATATTGCACCATAAAGATACTACAGGCGCTGAAATACAGAAAAGTCTGATTAACCGGGTGAAAAGTCATCCGAATATCAAAGTATTTGACCACCATTTTGCAATAGAAATATTAACGCAACATCACTTAGGTGTGAAGGTAACCCGGCAAATGGATAATATTGAATGTTATGGAGCTTATATTTTAAATGAGCATACCAATAATATCCATACATTCCTGTCCAAAGTTACCATGATTGCGACTGGTGGTATTGGCAGTATTTATCAGACAACTACAAATCCTTTGGTTGCCACAGGCGATGGTATTGCCATGGTATACCGTGCTAAGGGACAGGTAAAAGATATGGAATTTGTGCAGTTTCACCCAACGGCATTGTATAATCCGAAAGAACGTCCATCGTTTCTGATCACGGAAGCCATGCGTGGTTATGGTGCCGTACTAAGGACAAAGTCGGGAAAAGAGTTTATGCAGAAATATGATGAGCGTAAATCTTTGGCTCCGCGTGATATTGTAGCCCGTGCTATTGATACGGAAATGAAAAACCGTGGTGATGATTTTGTTTATTTGGATGCCACTCATAGAGATGCAGAAGAAACAAAGAAGCATTTCCCGAATATTTATGAAAAATGTCTGAGTGAGGGAATAGATATTACTAAAGAATATATTCCTGTTGCACCTGCCGCCCATTACCTTTGCGGAGGAATTGTTGTTGACCTGGATGGCCAATCAACTATTCGTCGTTTGTATGCTGCCGGAGAATGTTCCTGTACAGGCCTTCATGGAGCTAACAGGTTAGCATCTAATTCTTTGATTGAAGCTGTGGTTTATGCAGATGCAGCTGCTAAGCATGCACTTACCCATATCAATAAGCATACATTCAAGGAAGAAATTCCGGTTTGGAATGATGAGGGAACTTCATTGCCAGAAGAAATGGTATTGATTACACAAAGTGTGAAGGAAGTCGGTTTGATTATGTCGAATTATGTAGGTATTGTCCGCTCCAATCTTCGTTTGAAACGGGCATTAGACCGTTTGGAAATTTTATATCGGGAAACGGAAAATCTTTTTATCCGTTCAGTTGTTTCGCGGGATATTTGCGAATTGCGTAATATTATCAACATCAGTTATTTGGTGATAAAACAAGCGATGGCACGTAAAGAAAGCCGTGGCTTGCATTATACAATCGATTATCCCAACAAAAACCTATTGTAATCAATAAAATTGTATGGAGAATTTTGGATTTATAAGAGTTGCTGCTGCAATCCCTGAATTAAAAATTGCCGATTGTGCTTTTAATGGACAAAAGATAGAACAATTGGTAAGAAAGGCATGCGAACAGGAAGTTCAGGTCGTTTGCTTTCCGGAATTGTCTGTTACAGGTTATACCTGTGCTGATTTGTTTAACCAACATCTGTTGCTTGAACAGGCAGAATCTGAAGTCAAACGTTTGTTGGAAACTCTGGCTGTTTGCAGTACTATTTATATTATAGGAACTCCGGTACGTGCAGGAGGAAAGTTGTATAATACAGCTCTTGTTTGCCAGTCGGGAAAAATATTGGGTATTGTTCCTAAAACCTATATCCCGAATTATTCCGAATTTTATGAAAAAAGGTGGTTTGAATCGGCTAAAAAATGTACTCGAACAACGGTTGAATATGCAGGTCAACATTCTGTTCCTTTTGGAATTGAACTTTTATTCGGAGATAAATTCGCTTCGTTTGCGATAGAAATTTGTGAAGATTTGTGGGTGCCTTCTCCTCCAAGTTCAAAACATACGGTAAATGGGGCACATATCATTTTTAATCTTTCTGCAAGCAATGAGTTAATTGGTAAAAATAATTATCTCCGGTCATTAATCCACCAGCAGTCGGCACGTTGTGTTTCCGGTTATGTATATGCTTCGGCCGGATATGGAGAATCAACCACAGATATTGTTTTTGCAGGTAATGGATTGATTTACGAAAATGGAATATTGTTATCTGAATCAAAACGATTTATTCTGGAAGAACAATTAATTGTGAATGAAATTGATATAGAACGATTACAGTTTGACAGGCAAAGGCTGACTTCCTACGGACCGGAACAACCGGAATGTGAAAATTATAGAAAAATTGAGATAGAATATCTACCTGTAATTTACCATTCCACATTTAACAGGGCAATTAATCCGTTACCTTTTATTCCTTTTGACGAAGCATATAACGAACATTGCCGGGAGATTTTCTCCATTCAGATACTTGGTTTGTCCAGGCGTTTACTTCATACGCAATCAAAGCATGTGGTAATAGGTATATCCGGCGGATTGGATTCTACACTGGCTCTTTTAGTTACAGTGAAAGCATTTGATATAATAGGTGTTCCAAGGGAAAATATTATTGGAGTAACAATGCCCGGATTTGGTACAACAGGCAGGACATATAACAATTCATTGGCTTTGATGCAGGCCTTGGGTATTTCTATCAGGGAAATCAGTATCGTTAATGCTTGCCGGCAGCATTTTGAAGATATAGGACATGACGAATCTGTTCATGATGTTACTTTTGAAAATGCCCAGGCTCGTGAGCGTACTCAAATATTAATGGATATTGCAAATCAGGTTTGCGGATTTGTTATTGGTACAGGAGATTTATCCGAATTGGCATTGGGTTGGTGTACATATAATGGTGACCACATGTCGATGTATGCTGTGAATTCAAGTATTCCTAAAACATTAGTCCGCTATTTGGTGAAATGGGTGGCGGAAACACAAGTCGGAGAAAAACCAGCCAAAGTATTATTTGATATTGTGGATACTCCTGTTAGTCCGGAGTTACTTCCGACTGATTCTTCCGGAAATATTGCACAGAAAACGGAAGACATTGTCGGCCCGTATGAATTGCATGATTTCTTTTTATATTACACTATCCGGTTTGGTTTTTCTCCACGGAAAATATTCTTCATGGCTCAAAGTGCATTCAAAAATTTATATACAGATGAAATTATGCTGAAATGGATGAGTGTTTTCTTCCGGCGTTTTTTCAGCCAGCAATTCAAACGTTCCTGCATGCCCGACGGGCCAAAAGTCGGTTCAATCAATTTATCCCCACGTGGCGATTGGCGTATGCCGAGCGATGCAAGCAGCGCCCTTTGGCAGAAAGAAATAGAGCAGTTGGGTTTGGAAATTAATTAAAAATGAAAACTATTAACACAAAAGGTGCTTTGATGGATTTTTCTACGCCAAAGGTGATGGGAATTCTCAATATAACCCCTGATTCATTTTTTGAAGAAAGCCGCAAACAAACTGAAGAGGAAATCCGGCGGCGGGTGGTGCAAATGATGGAAGAAGGCGCTGATATAATTGATGTCGGCGGTTATTCTTCCCGCCCCAATGCTGCTTTTGTGAACGAAGAAGAAGAAATGCAGCGGTTAGATTATGCATTACCTATATTGTTTGAAATATATCCGGAAGCCATTGTTTCAATAGATACTTTCCGTTCCGGGATTGCCCGGAAATGTGTTGAAAAATATGGAGTTGCCATAATCAATGATATTTCAGCCGGAAATCTCGACGACAAAATGTTTGATGTGGTAGCCGGATTGAAAGTTCCTTATATTATCATGCACATGCAGGGAACTCCCCAAACCATGATGCAATACACAGAATATAAAAACCTGAAGCAAGATATTTTTCTGTATTTTTCAGAAAAAATAAACCAACTGCACAGAAAGGGCGTTAATGATATTATCATTGACCCAGGTTTTGGTTTTAGCAAAACTACAAATCAAAACTATGCTTTAGTGAATAGTTTGGAAGATTTTCGTATATTTGAACTCCCAATTTTGGTTGGTATTTCACGAAAAAAAATGATCAGGGATATTCTTAAATGTTCCCCGGAAGAGAGTTTGAACGGAACAACCGTGCTGAATACCCTGGCTCTGACAAAAGGCGCAAACATCCTTCGTGTACATGATATAAAAGAATCTGTCGAAGCTGTAAAATTATATGTAGCTTCCAATAATACATAGCCTAACCCCTTGATTGTTAGGTATTAATTATTAATTTTTAATTGAATATATGACTCTCCATTTCGGAATAGAAGATGCCATAGATGTTCTCTGCGTAGCATTTTTCCTGTATAAAACCTACCGGTTAATGAAAGATTCGGGAACAATTGCCATTTTTGCAGGTATATTGTCTTTTATTGCTGTATGGATTCTGGTTTCCCAAATCCTGGAAATGAAACTGATGGGTGTCATTATGGATAAATTCATCAGTGTCGGATTTATTGTATTGGTTATATTGTTCCAGGATGAAATCAGGCGTTTCCTTTTGATATTAGGTTCTAATAAAGGTTGGAAGTTTTTAGCCAAACTATTAAACCCTAAGTCGAATAAAATACAAGAAGACCTTTCTTATATTATGCCCATTGTTTTGGCTTCCATGAATATGTCGAAAACAAAAACGGGTGCTTTGATTGTTATGCAACAGAAGGTTAACCTGGGACTTTATATCGAAACCGGCGAAATGTTAAATGCTGCATTAAGTTCTCGTCTTCTTGAAAATATATTCTTTAAAAACAGCCCTTTACATGATGGCGCTACCATTATTGCAGATAAAAAAATCAAAGCTGCTGCTTGTATATTACCTGTTTCCCAAAGAAATGACATTCCGAAAGAACTAGGATTGAGGCACCGTTCTGCATTGGGAATATCTCAGGAAACTGATGCCAAAGTAATTGTTGTTTCCGAAGAAACCGGTAAAATTTCGTTGGCATATAAATCCAGGCTACATTTTGATTTAACCGGGGAGGAATTGCAGAAATTATTGATAAAAGATTCCGAACACCCTTAATCCCCTTTCGGGAATTTAGGGATTATAAAATCCCTGCCTTTTCAACGTTTCCAATAGAATTTTTGAAAAATATTCGTTATCGGTTTTTTTATACCTTACATCTGTAAAAACTTGTGCTAAAGTTTCTTTGTTGTTTTCTTCGATGAATTTATGGTTTTCAGGTAAAGATTCTTTATTTGAGTAATATGAATTAATATCCTGCGGCTTGTAATCGCTGTAGGTTTCATAATGTATGAAAGATTCAACAGATAGACGGTCGGGTTGTTGCGGAATAATTTCAGGATAGCCTAAAGTGATGGTAGTTAAAGGCATTACGAATTTCGGCAGGGCTAAAATATCTATAATTTTATCGGGATTATAAGTGGTTGTTCCTAAATAACAAATACCCAAGCCTTTTTCTTCTGCTGCTACACAAAATGTCTGGGCAAAAAACAGGGCATCCATGGCGGCATTGAAAAATGATGCGAAATTGTCGTATCCCGGGACCGCATTCCTTAATATACACCACTTGTTGAACCTGTTGAAATCAGCACAAATTGTCAATACAACAGGAGCTTGTTTTACCATGGGTTGATTAAAATGAGTGGGAGCAAGTGTCGCTTTCATCGCTTCATCCCGGGTAATGATAACACTATAGAGTTGCATGTTTCCCATAGTGGATGTGCGGGCGGCAATTTCCAATAATTCATTCAATAACTCATTACTTACAGGTTTATCCGAATATTTCCTGATAGTCCTTCTGCTTTTTAATGATTTCATGCTTTTCCTTTTTTCAGATTACAAATTTACATAAAAAATTGATTTAGTCTGTTTTTCCAGTTCTTTATATATCATTTGTTTTAATTCATGCTTTCTGTCCAAATCTTCCTTAACGGCATGAAGAACCTCTCCAACAGGGAAATATCTTCTGTAATGATATCCGCTTGCGCTTCCATTTCGGGAAAGAAGGGCAGTTCTTTTTTGTAAGTAGTGATGAGTCCTTCGGGCAAACCGATTTCAATAGTATAGCTGCTACCATTGTTGTCTTTTGAGGGAACTAACGAAATATTCCTGACGATACCTTTCACCATCCCGAATTCATTGTCGGGGAAATTGTTGAAACGGATATTGACTTTTTGTCCCGTTTTTACCTTACCCGAACGGGTAAGAGGCAACAGGGCTTTACCGATGTATTCACCTTTATTGTCGGGAACCACATTGAAAACAGGAGAACCGCCCGTTACATTCTGGTTTTCCACCCAGATATTGGTAAATGTAACTGTTCCATCTACCGGAGTCTGTAGTGTATAAGATATTTCCCACGTTTGTATTTCGTTAAGCAGTTGGTTTGTTGATGTTTTCAATTGGCTTTCGAAAGTATTTTTCCGGTCGGTATATTGTTGTTCTATATCCAACAAAGTTTCTTTCATCTGGATAATTTGTATTTCCATGTTTTCTATCGTAGATTGCATATTTTCATTCGACAAGCGCGCCTGCAAATGCTGGCTTTTTGATTTTTCCAGTTCTTCATCGGAAAATATCGCTTTCTTATACAAGGAAGAATCTCTTTGGTATTGGTTTTGAGAGATACTTAATTGTTCTTCCACTATGGATTGTTGACGGTAGAGATTTTTATATTGCACTTCGTTTTTTTGTATCTTAAGTTTCATTATCTCGATTTTCTTCGGATAATATTCCAACCGTTTAAATTCCGAATATTCAAAAAGATTAATATAGAACGAAGAATAGAGCGTTTGCAGATTGCCCAGTTTCAGGTCTTTCGGAGGAAGAGCCATTATTGAATCGGAATTACCGGCAAGAGAAAATAAATAATTTTTCAGGAACAGGATATCTTTTGTACAGGCCGGATTTTCCACTACGGCTAAGTATTGCCCCTGCCTGACGTGCCGATTATCTGCAACAAATAACTCTTGTAATTTACCGGAAGTTTTCGCTATGATGACATTAGCGGGAGTAGCGCTTGTCAAGACCATTTGCGCCGGAATCGTATCGGGATATTTGAAAATGGCGCTCCCTGCGAGAATGATTACAACAACAATTCCAATCACAACAATTCCCCACCTCAAAATCCAGGGAGGAACAGCTCCCAGCATCTCCTGAAATTCCTCGCTGCGGAGTTCAACCCCTAAATCCCCTAAAGGGGACTTGGGAGCAGCTATGTGTTCTGCTTTACCTGTTTTATTTGTTTTTTCCATTTTTTGTCAACTACAATATATCACACACCCAAGTTCCCTTTAGGGGATTTAGGGGTTAATTTCCCAATTCCAACTGGTTCCTCACCAGCGTATAATACGCCCCTTTCTTTTCCGTCAACTCTTTATGAGTTCCTTCTTCTATTACTTTTCCTTTATCAAGCACGATGATATTGTCGGCATGCTGTACCGTACTTAAACGGTGGGCAACAATGACAACCGTTTTCCCTTTATAGAATTCGTTCAGGTTTTCCATAATGATACGTTCATTATTCGCATCTAATGCATTGGTGGCCTCATCAAAGAACAGAAAATCCGGATTCTTATATACCGAACGGGCAATTAACAAACGCTGCCGTTGTCCCTGGCTGATGCCGTTGCCTTCCTGACCGATTTTAGTATTGTATTTCAATGGCAGGGATTCTATAAATTCACGGATATTGGCTACCGTAACGGCATGCAATAATCGTTTTTTATCAACCGTTTCTTCACCTACAGCAATATTATTGGCAATGGTATCGGAAAATATAAAGCCATCCTGCATCACCGCTCCCGAATGTTGCCGCCACAAATGCGGGTTGATTTCATCGAGAGGGATACTATCCACTGTTATTTTGCCTTTAATCGGAGGATAAAAACCCAATAACAATTTAATAATCGTTGTTTTTCCACTGCCGCTTGCACCCACGATGGCTGTCACTTTATTTTGTTTTATTTCAAGATTGAGATTTTCCAGCACATAATCGCGTTCGGCGCCATCGTAACTGAAGCAGACATCCTCTATTTTGACAGTCTTGTTTTCAGGGATATAATCTATCTTATGCAGAATCGTTTGTTCCTCATCTTCTTTGTTATGAATCTCATTCAAACGTTCCAGACTGATTTTAGCATCCTGGAGTGATTGGGCGAAACTGATAACCTGCCCGATAGGACCTGAAAGTTGACCGATAATGTAACTGATAGACATCATCATTCCCAAAGTAATATTACCTTCCACAACCGCTTTGGCCGACAAGTAAGAAATGAGCAGGGAAGTTGTCTGGTTGAAAAAGATGGAGCCTATTTGCTGGTATTGCCCTAATGCTGTTCCTTTAACACTGATCTTAAACAATTTAATCTGAATCGTTTCCCATTTCCAACGTTGTTGCTTTTCGCAGTTGTTGAGCTTGATTTCCTGCATGCCGGTAATCAACTGCACCATATTACTCTGGTTGGCCGATGATTGGGCGAAGCGACTGTTGTCTAACTTCCGGCGGTAACGCATAAACAGGAGTATCCAGGTTACATACAAGATATTTCCGGCAAGGAAAACAACCAATATCTGCAGGTTGTAATAGGCCATTACAAAAGCGAAAATAAAGAAGTTGACAAATGAAAACAGAGTTGATAAGGCGGTTCCGGTCATGAATGACTGTATGCGCCCATGGTCGCCGATGCGTTGCATAATATCCCCTATATTCTTGGCATCGAAGAACCGGATAGGTAATTTCATCAGTTTGGCCAGAAAGTCGGAAATCAACGAAATACTGATGCGGGTGTTCATGTGGAGGGTAATCCAACTGCGGATAAAACCCATTCCCATCTGGGTAACCGATAAAACCAACTGTGCAATCAGAATCAGGGTGATAAAATTGAGGTTGTTGTTCCCGATTCCCTGATCGACAACAGCTTGAGTAAGGAACGGGAGAATCAGGGAGAGAACGCTTCCGATAAGCATTCCTGCAACCAACTGGAACATTTGTGATTTGTAGGGAAAGAGGTAGCGAACAAAATAACCCAAGTTTTTCTCCTGTTTCTGTTTATCATCTTCCTGTTCATAAAAATCGGGAGAAGGGCTTAACAACAAAGCTGTTCCGGCTTCTTCCCCCTGTAATTTGGTACTAGCCCAGCATTTCAAAAATCCTTTCTTATCGATAGGATATTTGCCTTTGGCAGGGTCGGAGATATTGATTATATACTCAGCCTCATTCTTTCTTTCTTTAATTCTTCTCAGTCCCTTTTTCTTTTTTATTCCATAGCATACTACAAAATGATTCTGGTTCCAATGCAAAATGCAAGGCAAAGGAGCATCGTTTACCAATTGCTCAAAAGTCACTTTCACTCCCATCGTGTGCATACCAATGCTTTCGGCGGCATCCGATATGCCCAGCATAGACACTCCCTGGCGGGTAATATAACTCCGTTCCCGCAAGGTCTGCAGGTTATAACTGCGGCCGTAATGCTTGGCTATCATGCGCAGGCACGATGGGCCACAGTCCATGGCATCTAATTGTTGGTAGTGAGGAAAGGATTTATGCATATATTGTTTATTTTATATGATTTTCATTATTTCTCTCTATTCAGTAAATCTTCCAGATAAATATCCACATAAACTGTAGTATTTTGAGACATAATTATCTGAAATACTAGTCCGGCAACAGCTACCAATATGATAGCCGGATATTGTTTTTATATGTAAGCTTTATATCGCAACTGTCTGTTATGATTTGTTTAAATGTTTCTATTTTATTGTTATACACTCCATCAAGAGGTTCTGCAATAGAGAGAACATATAAACAATAATTTCAAAGCTGCAAATTTCCCCATTTCTTCACCGGATCAAAAGTCAATTCATAATTTTAAGTGCTTTGCTATCATGTGCAAGCACCAGAAGTGCCATCACATTCATTTCCATCATCAACTCCTCCAATTGTTCTTTTCATTTCATTGTCTGTCATTTCGCTGAAATCCTTTAATTTCAATTTTGTTAACTGTTTCATTACATTCAAAATTTAATTATTTTTGCTGTAGAATTTAACAATAAGAGATCAGATTATTGCCTGTTGCCCTACAACTTGACAACAGTTATTTAGTGTCAACCTCTAAATTTGTAAAATACCTCAAATCCTCAATTTTATAGTTACCAGGCAGCTCATAGCCATTTATCAATATGGTTGGGGTGGCTCGCAGTTTAGTTTCTTCTTTCCATTGGTTATGAGCTGTCCATTCATCCAACATTTCTCCATCATCTCCCTTGAAGTTATGCTTTTCAAAAAATGTTTCTTTATGGTATTTACCATCCTTAAACCATTCATTGTAAATATTCCTATTTTCGTCCTTATTATTTTTCAGATAGCTTTCAATCAATAACTTGCTGCTTGTTTCCAAATCTGTATTAAATGAAGAAAAGATATACTGGAAACAAAACCTGTCTTTTGTTTCTGTTTGTAGCTTTTCTATCCGGTAATGCATTCGGGCACACGGCTCACAATGCGGATTAGTTAGTATTGTAATCAAGACTTTTGAATCTCTGTTTCCAAAGAGGATCCGGGAAGTTGATTTATCTACTTTGTGATACGGTTGCTTTTTCAATATAGCCAGAAATACTTCTTCAGAAGCTTTCAGACTGTTGATTTCCTGTCATATCTTTTCTACTTGCCGGCCTTTGGCTAAAAGAGGTATGGATAGGTTGATCATCAATAAAGGAATCAGGTAGATGCAGCCCGTAAATAAAATATCAGGAAGATGAATAGATGGAACATCGACATAATTGAATGACAGGTTTATAGCAAACACTGTCCATAACAATATCAGTACAATCAAACACAGCGGACACCATTGATTGGCCTTGAATTTCTGATACCACACACTCCATACCGTATAAGGCAATACACAAATGTTGATAATGGCCGAATAACCAACCAATTGTGGAAAAAGTAATAAAATAAGGGTATTGGAGATAAAATAACCCAAGCCCACTTCACTCCAACCGATTACACCCCATAATTTGGCAGCTTTCGATTCCAGTATGTTGTTGCAATCGCTTTGCTTGAACAGGGAACAGATTTTGTCGGCATAATTACTTTGTATGTGCATTTGTTTTTGTACCAACAAATAACCGATATAAATACCGAGAAGATTCACAAGCAGGGATAAAGTTGCTCCTAATTGGTTATAATAATGATTGAAGATATACGTTGTCGACAACAAGACACAAACAGCCGACAACAAACCCAATTGCCGGACAACATAGAAGTATTCCTTTTTACGGTTCACCTTATAACCGGGTTCTATCGAGTTTCCACCAGCTTCAGCTAATAAAACCCTGCCAGTCCATATTTTCAGGAATTCTTCATGAGCGGTGGCTATGGGCTTGTCACGCCAAACATAATGAATCTTATCGGGAGTTATTTTGAAAACATTCACAAAATCGCTGCCGGTGTGGGCGATAAAAGGTGTTTCCAAATCATGGAGCGCTTCTTCCTTGTTACCGGTGATTTGTATTCCTTTGTTCGCTATCCCATATTCGGAAAGCATTTGGGATAATCCCAATAGATTATACTTATTCGGGTGTTCATTGAAATGCTTGTTGGCATATTGATTGGTATATTTAACTCCCAAAAAACTCAAAAATGAGGTGAAGATGTTTTCGTGGTTTTTATTATTCAACATATAGCTTAAGAGTCATTATTTGATTTATTAAGTATGTTTGCAAATTTAATTTATATAACAAAATCCTGATTTTATATAATATGCAATATTTAAGCTTATACAATTGAGAATCGATTTTATAATGCTATTTTTTATTAATTTTCATTTATAAATATTAATTCAGTGTTAAATTTATTATTTATTAACTATTTCGAGATCTATTGAAGACTGACTTATTATATTTTATTATTTGAAATTTTATATAATAAATCCGCCCAATATTTTCGGTCGTTGCCGAGACTATTTTCCATAAGTTATTATTTGGCAACAATCTTATTGAATACACATCAAACCTTTATAAAGATAACCAGCCAACCCATTTTTCAATCCTAAAGGATAAGAAAGCAACCGTTGCTCTTTCACCGGTATAAGCTCAATGAAAGAATGTAAATCAAATTGAATGTCTATTGATTGTTTTACATTCATAAAATCCACAAATTGATTCACCAAACTATTCAACTCTTGTGAAAACATTTTTCTTTCCATCAAACTTAGCATCTGAAAAAAATCATTTATATACATTCTATCAAATGGCAATACGCTTTGTTGTTTGATAGTTCCTTGCATCCTTATCAAGATATAATTTAAAAGGCCTAATAGTTCTTTTTCCAAAAAATCAGCACTCATTCTTCTTGGATCCAGATTCATTATCTTGTGATCGAGTTCTTCACAAATTTCATTGCTATTACCTTCCACAAAACCATTTTGAATCAGGTATTCTATTCCCCACCCGATACCTGTCAGGCCGGAATCAAAACTTACAGGCAATTCTTTATGCATTCCTTCCCAGATGTTGTCAAGCTGGTCCCCGGCAAAGTCCTCATAAACAGGATTATCGGTATGCCGTGAATAGTGAAAAAACAAGATAACGATACCCATTTTCCCATGATAAAGTCCTAAATCTCTTAAAAACGAAGCATTCAGCATCAAATGATGGATGATTTTCTGTTCCAAAGAAAATTCTATTGAAGAATCATTATATTTCATTAATTGAAATTTTATATTTTCGTGATATACATACAAATTACTTTTGCTTTTCATAAATAAGCAGTGTATTTTTTACATTTCCTCTTTCAATTTTAATTTTGCTGTAGAATTTTATAAAAAGTGATCAGATTATTGCCTGTTCTATTTTCAATGTGTAACTGTAAATCTGATAAATAATACCTGATAAGCTTTCCACTTCAATCAAATCATTGTTATACAATTCAATTAATTGTTCGAATAATCCGGAATACTGCTCCTTTTCATTTATAATCTTTTCCATCACTTCCTGCGCATATTCCATCCGGATTCTCAAAGTCGAATGATGCATTTCTTTGTGTCTACTGCTTGTTACTTGACTATTTGAGCAGCGATATTTCAGCAAAACTGCCGGAATATTGGCAAAACGGAAACCTTTTACCGCCAGATTTGTCCATAATTTGTAATCTTCCGCGCAAGGATAACCATAAGGGTAAAAAGCTTCTGCCATTGGTTCCCAAACTTTCCGGTGAATCATGACTGAGGGATGAACCACAGGATTATATAATAACATGGAAGAGACAATCTGTCCGTGTTCTGTATGTGTTCGTATGGTTCCCTGCCCGGAACCAAATATTTCAGCCCATGAACCACACACATCAATTTCCGGGTGGGATTCCATAAAATCGAATTGTTCCTGTAAACGGTTGGGAAGCATTATATCATCAGCATCCATTCGCACAATATATTTTCCATTCGCTTCATTTACCCCTTTATTCAAAGAATCAATGAAATTATGATGATTCAGAATGATGTTTATCCGTTTATCTGAATATGTTTTTATAATATCAATACAACCATTAGTGGAACCATCATCAATAATCAAAAACTCATATTCCCCGAATGTTTGATTCAACACACTATCTATCGATTCGTGAAGAAATTCAGAATCAACATTATAAACGGGCATAATTATACTCAAAATTGGCTTCATGCTAGTATGTTATTTCATTGAGAATGCTTCATTGCAATCATTAATCTTTTCCCTAAAAAATTATACAAAGCTTCCTGATCATATACATTCAGCTTATTGTTTTTAGAGAGTAATTTGTTACACCATTTTTCGGCAAGTAATAATTTAGATTCGGGAACAGGGTAATGATTCATCAGGCTTAGATGAATCATTATTTCGTCAATCGAAGGTCTTAAATGAAAATAATATAATTGTCGCAAACGAATCCTGTCGGCATACATAAATTGTTCTTGTCTTTTTGATTGGCTGATCTGTGTTTTGCTCAATCTGTACTTCAATAAGGGCTCGGGATAATTGGTAATATTTCCTAGATGACTGATTTGTACCATTAAATCATAATCGCCCGAATAATTATATTCTTCATTGTATTTGATTCCATGTTGATCTAAAATTTCTTTCCGGAGGAATAGAGCCGGATGCGTGCATACATTATCTTTCAGTAATTCGACTTTGATTTCATCCTTATCCCTCAATCTTCTAAAAATTTGCGTTGATGTTCCATCTTCAAAAAATTCTATATCCGAACCAACAGCCGCATATTGCAGGTTTAACTCCATAAATTCGTATTGTTTTTGCAGGCGTCCGGGAGAAGAAATGTCATCGGCATCCATCACGGCAATATATTTTCCTTTGGCAACCAATAGACCCTGATTCCGGCATTTATAATTCCCTCCATGTTTGTTATTATCGATGCGGACAATACGGGAATCATGTATTCGGTCTAAAATGAACCGGGTATTATCGGTTGAGGCATCATCAATAATAATGAATTCGAAATCTTGAAAAGTTTGTTTCAATATGCTTTCTATTGAATCCAAGAGAAAAAATTCCGCATTGCGAACGGGCATAATAACACTAATAGCAGGGGATACTTTTCTATTGTTTTTTTTATAAATGACAGGATCTATGATTTCCATATCGGGTGATAATTGTCCTGTTAATGGAGGTAACAACCGGATTTCTTTTCGAATATCCTCCGGAGTATCCAAAAAAGCCCTTGGTTGCAATCTAAGGTGCGTTTTACCTTCCTCAAGTTGATGCGGACGTAAGTTGTAATGGCAAAAAGCCATATCTTCAGGGTTTGCCTGAATGGATTTTTTCTCATGTTTCAACCCCCAGCTAATATGTATGGCTGTTGAAATGGTGTCTTTTAACCGAACCAATGCTTTGGGCGCTCCCAACTGACTTTCAACCGTATGCTCCAATAATTCATCTATATTGTTGGGGCCGTTAGTTCCCCATCTGCGGGAAAATTGCCACTGACGGAGCTGTAAAAGAGAAACATCCGGTTGTGTTTTCTCCAAATGAGTTAACAGCTTGTCCATCGTAATTCCCGGTGAACAATATAAATATTCATCCAAATCGATGAACAAACCCCATGCAATTGTATCCCTGAACCGGCGGACAAAATCGGCATAAGCTTGGGTTTGCCCGTGCATGATTTCTCCTGTTTGAGGATTCTTTGGTTGCCAGGCTGCCACTTCAAATCGGGGACAGTATTTCTCCTCTAATTCTTTCAAGGTATTTTGTATTTCTTTATCAGAAATATGGGAAGTAAGTTCTCCGTATGGTTCTCCCCGTTTGCTTTTTTGTTCCCTCTGAAATGTTCCCCGGCTAAAAAGCGAACAAGGTGACATGCTTCCGGTACTCCCTGTATTATCATAAATAACGACTTTTGTCGCTCCTGCTTTTATGTGGTGCGATATCCAATCTTCAAGCCAATGGTAAGACTCGCGTGGAATGGCTACCGCACAGACACCCCAATCTGAACGGTTTAATGTTTTTTCCGGCATAATGTTTTACAATATTTCTTCTATCATTTTCCGCATTTCTTCTGTGCCCGGATAAGCGGTAACTTTGTTTTTCAACACGCCGGCTGAATCATAAAACAGATAAGTAGGGATTCTCGTGAAATCAAAATATTCCAACAGATATTCCCATTCTTCCCGGTTCAGGTAATAATGGTCTCCGCCAATTGAGTTGATTTTTTCCTCCCATAATTTTACAGGAGAAGATGAGCCGGTTATATAGAGATATACTACATTTTTATCCTTCAATTCTTGTTTGAGGGGATTCATTTCTTTCATGGACTCTAAGCAAGGACCACACCAGGTTGCCCAAAAATCAACTACAACAGCTTTTCCTTTATATTTGGAAATAATGGTTTCCATCAGTTTTTCTTTTGGTACAACAGGTGTTTCATTGACAACCAAAGCGCTTTTCTCTTTAGCCAGCCTGATTATTTCCTCATTCTTCCGTAAAAGAATTTTAGCTATTTCTCCATTCGCCCAATAAGTCTTGATGTTTTCTTTTTGTTTTTCAGATAATGGCTCCAGCTTATCATTAAACTGTTTGGCATAAGCATTGACTGCTAACATATCATAAAACTGACCGGTTTCAAAACCAACAAGTTCTGATATACTTTCTTTAACTTCCATCATCCATTTATCAATCGGGGCTTCATTTATTGCGGGAATATTCAATGTATCATTAGAAAGTATTACTTGTAACACATCAGAATATGCAGCAGAATATAAATATTGCGGATCATTCAGATTAAACAATTGAAGAAACGTATAATATGATTTATCCGGTTCCGGCGGGGCTATAAAGTTATCGCGTTCTTCTTCAGGCATGAAATTCTTATAATCCATATATACCATACCTTTATAATCGAGTAGACGTCTGATGAGCATCGCAAGTTTAAAATCACTCGAAACATAATTTTTAGCACCAATAGACAAATGAGAATTGTTTTGGGCTATTTCTAATTTCAATTTTAACCCTTTCATTGCCATTTGGGCAAATTTGTCCGGATTTTCAATATAAATGCGCATACTATCAGGATTCTTATGCATATACATTTCCTTTACTACCGTTCCCATGTGATTTAAATCATCACAAGTTAATCCTATACTGCCTGTTATGTCTGATATCTTTATTACTCCGGATTCATCATAAATAAATTCCAACTTTGTTTCCATTTCAGATGACAAACAGACATAAAATCCGCTATTATGATTCGACAAGTCAAGGTAACCAATATTCACATTGCATTCAACCGGAACTTCAAAATAGAAAGTCCCATCTTCTTTTAATTCTGTTTCAAACTGAACCGTTTCGGCTGTGATTGGATGAGGAATACCCAATTTCACTACCGGAGTTTCCGTTTGCAGCTGATAATTAATTACTTTACCAAACAACCTGGCTATCCCTGATTTGATTTGAGGGTCAGGTAACCGGGATTCATTGGTTTGCGCTTGTCCGCAAGAAATAAGCAAAGTACAAAGTGCAATCGCTAAAATTTGTTTAATGAAATTTAAGTTGTTCATATACGAAAAATTAAGTAAAATTTAATTGATAATCGAGTAGGAGGAAAATAAAATAGTTTTCCTCCTATTTTATTTTCCGACCTCTCACACCACCGTACGTGCCATTCGGCATACGGCGGTTCCGTGCTTTGACATCCTAAGATGTGTGAAATGTCGTTTTCAGTTATCCTTTCAGTTGAACCACTCTTACTTATTTCTCGAATTCCGTTCTACCTTTATTGTAAGGAGCTTCTTGCGAACATCTGGTTAATTTTCTTTCCAGTAACATTCATTTACTTTTCCACTACACGGTTCTGCCCTTCAATACTTCGTAAGGCTTCCTGCTATACATTTTTTTTTCATGGGCAGGCTTGTATATGTATCTACTATGGCGTCTGCTGACTTCTCACAGCAAGCTTTACTCCGTGTTTCCGAAAAAAAAAACATCCACACGTCCGTGAGACCTCCCCAGTTAAGATTCTATTCTTTCCATCTTATACCTGCTTGATTTACCATGAATGTTCCGGATAGTTATTGGGCTTCGTTTTGTATTGCAAACTTACCCACGTTCTACCTTTATAAAGGTGGTAACTTTACCCCTTGGGACTGAATGCATCATCTCCTTGAAGTGAGGGTAGCGCCTCCTAATGGCTTCTTTATAAATTGCCACTTCAAATAAAGTAACTCTCAGACTATGCGGAAACACTTCTTAAAAAATATTTCAATAAAATTTAAACAGGCTCTTATTTTATCTAAAATTATTTCGATTTGCGCCTCTTTATTGACCGACAATTCTACCAACATGCCTCTGGATTTAAAAATATCGCTAAAAAGAATCGCTAACGACAAATCGCACACCACCGGCATCTCAAAATAAAAGCCTCCATCATTATTTATGTTTGACTGTAGTTTAATCGTTTCCGAAGTGACAGAGTTGGGACAGGATAAATAAACAACAGGTTCTTTTTGCCCTTCTTCCTTCTCAAAATTAACAATTCTACCCGTTACTTTGGCTATCCCCGATTCAATCCTGGGCGAAGGCAAACATTGTTTTTTCGTCCTCCCACAGGAAAATAATGATATACAAATAACTATTACAAAAAAATATTTGCAAATATCCATAATAAAATTTTAATAAATAATGCGAATTCATAGACTAATAATCAATACATTCTTCAATTAGTTCGTATGAAAATATGGTTTAAACATCCTCCTGTAAATTAAACTAATATCCAGAATTTGCGTTAGAACAGAACAGCTTTCCTGTATTCCATTGGTCTGGCTTACAAGTGGCTCGATTGTTCGCTATCCCATATTCGGAAAGCATTTGGGATATTCCCAATAGATTATACTTATTCGGGTGTTCATTGAAATGCTTGTTGGCATATTCATAGGTATATTTAACTCCCAAAGAACTCAAAAATGAGGTGAAGATGTTTTCGTGGTTTTTATTATTTAACATATTAGTTTAAGATGTCATTATTTGATTTATTAAGTATGTTTGCAAATTTAATTTATTTAAGCAATATAGTACAATTGAGAATCAATTTTATAGTATTATTTTTTGTTAATTTCCGGATAATTCTCCCCGGCTCATATTATTCAGGACAGGTTCTGAAATTTTATACAATAAATCCGCCCAATATTTTCGGTCGTTGTTAAGACTATTTTCCATAAGTCATTATTACAAAGAATGCTGTATTGCTGCTGCCAGTCTTTTTCCCAAGAAGTTATACAAAGCTTCCTGATCATATACATTTTTTAATAAGTTCATTGTATCTTCCGAAAGGCAAGCTACAGCATCAACTTTTTCAAAAAGTTCTTTTTCCTTTACATAATTTTCTACAATATCCGGATATTTTTTTTCATACAGGTATCAAGGTAATAATTCTTCTATCAGTTGCTGCATTTTTTTTGTTCCCGGATAGCCGGTCACTTTGTTCTTCAACACACCATCTGCATCATAAAACAGGTAAGCAGGGATTCCTTTAAAACCAAAACTATCCGACAAATAATTCCATTCATCTTCTGTCAGGTAATAATGTTCTCCTCCTATTCTTTTGATTCTGTTTTCCCATACTTTTAATGGAGAGGAAGGATTTGTTATATAAATATATATAACATCTTTATCCTTCAAATTATTTTTGATAATTTCCATTTCTTTCATAGCTTCTAAACAAGGGCTGCACCAAGTCGACCAAAAATCAACAACAACAGCTTTTCCTTTGTATTTGGAAATAATAGTTTCTATCAATTTTTCTTTTGACACTTCAGGAGTTTTATTGATAATCGGCGGCGTTTTGTTTTCTTCGGAAGCAAGTAGTTTTATGACTTCTTCATTTTTTTTGATGAGTATCTGGGATATTTCTCCATCCTCAAAGTAAGTTTTGATATTTTCTTTTTGAACGTTTGACAAAGGAATCTCATCCATTAACTGCCTGGCATAAACATTTGCAACTATCATATCATAAAACGATCCGTTTTCCGAGCCTATTAAGTTGGCTATATTATGTTTTACCTCTTTTTGCCAACTTTCGATTGGCATATCATCAATGGGAGGAATTCCCAAAGTGTCATTCGATAGTATTTGTCCTAATATATAAGGATAATAGGTATTGTATAGATACTGAGGATTATTTAATTTAAAATCCTTCAGAAAAGTATAATAAGTTTTACTTGGTTCTTTCGGAACAAAATAATTTGGTTTCCTCAACAGTCTTAAATTTTCGGTAATTTAATTTTACATAATCACTGTAATTTAAGAATGTACCGCTAAGAAAAAAAAGCCTGCCTTCATTGGAAATATAGCTTTTCATCCTTTCTGATAATTTTTCATTTTTTATCGCATAATCGATTCTTTTTTCCATTATTTCCATTTCCAGTCGGCTATATTCTTCATGATTTAAATCATAACATTTAACATAATGTTCAGCTAATCTTGGCTGTATAAATTTACCTACTATCCTAGAAAACTCCACAATATCAAAAGAAACGGGACCTGAATCTGTTTTTGCATTCACTTTTTTTATTCCGTTATCGTCACAGTCTATTTCTATTTTTAATTCCTCTCCGGATCTTAAATCCATAAAAAGGTCTTTTTCCTTGAACAATTTTGAATAAAGGTAGACAAGATTGGTGTCGCATTCGGCGGGTACTTCGAAATAAAAGTTACCACTATTGTCCGGCTGGGTTTTGAATCTACCTGCCTTTATTGTAACCGGATAGGGAACATAGAGTGTTAAATCAGGATAATTACCTTTGTTAATTGAGTTGGTACCTGTAATTTTCCCTGATATTTTTATAGTTCCTGCCTTAATTTTGGGAGATGCCAGCAGGGATTCATTTTCTTGTGCACAAGAAAACGTTATTAATGCATAACTAATGATAGTTATAAATATTAGAAATACTTTTTTCATTAACATAATAATAATGTATATTTATGATTAGTGATGCGTTAATATTTTTTTTAGCTCGACATAAATAAATTAAAATATGAGCAACAAGTGGCAGTGAACTTGTATTCCGTTGAGCGTCTCGAATTTCTTTCCTGTTTCTCGATTGTAATGCAAATATAATATTTAATTTATTGATTGCCAAATATATAACAATAATTATTCCGGTTTTATTAATCTGTTAAAGTAGAAATAAGCAAATATCTGAAGATGATATGATTGAACAAATATTAGAGAGACATTGTCGAAGACAGATAGACATTAATAAATCGTTCAATAAACAAAATCATGAAGTGTGTTAAAGTAGTATTAAGAACAATTTTTATTTTGAGTGACATTGATTTTATACTTCATTGTGGTTGATATGACAACCCATAGGATTACAAGGCATAACCAATAGGGGACAAAGCTGCTCCCTTTAGTAACCCAGCATGCCTGCCTTTAGTAAGGCGGACATACTGGGTTACTAAAGGAAAGGATGCTGGGTTACTAAAGGCGGCAACTTTACGTCCTTGAGTTTGTAGCATCACCTCCTTGAAATTTAAACAGGCTCGTAAACTAAATAATTAAATGATTATCCGCATAATGTCCGTTAAAACAGTTGACTTCATGCTGACATTTGTTGTTAGAATATTTTTATATCTCGCTGAATTTCAGTATATTTATAGTGTAAAACAATTCACTATGAACATCCTGAATTTCACACA
>JAVBLO010000075.1:0-47148 GCA_031553415.1 Bacteroidales bacterium | reverse complement strand
CATATTAGAAAAATAACGGTGTTGGCATAATCCTTGTTAGCTACTTTTGTCTTTGATGTTCGTTGTTTAAAATTTTAATTGTCGTAGTAAATAATTTTTTTTGTCGGATTACAGTTTTTCTGTACTCCGACTACACAATGTCTGTACTCCGACTATGAAAGTTGAACACTCCTTACATCTACGACAAAAGTAGCTAACTCTGATTCTGCCAACACCGTTATTTTGCTAATCTGAGAACTAAAAATTCTTCCTATACCAAATGATAAATCCGGTTACTGGCAATGAAGCGCCAACCAAGCTGGCAATGAAAGCGAGAATTTTCCCGGAAACACCTAAAATCCTGCCATCGTGAATATCCAGATTCATTCTCCCCTGCTCAATGCAGGCTAATGGAGTACGCGCTCGGTGAAACTTCTAACTTCGTCGGGTTAAAAGTGAAGCTCCGCTTCACAAATATGTAAATCGGGAGATTTACTTTTAGCAACGACAGAAGCAGAGCTTCGGCCGAGCGCAATGCACAGCAAACTACGGTTAGACGGGGCTATTCCTTCCGTTACGACAGCTTACAGCGGTTGGAGAATTCAATTCCAAGCTTATACTTTTTATTTCTTCACAAACTTTTCTGTGTGCACACTTCCGTTTGATTGAAAAACGAGTAGATAAGTTCCTTTAGGAAGGTGATTGACATAGACTGTTTTTGTATAATATCCGTTAATTATCTGATTGTTAATTACATTTTCTAACTCCCTGCCGTCCACAGTAAGGATTTTTGCAGAAGTTTTTAATTCTTGTTCTGTGCGGATTATGATGTTCAGGATGTCGCTTGCCGGATTCGGTGAAATAGTATATGAATATTTATTTTCCTTGACTGATTTGATTCCGGAAAACGCATTGTCAATTTTCCAAGTTATTTTCTGAAAGTGGGAAGTAACATGATTATCTACACGTAACATTTCAGTAGTATCGGAAACAATCACACTCAGAGAATGCATTCCGTTGCTCACACGACTATCGGTGTGACTGACTTGTACACTATCCACATTTTCAGCAATAAGTTGATCATCTAAATTCCATTTTATATTCAATGTATTGGGTATCGGTTTAAGCACTTTATCCAGCTTGAATTTGAGAAGTTCATTGTCAGACTTCACAATTTCCGAAGACGGGGAATATTCTAAAACCGGTCTACAATATACATGTATCATTTCAATAATGGCTTGTGCACATACTTTGCAAAAAGGGCTGTAGAGGTATTGCATTTTGCAATTTTGGTGAGGCCTGTACCAATCCACTTTGGTCGAACTGTGAGTCCCTACTTTATAGATTCCAATGCCGGAAGTTCCATGCCAATTTTTCCATTTTACCTTTTGGGGGTCTGTTTCTGCAGTCATGTTTACTTTTTCGCCGGCATAGATATCACCCGCCCAATATTCATCAGCTAAATTAGCAAAAGAATGTCCTATTTCATGGACCGCTATCTCATAACTTTCGCTGTTGATGGTAGAGTAAGCAATATTTCCACCTGAACCTCCGTAATGACTGGAATTAGCCAAAACCAAAACTTGTCCCAGATAAGGAAAATTATCCATCACTATGGCAGATACTTTGGTATTATTTCCTGCAACAAGCCTGTGTATTTCTCCGATATCAAATGTAGACCCAAAATAATTATCCGGATTTGATACTCCAAAAGTACAATCAGGATCGGATGATGTCTTGGGGTGCTTTACTCCCGATTCATTTGAAATCACTTTAATGGCAACAACATTAAAATAATTTGCATAATTTGAGATAGGTGCTTGACCAAGAAAATAATTAGAAATTAACCCGGCATTCGTAAGAAATTTAGCTTGTTCGGCTGCAGTAAACCCGTCGCCTACTATCTTTAAATTAATGAGCTTATTGACCGGACCATTTAACCGGAGAGTATCGACATCAAATTTTTGCGCGTTACAGATCTCAAATGAAATTAGGATAGTAAGCAATAGTAGTTGTCTTTTCATGTACTTATAATTTAATAGTTATTAATTCGTTCGTTTCCATCTCAGACCTGTATTCTGAAATGACAAGCGTAGCTGGGTTGTTCTTCCGTTTCTGTACTCTTACAAAAAAATCAGCAGAGTCGAGCTCAAAATATTTATAAGCCAACTTGTTCTGACTATCCACATATTCTCTATGAAAATACAACGGATGCTCTTGTGTGATTGTATTTTTTAAAATATCCTTTTCATACATGTGGACAATCAAATAAGGTTTGAAACGAGCTTCCTGCTCAATACCGATATGAACAATTCCATCCATTTCTTTCTTCTCTGTAACGTTTACTATATTTTTTTTGTTAATAGAATCCTGTTTGATTGTCATAAACAAAAACAAAGTCGTGTACTGTTTTTCCGGTTCTTCATACGAAAAATCAGCTTCTGAAATTATGCTTTGAGTTCCACGGCAACTGGTCAAGTATAAAAATAGGAGTAAATATAATGTTAACTTTTTTACTTTCATTATCTTTCTTATATCTTTAGTTTTTCATTGATTAATTGTACTACAGACACATCTTCAAAACCATCACTTGTTTTGATCCATTCCTTTAAACAAGCGGTATTTGAATAGCCCGCCTTGGAAAATAATTTCAGACTGATTTCATTTTGTTTAGGAATGTGCGCATATAGCTGTTTGACCAATAAAAAATCGAAGGCGTAATCTCTTATTGCATCATTTTCCCATTTGTATAGAGCATCCAAATCTTCCGGTTCGAGCGCTCGTAGTTTGATTTGATTGTTTTCGAGGTAAGCCATAAATAACCTGATTATGATTAAAAACTTTTGTGCTTCCAAAAATAATAAAATAAAGCTTTGGTGTGTATATAACTCATGCGAGAAAATATTTTTTTATTTGTAATTCGTTGGTATTCATGGATGATGGAGGTTTGAGGCAGATAGTAGACTTTCCATCCGTCATTAATCATTCTCAAACAAAAATCTGCATCTTCAGGTCCATAAAATAAACTTCTAACAAAAAAGCGGAATTAAGCTGAGTGTAGCGAATTAGCTGATAAAGCGTTCGTTACGCTCTGTTTTGCTTTATATGGCTATGGGCTGAAAACCGTATTTCAGCAGAACGGCGCAGAAGTTCAGTTACTATCCCGTTTTGAATAGTTGTGCAGATTTCTTGCTACACGGTTTTCGGTTGGGCACAAGGTGAGGCCAGAAAGAGCGTGCATTATAACGGGTAAGTCAATAGAAATTTGTATTTTTGCAGAAAACAAGTATTAGATGAAGACAGTACATAAAATAATCAATGGTGATAGCCGACAGATGAATCTAATAAAAGATAAATCGGTTCATCTCATTATTACGTCACCGCCATATTGGCAATTAAAAGATTATGGAACAGACAATCAAATCGGGTTTCATGAAAGTTACGAAAGTTATATTAATAATCTGAATTTGGTTTGGTCTGAATGTAACCGTGCTTTGCATAACGGTTGCCGACTTTGCATAAATATTGGTGACCAATTTGCCCGTTCTGTTTATTATGGACGCTATAAGGTAATTCCAATTCGTACGGAAATTATCAAATTCTGTGAATCCATAGGAATGGACTATATGGGAGCCGTAATTTGGCAAAAACAGACTACTATGAACACAACTGGTGGCGGTGCTGTTATGGGAAGTTTCCCCTATCCGAGAAATGGAATATTAAAAATTGATTATGAATTTATCTTGATTTTCAAGAAACAAGGTAATGCGCCAAAACCTACTGAAGAGCAGAAATGCCTGTCTGAAATGACTAAAGAAGAATGGAATACCTATTTTGCTTCCCATTGGACTTTCGGTGGAGCAAAACAGGATGGACATATTGCCATGTTTCCTGAAGAGTTACCGGCACGACTGATTAAAATGTTTTCATTTGCAGGTGAAACAGTTCTTGACCCATTTATGGGAAGTGGAACAACTGCATTGGCCGCACGAAATCTGCAAAGAAATTCAATTGGTTATGAGATAAATCCTGAATTCATTCCTTTTTATAAATCAAAATTGAATGTTCAACAAGGAGACTTTAACGGAACAGAATATTTAATTCAAACCGACAGTGTTACAACTGATAGTGAAGAGCAAATATCAAAATTACCATATATTTTCTCTGACCCCCATAAATTAGATAAAAAAATTGACATTAAGAAGCTTCAATTTGGTTCTAAAATAGACAAGAACAGTGCAGAAAGAGAGGAATACTATACAGTAAAGAGTATTATTAATCCTTATCTCATCGAATTGAACAATAATCTAAAGATTCGCCTTATTGGTATTAAAGAAAAACCATCTGTAAATGGAGAAGCTACAAGGTTTCTATCTGAGAGATTAAAAGGGCAAAAAGTTTTTATGAAATATGACCAAATCAAGTATGATAATGACAATAATTTATTTTGCTATCTATACCTGAAAAACAAAACATTTATCAATGCTCATTTACTAAAGGCTGGATTAGCAGAAGTTGACACAGCTATAGATTTCAAGTATATAGGAAAATTTAAAAACATATCAATATGAATGAAGAACAGCTACAGATATGGGAATATCTAAAGGCTAACTCAGTAGGCAGGGATAATGCTATACATATTGCTGACTTAGCAAACAACTTAGGGTTTCCTCCGAATGGAACAAATAATGATGACGTAAGAAGATGGATTAAAGATATGGTAATGGAAATGAATTTACCAATTGGAACCTGTCAAGATGGAGCATTTCTATTCACAAATGAAGAAGAAAGAGAAGAGGCTGCTTGTTTTGTAGAAAGGAGAACAAGGGCAGGTGTTATTAGAACGATAGATTATTATATCCCAGAATGAAAAAGTACTCCATGGATTTTGGCAAGAAAGAAAAGGTCTTGAATTATGCTTGCCAAACTTATCAACTTTCAAGACCTAATAAAGTTGGCGCAGTAATGGCTTTAATCAGAGAATGCCAACCTCAAACTATTGAAGAGTGGGAAAAATGGTATTTTGAAAATGCACATACCGAAGCAAAAACGAAAATCAAAATAACCAAAGAAAGTCTGGACGAGCTTGGTGAGCGGCTTTATGAAAAAATAACAGAAGTTGTTATTCCTAAATGGCAAGCTGCTTTTACTCAACTTACGTTACAAGATTGTATCGACTATATTTATAATTTGACAATCAATCGAACATTTGATGGATTTATCAGAGAAAAATCTGTTGTTAATGACGGTTTAGCCAAAATCTTTCCAGATATTGAATTCGAGGAAAGCGACCCTGAACTTGACCATGCTGGAGATATTGATTATATTGCAAGAATTGGCAGTAAAGCATTTGGCATACAAATAAAACCAGTTACCGCAAAAGCCAATTTCGGGAGCTATTCAGCAACAGAGAGAATGAAAGAAAGTTTTGCTGATTTCGAAAGTAAATTTGGAGGGAAAGTATTTATCGTATTCAGTCTTGATGGAGAGATTGCGAATAAAGACGTGATTTTAGAAATTGAGAAAGAAATAGGTCGACTCGGATAAACTCTTTTTAAAACGATGCATGGAATAATCCTTTATTTATCTGAACACAAAGTTATATTCCAAGAATAAAACGTCAAGGCTGAAATGAATTCCAAAGAAATTGACTACCTTTATTCCCGAGTTATTTGATAGTATAGCACCGCAAAACGCTGAAATACGCACGGTTACTAATTCGTTACCTCTGAATCTCAAAAACTCCGCTAAAAGTCTATTCCTCAATCAGTTAAATCAAACCGATGAAAATCTAAAAAACAAAATTATTAAGGGATAATACAGGAGGTATCCGTGGATTAGGCAAAGCCGACAAAATATATTTGGATAATACTAATCTTATTTATAATCTTGCAGAAGATACTTCCAATATTGGGAATATCTGTGAAACATTCTTCTTAAACCAGATGCGGATTAAAAATGATGTATTTGCATCTCCTGTTGCTGATTTCTTAATCGATAATAAAACGTTTGAGGTCGGAGGCAAAACAAAGGGCAAAAACAAATCAAGAATCTTGAAAACGGGTATATTGTAAAAGATGATATAGAAAGTGGATTTTTGAATATTATTCCACTGTGGCAGTTTGGGTTAATGTATTGATAAATATATGCAGATACCTTAAGACATGCTTTTACGAAGAACAATTTTTCTATACCAAATGATAAATCCGGTTACCGGCAATGAAGCGCCAATCAAACTGGCAAAGAAAGCGAGAATTTTTCCGAAAACACCTAAAATTCTGCCATCGTGAATATCCAGGTTCATTCTCCGGAATTTATCGGCAGATGAAAGTTCCGCATATTTTCCGGCATACGGGCCACTTCCCTGCAAAGGCCGGAGTGTGTATTGGTCAAAGAAGAGATTATCAATGTAGGTATAATACATTCCCCGCTTATTTGAAACACTTACCCGGATGCAATCGGACTCTCCTCCCGGAAGCGAAAAATAAAATGATCTAGCATTGGGATATTTCGCTTTTAACTGGCTGTAAAGTTCGTCTATTGGAGAAATAACACCTTGTTCTTTGTTCTCAATACTTGATTCAGGTAATGTATATGCCTCCAATGTCCGGCCTCCGGTAGTAATATAATATACACCTTCACTAAACCATATTAAACTGCGGACTAATCCGGTAAATGAGATAATTACCAAAAAGAAAAAAGCATACCCTCCCAGCACGTTGTGTAAATTGAAATTAATCTTTGAAAAAGGAGATTTGAGACGAATAGAAAACAACCGTTTCATTGTTCTTTTATTCCACCGCTTGGGATACCATAAAATAATACCGGTAATCAGTGTAACCAGGAAAACCAACACACTATAACCAACAACAGGGCGGCCAATCTCCCGCGGTAGCCACAAAGATTTATGTCCCTGTATAACAAAATCAAAGAAATCAAACGAATTCTTTTTCTTCTCTATGGTTCTGATTATTTTCCCATCATAAGGATTGACATAAATCGTGGTTGTAGAACCATTTTCAAAAAATATCACAACAACAGCATCAGTAGCTTCGCCATAAGTAATAGAAGAAGGTATGGCATCATGGAATTTTCGCACCGACGTTTCTATTTCCGAAGGTAACAAAAACGGCTTATCTTGTTTTTCTACAAACCGCCATGGTTCGGAAATATCCTTGATTTCTTCCTTAAATACATATAAACATCCGGTAATACAGACAAGAAAAACAACTACCCCGGAAATTAATCCGAGGTAGAGATGTAATCGGGAAGCTAATTTACGTAATTTCATCAAACCTATTGATTCAACCTGAAAAATCCGGCTACAAAAGTAGTTGACACTTTGGCTCCCTTCACAGCTTTTGCTGTTTTTGAGTCAATACAATAAATATAGGTACCACCAGATGTACTGACCGGATAATACACTTTATCTCCTTCAATCATAGCAGTAAAGCGACGTCCTCCATTTCCATCATGTACCGGTATTTCGTTAATATCTTTAATTGTTTGATTATTCAAATCGATAATACTACATTTCAGCGATTTATCCATCCAGCGGTCTGCCGCGGTCTGGGGATTCAATGTACTGACTTCAGCAAAAACCAATCCGTTGCCAATGTATTTAATATGAGCAGGTTTTAATCCCCCGGATTTGGTTTCAAAATCAAAATAATAATTATCAAATTGAGTTGCGCCCCGTGGGATACGCAAAAAAGCTGCATTTTTGCCGGCACTTGAAAAACCGTTTGAAATAGCAGAATTCGACATAATATACATGTCTCCTGATTCAGTTTGGAAAATACCATTATAGGCATTCCATGAACCTGCAGGACCTGTACGTGTATCTTTCATAATCGTATTCAATGTCATAGCAGGATAATCAAATATTGCAACATAAGTTGTATCCACGTATGTTTTCCAGGTATCCTGATTCATAGGAAAATAAGTTAAATATACCTTATTTTCGCTGAATGAAAGACCCGTAAGACTTGGCCAATCAACAGTTGCCAACGGAAGAATAGAAGTCTTCACTTTCTTAGTAATTGCAATGCTGTTAATATCCACCATATAAAATGTAATCGAATCACCACTGGCAGGATTATCCGGGATTTCCACTCCCAACATTTCCTGAGGGGTAATCTGGGCAAATTGTTTTAAAGCTTTATTGAAAACATAACTGCCTTCTTCCTGTAGCACTCCTTCGTTATTATATCTAAGTCCTTTTACATCGGTCAACCCAAGCCCTCCTACACAAAAAACAGTTTCATTTCCCTGCTCATAGTCATAATATCCATTTTGTTCAATGCCATTTCCTTTAGCGCTGATTGTTCCACTCATCAAACTATCAGTAGAAACCACATAATAAGCAGTTGTCCCATTAGAAGTAATTCCTAAACTCAACACATAATTGGGTGTTGTATCCGGATTGGAGTCCGGATTATCAATATCATTATCTTTATCGCAAGAAGTAACTAATCCCAACAACAAAAAAATACTTAACAGATTTCTAAATTTTCTTAGTGTATTCATTTATTTTTTATTTTAAAAAGTAACGTAATTTCAGATTAAACGTCCTACCTGGCTTTTGTAATTTATAATTGTCATAAAGCTTCGAATCCATAAAATTCGAGCATTCCAGCGCCACATTATATCTCCCATTTTCCAGAGAATATCCTACTGAAATATCATGGGAAAGTTGCTCCGGAATGATGCTCTTTGTAGATTTGGCGCCTAATCCGGGAAAAGACAAGTAATATTCGTGTACATAATTAATAGCATAATCAACAGATAAATCCGTATTTTTCGATAATATATCCTTGAAACTAAACCCGATGTCCACATGTCCGAAAAGATAAGGTATATTAGGCAACTGCTGTTTATAATTTGCATTCTCGGTGACACTTCCGACATAACTTCCTGTAACTTCTTCGAATTCCTGATTGTCAATTATATCCTGATATGTAACATTCGCACCAACTGTCAGCAAATTTTTCCACTGATAACGCAGTCCGCCTTCGACACCGGTAGTCAAAACTCTCGATTGGTTTTTATATCCGGCCGTAGGGCTGGCTACAGAAACATCTCTCCTGATAAAATCTTTTGTATCGCGATAAATTAAATTTGCATCAAACAAAAAAGTATGTTCTTTGATAGTATATTCGTATGTAATTCCAAAATTGATATTATCACTTTGTTCGG
Source organism: Bacteroidales bacterium (assembly GCA_031553415.1). Lineage (GTDB taxonomy): Bacteria > Bacteroidota > Bacteroidia > Bacteroidales > Azobacteroidaceae > JAIRVZ01. The sequence continues at coordinate 37,971 of JAVBLO010000075.1, read as the reverse complement.
GTTGCAAATCGGGATTCCGTTGTTGATTCAATCCATCACCAAACATTTCTGTACTTTCAGGTAAACGATAAGCATGTTCATAAGATAATTTAGCTTGCAGTTTGGGTAAAATAAAACCGGCAAACGCAGCTCCATACCCAACATTTGCTTTTTTATCTTCTATTTTTTCAAGCCGTTCAGTTGTCGTGTACTGATCAAGTAATTTATAAGTAGAACTTTGTAAATGATACAACTTTCCAAAAACGGTTGCATTCCAGCGTTCATAATTAATTTGCCAACCTAAGCCGGTAATATTTTTATTCAAATCCTGGGGTATTTTGTTAGAAGAGTTATCCGGATCAGCCTTATCGAAAACTTTTCGTTCTGTTGCTGCAAATATGTTGTTCAAAGAAATCAGCTGATGTTCGTTAAGTTTATAATCCAGGTTGACATTTGAAATCCATTCTTCATTATTGATCTCCGCATCAGAGTAATGAAATTCCCCCTTATCTGCAGGTATTGATTCTCCCAGCCAATTGTATTTACGTGAAAGTGTATCTATGTTGAAAGTATTCACCCGTCCATAGGTTCCATAGAAAGAAAGAGTAAGACCATCTGTGAACAAATCGCTTTTTTTATACCTGATAGTAGGGATAACCGATTGACTTTTTGATTTCACTCCACCATATACAAAATCCATTGTTGCCCCGGTTTGCACATCTTTATCATTTCCGGAAAGGATAATTCCAGCCAGTAAATAATCGGCAAAAAATTTATGGACAATTCCGGTTTCCAATTTAATTCCGGCAGATTGGTACTGGTCATGAAATCTATCGACCCATTGCTCCGGCATTTTCTGACTGGTTTTCAAATCTACTACAGGGACAAAAACCCGGTAATTATTATCGGAATAATTAAAAAAAGCATTGGCACGAACTGTATAACCAGACTTGAAGTCGGTATAACTTCCATTAACTGCAGCCCTATGCGTGTTGAAAGAACCAATTGAATAAGAAGCATCCAGGTAATTGGCATCCTTCCGGCTGATAATATTGACTGCACCTCCCAAAGCATCTCCCCCCAGGGAGACCGGCAATACTCCTTTATATACTTCAACACGCTCGGCCATATTCACTGAGATATTGCCCAGGTTAAAAGACGAACCAAAGTTATCCATAGGGATTCCGTCAAGGAAAAATTTCACCTGATTGCCAGAGAACCCATTCAGAGTGAAATTGTAATCCGAACCCACACCTCCGCTTTCCCTAACCCGCACACTCGATACATTATTCAATAACTTATTCAAAGGAACAGTTGTATTGTACTCTTTTTTCAAATCCAGCACCGTAATAGCATAAGCTTGTTCCTGTTTTTTCCGGGTCTCTGTCTTTCCCAGCACAGAAACCTCCTTCAGGTTTATTGAATAATCTATTGAATCAGTAATATTATCCTGTCCTGACAAGTAAAACGGGAACAATAAAAACACAAGGCAATAACAGATATATATTTTAGAGGACATTTGTTCTTTAATTTGCAATTTTATTTTTAAGTGGTGCAAAAGTAGTGTTCAAACAAATGCCGTCCTATCCCCATTTTAAGGGATTTTTAATGGTTCAAAATACGAGGAAAGGTACTTTTCTCATCATAAGCCGATAGTGCTATACATATAAAACTACGGCAAACAGATGATTAATATCATATCGCTTTCAGATCAAATGCAAAGTCATATGGGAATCGCTTTGTATGACAATCCACATATTCCATAACCTGTTTTTTTGAAATTTACAAAACCAGCATAAAAAAGTAATCTTCAAAAAAATACCGTTGAAAGATATATGGGCCTTCGCAGATTTTAATCATTCTTCCATTCGACACGTTGGGCATTTCGCCTGATTCATATTTCCCATACATATTCACTCCAAAACCTAATATTTGAGACTCTTTTGTTGCAGACAGCCCATAATAACCTCTTATCTTCTTGATTTCGTCAGAAATTAGAATTTTGTTATCGGTAAAATAGCGGATTGCTTTGATACCATCTTTTGCCATCAGGGAAGGATTAGTGGTCACTCCGTCAAGGAGATAATATCACTACCAGGCTCAATATCGAAATAAGAAACCACAGTATTACCCCAAGCAATACCGGTTTCAAGCCAACTTGCTTCAATGCATCAATTGATAATCCGGAACCAATCATAAATAAAGTGATGGTCAATCCTTTCCGGGCTGCAAATACAATTTCCTTATTTATAGAAGCAGGAAATGGAAAAAATGTATTGGCAATCATGGCAAGTACAAAAAACAAGATAAACCAGGGAATATACATTTTCTCGTTTTTATTTTTGAATAGCAACGAAGTAACCAATGCCAGGGGAATAATCCAGAGGGCACGGGTAAGTTTAACCGTAGTAGCAATGTGCAAAGCCTCTGTTCCGTATATAGCTCCGGCGCCTACCACAGAACTTGTATCATGAATGGCAATGGCTGCCCATAACCCGAATTGTTCTTGTGTCAGATGCAGCAAATGCCCAATAGGTGGAAATAGAAATAAAGCAATTGCATTCAGTATGAAAATAGCACCAAGTGATATAGACATTTCATCTTCCTTTGCCTTCACGAGAGGCCCGACAACAGCTATGGCGCTTCCTCCGCAAATAGCGGTACCGGAAGATATAAGGTAAGAAATATTCCGGCCTGCTTTCAATTTCCGGCCTATCAATAATCCCAGCAGCATGACACCAATTACTGAAATAATGGTAAATACCATGCCTTCTTGACCCGACTTCATAGATTCGTAAAGGTTCATATTAAAACCCAGGCCAACGACAGAAACCTGAAGAAGGTATTTAGAAGCCTTTTTGTTAAAACCGGGGAAAGTCCGTTTGCATAGAAGTGCGAACGCAAGTCCGATAAACAAAGCCAACGGCGGAGTAATCCATGGCAAAAAACACACAAATAAAAATAGGATGTATAGTACTTTTCTGTTTCTATGTAAGAGCTGCATCGTATACCAATTTATAGATAAAAAACATCAATTATTCATTCCAATAAATTTTAACTTCAAAAGTACATTTCTTTTATTTCACAACAAACATAAAACCGATATTTTGCCTACCTTTGTCAACATTACAAATGAAAATGAAAAAAAATATAAAATCTAAACAATGCTGTTTTTGTGGGGGAAATCTCTCTTTTTCTTATATATTGAATGGATTGCCAATCGTATATTGTTCTGATTGCCACACTTCAACTATCGACAAAATGCCGGACAATAAAGACCTGGAAAAATTTTATGATGGTTTCAAATTTTCAATTTCAGATAACACTTCTAAATTAATTTGCAATAATAATATTAAAAATTGGTTTGCAGGTTTTAATCTTCCGACAGATGCCCAAATGCTGGATATTGGGGGTGGAGGTGGATATTTTTCTTACGCTTTTGAACAGTTCGGTTTTGGAAAGGCAACCTATATCGACATTGATCCGCAAGCTTGCAAGTATGCCAAAGAAACGCTGGATATTTCAAATGTAATCTGTGATGATGTACATAATATTTCATCAAACAAAACAAATAAGAAATATGATTTTATCTATTGCCGGCATGTGATAGAACATTTGACAGATCCAATCTCAATGATCCATAAAGCGATTTCTTTGCTTTCCGATCAAGGATACTTTGTTCTTCAATTTCCTAACGGACTAAGTTTCGAACGGCTTCATGAAATCAAACAATTAAAATTAAGAATACATTCAATCAAGGAACCAAACAACTGGAGCTATTTAAAAACTTTATCTGTTCTTTTTTCAAGGAGAACAGCATTTGATCTTTGGCCGGTAAGGCACTTATGGGCAATTTCAAAGAAAGGGATGTCCATTGCATTATCAAATGTTAAAGGTATTTCTTATGATGTAAAAACAGCAAATATTTTAGATAAAATATACTCCCCTTATTCAGCTTATCCTTTAAAAAGAAACAAATTTAAGAATTTTACAAGAAACATCTTTTGTAAATTTCATGGTGGCGTTCATTTGATTTTCATTATCAAGAAATCTGATTTCCTTTCCTGAATTCAAACATTACGCTTCCATTCCAGGCTTAAAACACGCTTTTTCTACCAAAGTGTTACTTTAATCAACCGTTAATGAGATTTTTTTCTCGTTACCTTATAAGCTTTGATTGTATCTTTGTGAAGATTTATTAGTTAAATTTTTGTTAAAAATACAATCAACAAATAAAATTCATAATCATTAAATTAAAAAGTTTAAATTAACATGAATCTAAGAGAAATGACAAATTTTAGATCTACCATGAAACGGTTGTCTTTGTTGGCTCTTGTTATGTTTTTTACTTGTGCAGGTGCGCTTGCACAAACAAAAACAGTGACCGGAGTCGTTAAAGAAACAAATGGAGATCCGATTATCGGAGCTTCTGTAGTTGTTAAAGGAACAACAACAGGTACAGTTACAGACATCGACGGGAACTATTCCATCAATGTTCCTGCCAATGGAAAAACGTTAGTGATTAGTTATGTGGGTATGAAGAACAAAGAGTTACCTGTAACAGGTTCCACAATTAATGCAACATTGGAAGAAAATTCTACAGAACTGGATGAATTAGTAGTAATCGGATATGGAACTGTGAAAAGAAAAGACTTGACTGGTTCTGTTGCATCTGTTGGAGAAAAAGTATTAAAAGACATTCCAGTTGCCACTGCTGCAGAAGCAATTACCGGAAAATTACCAGGCGTTCAGGTCACAACAACAGAAGGTTCTCCTGATGCTGATATTAAAATCCGGGTACGTGGTGGAGGTTCAATCACTCAAAGCAATGCTCCACTATATATAGTTGATGGATTTCCCATGAATAGCATTTCCGACATTGCACCTTCAGAAATTGAAACTATCGACGTACTAAAAGATGCATCTTCTACTGCTATTTACGGTTCCAGAGGAGCAAATGGAGTTATAATTGTCACAACTAAGAGTGCTAAAGAAGGCAAGTTCTCTATCAACTATAACGCATACTTAGGCTGGAAAAAAGTACCGAAAATGATGGAAGTATTGAGTCCGTATGAATTTGCACAAAGGCAATACGAACGGGCAGTACTTGTCAATAAAGTATCAAGTGATTATGAAAACTATTTTGGCAACTACCAGGATATAGGACTTTACCAAAACATGCAGCCAAATGATTGGCAGGACATTGTTTTCGGAAGAACAGGAACAGTAAATAACCAAAGTGTTACGATTTCCGGAGGTAGCAAAATGGCAAGCTATAATGTAAATTACAATAGGATTTCCGATAAAGCTGTAATGTTAGGATCAGATTATGAAAGGAATAACATTAGCTTGAAATTGAATTCTGAACCTTTAAAATGGATGAAATTAAATTTCAATACACGTTATTCCAATACAGAAGTGAGAGGTGGAGGCGCCAATGATGTTAGTGGAAGTGAAAAATCTACTTCTGACTCCCGTTTGAAAAATGCCGTTATTTATACTCCAATTCCGTTAAAGAATATAACTACTGATGATGATGATGTTGAAGCATTATCAAATTTATATCCTCCCACAACTACTATTCCTGACAATGACAGAAAAAAAATAAACCAAATGTTCAATTTCAACGGAGGAATTAGCATTACCCCAATGAAAAATCTGACAATCCGTTCGGAGGTCGGTACTGACATAGGTAGTGGAAGTGATTATCGTTTTTATGGTTTGACGACTTATTATGTGACTTCAGGAGATGCAGAAATTAAGAATCAACCAGCTACAGATATGGTAGAATTACAGTCTTCCAGTTTCAGGAATACAAATACTATCAGCTATTCCATGGACAAATTGCTCGGAAAAGATAATTTGTCTATTATGTTAGGGGAAGAAATGATTACATCCAAAGGAAAAACTTTAACAACAGTGGTAGAAGGTTATCCCACTGATTTTGATTCAGAAACTGCCTGGAAATTCACTTCACAAGGAAAGGCAAGAAGTATCGACAATAAATATAGTACAGATGTTAATCTGCTTTCGTTTTTTGGTCGTTTGAATTATACTTATAATGATCGCTATTTGTTCAGTGGAACCCTTCGTGCAGACGGTTCCAGCAAATTTGGCCCAGATAATCACTGGGGATACTTCCCTTCTGCAGCATTGGCTTGGCGTGCTTCTGAAGAGTCTTTCTTGGAAAGCACTAAAGATTGGTTAAGCAACCTGAAGTTGCGTCTCAGTTATGGAACTGCAGGTAATAATAATATTGCAGCCGATTTGTACAAACAAACGTATGAATCAAAAAGCAAGGATGTTTATATTCCATTAACTACATCATATTGGTCAACAGGAACCAGTTTAGCTAATCCTGATTTAAAATGGGAAACTACAATTACCAGGAATGTTGGATTAGATTATGGTTTCTTTAATAATCGATTGAGTGGTTCTATAGAAGTTTATAAAAATTCGACTAAGGACTTATTGATTGATTATCCGATTACTGGTACAGGATATACTACTCAGATGAGAAATATGGGAGAAACTTCTAATAAAGGGATTGAATTTAATTTGAATGCTTTGCTTGTAGAAACCAAAGATTTTTCACTTAACTTCTCCTTTAATATAAGTGCTAACAAAAATAAAGTGGAAGATCTAGGAGATTTAATTCAATTACCTCCCGGAAATGAAAAATGGACAAGTATGACAACTGCATCCAACAGTTATCCTATTTATATTGGACAGCCGGTTGGCATCATGTATGGTTATGTAACAGAAGGATTCTACACTACTGGTGATTTCCAGGATTGGGATGGAAGTTGGAAACTAAAAGTAGATGAAAACGGGAAGACAATTGGCGCCAATAATAGTGCACTTGCAGGAGGAACATGGGGTCCTGGAGCTTTGAAGTTGAAAGATAAAGATGGAAATGGAGTCATCGATGATAATGATCGTGAAATTATCGGAGATGCTAATCCTAAACATTTCGGCGCATTTTCTTTAGCAGCTGCATACAAAGGTTTTGATTTGACAGCAAATTTCAACTGGGTATATGGGAATGACATCTATAATGCTAATAAAATAGAATTTACAAGTTCATATTACAGATATCGTAACCAAATCAAAGTCGGACAGCCTTATACACAAATTGATGCTGCAGGCAATAGAGTAACTGATAAAGCGCAATTGAATGCATTAAATAAAAATGCTACTATTTGGAATTCGCCAACAGGTAATTATGTTTTCCATTCATGGGCTGTGGAAGATGGCTCTTTCCTCCGTTTTGGAAGTTTAACTTTAGGTTATACACTACCCAAAGCAATTGTGAATAAAGCGTATTTACAACAAGCCAGGTTCTATGTTTCCGGTTATAATTTATACACTTGGACAAATTATTCCGGTTATGATCCTGAGGTCGATACCCGTCGTAATACTAAGGGTATTCCTACTCCGGGAGTTGATTACTCTGCATATCCTAAAAGCCGTTCTATAAATGTCGGTGTAAACGTAACTTTTTAATATTAAAAAATGATGAAAAGATATATTATATATAGTATTTTTTTATTTTCTGTAGGATTGCTTCCTTCCTGTGAGGACTTTCTTGACACGAAGAGCGAATCTTCCTTTACCGAAGATGTGATATATAGTAATTCTGTCTTTACAGAAGGAGAAATAATGGGAATTTATAACGTTATTGGAGCTAATAACTCTTACAGAAATCGCTTGTGGCTACAAATGGGCATAAACACCGATATAGAATATCGTTCTGGTTGGGATGCGAGTAAGTCTCAACCTATTACTCTGGATAAAGCAGATAATCCTATTGCATTATATGCTGTTTGGTCTGAAATGGGTGAAGGATTTAATAATTCCAACGATGAAAATCCCTGGAGCCGTCTTTATCAAGCAATTGAAAGAGCCAATTTGTCTATCAAAGGTATCCGCCAGTATGGCAACCCTCAACCAGGTACAGATATGGGACACCTATTAGGTGAAGCCCTTACCTTACGGGCATTTTTCTATTACGACTTGATCAAATGGTGGGGAGATGTTCCTGCACGTTTTGAACCTCTTACAACAGAAAACTTATATGTAGGCAAAGCTGACAGGGATATTATTTACGATCAGATTATAGCAGACTTGGGAGAAGCTGTTGACTTAATGTATTCTTCAGGAACTAAGTACACTAACACTACTAAAAGGTTGAGTAAAGATGCTGCAAGAGGTTTAAGAGCCCGCATTGCCCTCTCTGCTGCAGGATATTCCATGCGTCCGGTTGGAAAAACTGATTCGGAAATTAAAATCACAGTTTCAAATGAACGTAGAAAAGAACTCTATGAAATTGCAAGGGAAGAATGCCGTAATATAATCAAAGACGGAAAATATAAACTGGATTCCAGTTTCAAGAATATATTTTACGAACAGTGCCAAGATGTAGAATCTCAAGGGCGTGAAGCTATTTTCCAATTGCCTTATAAATTAGAATCCCGTGGACGACTACTCCGTTATATGGGGCTTCCACGTGAAAGTGAAGGTGATGTTAACTCGGCAACTTTCAACAGCACGGAGATTACCGCACAATTCAAAGTAATGCCAAACTTCTTTTACGATTACGATGCAAAAGACACACGCAGGGATGTTACTGTAGTTCCTTACAAAGTAGTAAAAAATGGCACATTAGGCGTGATGGAAGAATCTCTTTCTTCCGGGGTAACAGGTTTTAACATAGCTAAATGGCGTGCGGAATGGAGTAAAGCCAAAGTAACAGGAACGGATGACGGTATCTCTCCTATTATCTTGCGTTATTCCGACGTATTATTAATGTTCGCCGAAGCGGATTTATCTTTAGGAGGTTCGGAAGGACAACAATACTTCGATCAAGTTAGAGAAAGGGCTTTCGGCTCTTCAGATCATAATTTGCCTTTGTCCTTGGATAACATTAAAAAAGAGCGTGCTTTCGAGTTTTGTGGAGAAAATATTCGTAAATACGATCTCATACGTTGGGGTGAATTAAAATCTGGCATTGACACAGCAAAGGAAAATCTAAAAGGATTGAGAAACCAAAGTGGAAATTATGCTAATGTACCAACTACAATTTATTACAGGTATCATGTAGCAAAAGATAAATCTCCCGGAGAACGTGAACTTGAAATATATGGACTAAACCGTGGTGAATTTGATGATAAAACAACTACAGATCCTACCGGAGGCTGGACTAAAAAAACTTGGACAACTGCTCTATCAGGAACTACTTCTGAACGTTATCTGAGTGATGGTTTTATTGATAATTTATACTTTGGGAATCCTGATAAACGACAATTACTTCCAATAATGCATCAAATAATCCTTACAAGCGGAGGCATGTTATCAAATGATTACGGATATGCAAATTAAACAAATTAAAATTATGAAAAGAGAAAGATTATATTTATTGTTCTTAATGTTGGCAGTTTTTGTATGCTCAGGCTTATTTGTCTCTTGTGAGGATGATAATAATGAGTTTGAAGCAAACTTACCCAACTTATTTAGTCCGGTTAATTTAACTGCATCCGCAGAGGGCACTAATGTACTTATATCATGGGCTTCTGTAGAGAATGCACAATCATATACAATTCAAGTGTATAAAGATAGTTTATTGTTTGATGAAAATAACCGGGTTTTGGATGAAACAGTTACAACAAGAGCCATCTCTGTCGAATTGCAAGGAGCTACTGTTTATTCAGCCAGGGTTCGAGCCAATGCCACAGAAGTTGATAAAAACTCTAAATTTACTTCAACATTAGTATTTAAGACTCCTGATGAAAACTTGTTCAAAGGTTACACTACAACCATGACTGCACAGGGAACCGTTACAGCACAATGGTTACCTAAAGCAAATGCCACCCATTTAGTATTTACAAATCAATCGAATGGAGAAAGCCAAGAATTCACTATTGAGCCAGACGAGAAAGAAAGTGGAATCAAAGTTTGTTCTGGAATTCCTAACGCCAGTTATGTTGTGGAATTACATAATAACGACATCATAAGAGGCAAAGTATCTGTAAAAGTTGAAGGAGATATTTTCTTAGTAAATGGAAACGATTTGAAAGCTGCGATAGATAATGCAGAGTCAGGAAATACAATTATTCTTGATTCTGGTGTTTATCCTCTCAGTTCAGGCACCTGCCGTTTTGATAAAAACATTAAAATTAAGGGACTTGATGCTAATAACAAACCTGTTCTATGTATGAAAGATGGCACTACACCTCCTACAACCACTTCTACCATGCTTGGATTCACTGAAAATTCAAATTTTGAATACCTAAGATTCGAAAATATTGATTTTACAGGTTATGTAGAAAACAATCTGACGGGGACGAAAGTTGGTTATTTAATCAATAATAATGTTAAGTTTGAAGTTACTCAAGAGCTTTCATTCAAAAACTGTTCTATTCATAATCTAGGCAATACTCCATTTCGTCTGCAAGCTGATAAGAATCAAAGAATAGAATCTCTTGTTGTAGATGGCTGTATTATCAATGAAATAGGTTTTGGAAGTGTATATGCTATTGTAAATATTAACACAGCAACAGATATTATCAACAATATTACATTTAGAAACAGTACAATATACAATTTCAAGGGTGGATTTATTCTCCGTCAAAAAGGAACTGCATCCAAAATTTCGATTGAAAACTGCACTTTGAATGATGGAATGTCAGATTCAGGTGCTCGTTATTTGATTGATTTGAACACAATAGAAAATAGTCCTTCCATCTCAATTTCCAATTGTATTTTTGGTTCCACAGGAGCTGCAGCAGGAGGCATAAGACCTGTTGATAGTTATCCTATTTCCGGTTCTTATTATACTACTGATTATGTTGATGATGTTCAAGCTGGAGGTGTCTCTTCTTCTATCAAATCAAAAATGAAAGCTTATTCAAATGCTTCCTCCGATTTATGGACAAGTCCCGCCAACGGTGATTTCCACTTCAAAGATGCATCTTTTGCTGGTAAATCAACTGCAGGTGATCCTCGCTGGAAATAAATTTTAAGTATATTTGAAGAAAGCCGGATGGTCGATTAACCATCCGGTTTTTTGTTATAACACTTTTGAGGCAAATTTATTCCAGCTATACATTTTTTTGCTTATTTTTGCTTTCATAATCCTGGAACATGAAATAAAAACACAATGAAGAAGTTAAATCTAATTGCAGCCTTGAAAAACATAATACTCCTGATATTGTTTGGAACTTTATCTTTATATGTTTCTTTCGCAGAACTCCCCCGTTTCTCCCGTTTCGACAAAATTACTCAAGCCGAAGGATTATCCAACAACCAGATACAATGCATCTACCAGGAAAAAGCTGGTTGGATGTGGTTTGGAACAACCCAGGGACTTAACCGTTACGATGGTTACCAGTTTTCTGTTTACCGCAGCGACATAGATAAACAAGGTACTTTGCGTGGAGAGCTAGTACGCTGCATCTATGAAGATAATCAAAACAATATCTGGGTCGGAACTGAAAAAGGCGGATTAAACCTGTTTAACCGGGAAAAAGAAAGTTTTTCCCATGTCGTTTTTGCCGATATTGATATCGACACCATCTTTTCTGTCGAATGTATTGTTACTGACCATACCGGAAAACTATGGATGGCCACAAGTAAAGGGGTAGCTTACCTGGATGAAAACAAAAAATTGCAGTTATTGGACATGTTCCACGACCAATATAAAAGAAAATTAGCTGCAAGCGAGGTACTTTTCGATAAAAAAAATAACTTGTGGATTGGAACCTACAATGGACTTTATTACTACGACTTCCAGACAAAAAACAGCCAATATATACCATTACCAGAAACAAAAAATCCGGACGATGAAATCCAATGTTTAGTCATAGATAGTGACAACATACTTTGGGTAGGCACCTATAATTCAGGCCCTTACTATCTGAACCTCAATTCAAAAGTAATCCGGAAATTAAATACCTGGGTGAATTTCAGCCGGTCGGAAACGGTAAGGGCAATCGTGGAAGATCATCAGGGAACTTTATGGTTTGGAACACGGGGCGGACTTGTGGCTTACGATAAAAATACAGAAACTCATACCACTTTTTTGAGGGACGACGATGACAGTCTGGGAGGACTTTCCCTCAATTCCGTCCTCAGCCTTTGGGTTGATGCCAAAGGTGACTTATGGGTAGGAACACGCGGAGGCATTAATTACAGGGATAATGATAAACAAGCCTTTTTACATATAAAAGCAGCCAAAAACGATGACCGTTTCTTGAACGATTCGGAAGTATACAGTTTTATGTTCAACAGAAATGATTTGCTGATTGGAACCGAAAGTGGAGGAGTGAATATTTACAACATGGACAACCGGCGTTTCCGTTATGTAGAGCGCCAGCAAGGGCTTTCCAGCAATTGCGTAAAAGCATTTTTGAAATATGAAAACGAAATATTGATCGGGACTTTCCAGGGTGGATTAAATATTCTGGATGCCTCATCTTATCGTGTAAAAGAAGTATTGAGGCATCATTCCGACAACCCGAAATCTCTGTCTGACGACAGGGTTTGGTGCATTTACCAGGATTATAAAAATAACATCTGGGTCGGAACACAAAGAGGTGTGGATATCTATAATCCTAAAACCAAAACGTTTGAATATCAGGAAAAATTCCTTCCTCAAAAAGCTTGTTTGTGGATTTATGAAGATGAAACCGGAGACTTGTGGATGGGTGGTGAAAATGAGATTCTTATATATAATCCTGAATCTGAAAAACTTATCAGATACCAGGAAGTCACCCGGTCTATCATTCCCGCTGCAGATAAAAAATACTGGCTCGGAACACGAGGACATGGACTTGCCTTGTATGATAAAGAAAAAGGACCTGTTAAATATTTAACGCAAGCTAATGGGCTATGTAACAATACAGTACAAACTCTCCTGCGTGATGCAGTAGGATATATTTGGATAAGTACCACAAACGGTTTGTCACGTTATGACGAACGGAACAATGAATTTGCCAATTTTGATTCCCAGGACGGACTTCAGGACAATCAATTTAATTATACCGCCGCCATTGTGGGCAAGGATAACAATTTGATATTCGGTGGAATTAATGGCATAAATATCTTCAATCCATTGAATATCAGGAAAAATATCTTTAATCCTCCCATTGTATTTACAGATTTGAAAGTATTCAATAAAAGGGTGGAAATTGGTTCTATCATCAAAAAAAGTATAAATGAAGCTCCGGATGTGCATTTGACTTATAAACAAAATGTATTTTCTATCGATTTCGCAGCCCTTTCTTTTGCAAGTTCAAAAAAGAACCAGTATGCCTACATGATGGAAGGATTTGATAATGAATGGATTCATTCTGGAACTGCAAATTCTGCAACATACACCAATTTAGACCCAGGAACATATACTTTTAAAGTAAAAGGATCCAATTCAAATGGCATCTGGAACGACAAGGTAGCATCGATCAAGATAATTATTGATCCACCGTTCTGGAAAACAACCTGGTTCAGGTTGGTAATCTTCCTGATATTAGCGTTCATTTTGTATCAGATAGCATCTTATTATGTAAAAAAAGCAAGGTTAAACGATGAATTACTGTTCGAAAAAACAAAAGCCCGGAAACTACACGAAATCGAAACAATGAAACTGCGTTTCTTTACCAACATTTCACACGAAATCAGGACTCCGCTGACATTAATCTTAGGGCCTTTAAACCAATTATTGGAAGAAGGAAACACGGATGAAGATTCCCGGAAAAAATTGGGAATGATCAAAAAGAATGCGGATCAGTTAATGAAACTAATCAACCAGATTCTTGATTTCAGAAAATTGGAGGCTGGAAAATATAAAATCACTTATGGGAAAGCCGATTTGGTTTTGTTTGTCAGTTCAATTGTAGAGTCATTCCAGACAATGGCTACCGAGAAACAAATCAAAATGACTTTCAATTCTACTGAAGCTGCTTGCTTTACATGGTTTGACAGTGACAAGATTCAGAAAATATTGAATAACCTGCTTTCGAATGCTATTAAGTTTACTGAGACGAATGGTACCATACAGATTGATTTTGAATTATTCAATAAACCCGACTCCGAAACCGGGCATACTACATTTTACCAGATTTCAGTATCAGACTCAGGAAAAGGTATTCCAGCCAAGAATATAAGCCGCATATTTGAACGTTTCGAACAGGCAGCTAATTCAAAAAGCACAACAGGCTCAGGTATAGGTCTTTCCATCACCCGGGAATTTGTAAAATTAATGAATGGGGATATCAGTGTTGAAAGCAAAGAAGGTTACGGCAGTAAGTTCACTGTTGAATTACCACTGCTGAACGATACAGACATTAATGAAATGGATTCCGGAATAGATTCAAGAAATGTTATAGACGATTCTTTACCTATCAATGCGCTTACCGAAGGAATCAAGAAAAATATAGTGCTCATTGTTGATGACAACAAGGATATAAGGGACTATATCGCATCGAATTTTGAACAGGAAGCACAAGTCATACAAGCTGCCGATGGCAAAGAAGGTTACGAAATGGCACTCAAATACATACCGGATATCATTATTTGCGACCTACTGATGCCGGAAATGAACGGAGACGCCTTTTGTAAAAAACTGAAAAAAGATGAAAGAACATCCCATATCCCATTTGTTCTACTAACAGCTGTAACTTCCAAAGATGTAGAAAAGGATGTATTAAGGGCAGGTGCAGACGATTATATCACAAAGCCTTTTGATATTCATATACTGAAATTGAAAGTAGACAACCTGCTTTCATTACGGAATACGCTGAGGGATAAATATAAAAACGAATTTATTTTAAATCCGACAGCAGTAAACCTTGTATCTCCGGATGAAAAATTCCTGAAAAAAGCAGTGGATATTGTAGAAAAACACATGGGAGACGCAGAGCTGGATATAGAAAAGTTTGCTTCGGAGGTTGGAGTAAGCCGTATGCAATTATACCGCAAACTGGAAGCCCTGACCAATATGACCGTAAAAGAATTTATCCGTGACATCCGGCTGAAACGGGCAGCACAGTTGTTGGAACAAAACAAAGCCAATGTATCGGAAATTATTTACCAGGTCGGGTTCAAAGATTTGGCTTATTTCCGGAAATGTTTCAGGGAACAATACGGTATGAGTCCTTCCGATTATGCAGCCAAATTCAAACAATAACAGAATGGTAAAAATACCATGTTATTTATTTTGATATTGGTACGTTTGTCTATGCTTTAAGAGAAAAAAAACAACAAATATTTGCCCGAAACCCTATACTTTTGCATTATAAGTTATTCTAAAATTTAATTATTAAAGAATAATTGCAAGATTTTAGGGTTATAAGAGTTTTTTTTCATTGGGGAAGCCGGAGCAGGTGACTGTTCCGGTTTTTATTTAAACTTTATAACCTCACACACAGATTATAAAAGTTAAAATCATAATTAAATGAAAAAGCAATATTTCTTCTTTATATTATTGGGGACAATTTTTCTATACAGTATGACTGCATCGTGCAAAAGTAAAGCAGATTTATCTAAAACGGAACAACCGGAAACTACTTGGGACGAAGCCAACAAAATCGCAAATCGCATCAAATCTCCTGAATTCCCTAATAAAACTTTCAATATTAAAGATTTTGGGGCAGTTGAAGGAAATGAAAAAATCATCAACACAGAATCCATATCCAAAGCAATTGAAGCATGTAACAAAGCAGGAGGCGGAACTGTACTTGTTCCTAATGGCACCTTCTATACCGGGGCAATTGAACTAAAAAGCAATGTAAACCTTTATCTGGAAGAAGGGGCAGTTTTAAAATTCTCCACCAATCCTTCCGATTACGAACCCTTTGTTATCACACGCTGGGAAGGCTGGGATTGTATCAACTTCAAACCATTGGTATATGCTTATAAGCAACAAAATATCGCGATAACAGGCAAAGGAACCCTTGACGGTCAGGCCAATGAAACCAATTGGTGGCCTTGGAAAGGGAAAAAAGATTACGGATGGAAACCGGGAATGCTTTCTCAGGAATGGAACCACGGAAAAACGCCGGGAAGAGTGAGACTGGAAGCTATGGAACAACAAAAAGTTCCGATTGAAAAGAGGATTATGAAACAGGAAGACTGTCTGCGTCCACCTTTCATCCAACCTTATTTGTGCGAAAATGTTTTGATACAAGACATAACAGTTATCAATGCCCCGTTCTGGCTTCTTCATCCATTATTATGTAACAATGTAATTGTAAAAGGAGTTACAATGAACAGCCACGGACCCAACAATGATGGTTGCGATCCGGAATCATCTACCAATGTATTGATTGAAGATTGTTCTTTCAACACCGGAGACGATTGCATCGCCATCAAATCAGGACGTAATAATGACGGCCGTTCATGGAACAAGCCCAGTGAAAACATCATCATACGCAATTGTAAAATGGAGGCCGGACATGGTGGAGTTGTTGTCGGCAGCGAAATTTCAGGAAATTGTTATAATGTATGGGCTGAAAATTGCGAAATGGATAGTCCTGAGTTAGATCGTGTTGTAAGAATAAAATCAAATCCAGTCAGAGGAGGAAACATAGAAAATATTTTTGTGCGCAACATCAAAGTCGGTCAATGCAAAGAAGCTGTTTTCCTTGTGGAGATGAAATATGAAAACGTAAAAGAAGGGCCTAACATTCCATTAGTCAAAAACGTTGTTCTGGAAAATATTACATGCAACAAAAGCCGTTATGGCATTTACATCGATGGATTGGAAAACTCCATTCAGGTAAAAGATGTTTTATTAAAAAACTGTACATTCAATAACGTAAAAACCAACAAAAAAATAGTCGGCGCCGAAAATGTCACTTTCGAGAATGTTAAAATGAATGGGCAGGAATTGGCGGAAAAGTAATCCAGGAAAGAACGCCTGAAACACATTCATTTTCACAGAAAAACACGAACTTCACGAATTTATATTAAAAAATTTAGTATTGTTTCGTGAAATTCGTGTCTAAATTAAAATACCTTATATAAATTATCTTCTCCGGCTTTTTTCCTGGAATTTCTTCCGGTCATCGCCGCCACGATATTTATTGCTCTTTTCTATTTTCCATTTACGATCGTCCGAAGGCGCTTCCTGTGCAATTTCAACAGCGACTTTACGACCATTATAATTAACATTTTTCAATCCGCTCACCACTTTCTTTCCATCTGCTTCCTGAACTTCAAAAAAAGAAAAATTTTTCATCAAATCAATACGACCGATGCTAATTTTTTTCCCGGGGATGTTATCATTAACCAATCCGATAATATCGGGCGGACGAATGCCATCTGTTCTCCCTAAATTGATAAACAAGCGGGTAAAGCCTTTTTCGGCAGTTCTACCATTTCCGCCACCGTTACTATTCCTGTCTCCACGGGAACCTCTCTCTCTTCCGCCACGTTCCGATTGTTGCGGAGTTTCAATATCTCCGGCTTCCTGATAGTAATCAATCAAACGGTTAAATTCCAATGAGATAACCCGTTTAATAATATCTTCTTTATCCAGCCAGTCGAGCTTACGATAAATAGAAGGCATTAAAGCGCCGATTTCGTCCTCATTAACTTTTACCTTTTCAATCTGGTCTACTAAACTATAAAGCTGTTTCTCACAAATCTGTTTTCCCGTAGGAATTTCGCCTTGCTCAAAACTACGGTTGAGGATTTTTTCAATATCCCGGATTTTACCCCTTTCTTTTGTATGGATAATAGCGATCGAAGTTCCTGTACGGCCTGCACGGCCTGTACGGCCGCTACGATGTGTATAAGATTCCACATCATCGGGCAAACCATAATTGATAACGTGTGTCAATTCATCCACATCCAAACCACGGGCAGCCACATCAGTAGCAACCAATAGTTGTATATTTTTCACACGGAAACGGTTCATCACATAATCGCGTTGTTGCTGGGATAAATCACCATGCAACGAATCGGCATTGTATCCGTCTTTTATCAACAAATCAGCAATTTCCTGTGTTTCTTTGCGGGTACGGCAGAAAATAATCCCGTAAATACTTGGGTTATAGTCTGCAATACGCTTCAATACCAGATACTTATCTTTAGCATGAACCATATAATAAATATGCCGCACACTCTTCGTTCCCTCATTTTTCTTGCCGATAACGATTTCCTTGGGCGAGCGCATATATTTCTTTGTGATATTGGCAATTCCGTTAGGCATGGTTGCCGAAAAAAGCAGCATATTACGGCCTTCCGGAATATAAGATAATATTTCATCGATGCTTTCGGAAAAGCCCATGTTGAGCATTTCATCAGCTTCGTCAAGAACAACATTACGAACCTGTTGTAAGTCTACTGTTTTACGTTTTATCAAATCAATCAAACGTCCGGGAGTGGCTACAACAATGTGCACACCTCTTCTCAAAGCCTTGATCTGACTTTCTATACTTGAACCTCCATAGACCGGAAGCACTTTCAATTCATCAATATATTTGGAATAATCATTTAAGTCATCTGCAATCTGCAGACAAAGTTCACGTGTAGGACATAAAATAACAGCCTGAGGCTGAACATTTTTCACATCAATCCGCTGAAGGATAGGTAAACCAAAAGCAGCGGTCTTTCCGGTTCCGGTTTGCGCCAAAGCGATAACTTCATTGTCATTTCCGAGTAAATAAGGAATCACTTCCTCCTGTACCGGCATGGGAGACTCATATCCCATTTCACTGATTGCCCTGATAATGGAAGGGGCAACGCCTAATTCTTCGAATGTTTTCAAAACAAGTACTTTTTTACGTTATATGTTATACGTTTTATGTTTTACGTTGTGCGTATAACGTAAAACGTATAACATATAACGTAAAAAAGATAAAACGGCTGCAAAGGTAATAGATTTTATTCAGTTATCTTGGCTATATAATAATAATTCTTTCAATTTTTTTCTTTTTTCAGGACTTATTTGCAACTTTTTTTCAAAGTATTCATCCATAGAACTATATTCCGTCACAATATACTTTCGGGCATATTCAATTGCTTCTCTCTGAGATGCAAGCAAGGCAGTCAAAGCCTCCTGTATTTCGGGCGATAATGTATCCGCCTTATTTACCATTTTACTGAAATTCATGTAAGAATTGGACAACATGTAATCCTGGTGAATTTGTTCCGAATCCACATCCAGAGCAGCAAGCGTCAAAGCCATGATAATTCCGGCCCGTTCTTTACCTAACGTGCAGTATACTACAACCGGGTAATTAGACGAATCTCCCAATATTTCAAAATAACGTTTGAAATTATCCGTATTATTTTTCACTAAAGCTACATGCAAATCCTGTTGAAAAATCAGAGCATCTCCTTTCTTCATGTGACCATCAAGCACTTTTTCGGTAAAAGACCGTGAATCAATCCCCCTCAAAGGCAAACGGTAAGTGTTTTTTATAAAGGAAACCGGATGAGAAGAAGCGATTTCTTCATCAGTCCTTAAATCTACTGCTGTTTTAATATGCAAATCTTTCAACAAGGCAATATCCGATTCGCTGGCATTTGACAAAGAACCTGAACGATACAATTTTCCCCATTTCACTTGTTGTTTATACCGGTTGTGATATCCTCCCATTCCCCTGAAATTAAGGATACTTTCTGTTTTTATCGCTCTGTTGGAAGTAATGACTTCCAGTTTTTTCCCAAAAACCAATTTAAAGTAACTACGGGCAAATTCACCTTTTTTCAACACTGCAACTCCATTTTGAGCCGGCACTTCTAACTCTATTGCTTTATTGAAGAAATCATCAGGGTCATCCGACCTGTATATCCTTACATTTTCATTGATAGCAGGAAAAACTTCCCACTTGATTACATAATCTCCTGCAGTATTTGTTTCACAAAGCACACTTGCATCATAATCTTCCTTTTTTGTACAGGAAGAAAATGAAACAAAATATACTGCTACCGAAATCAGTAAAAATCGATTCAACATAGTAGAGAAATTTGATTATATACACAAAGTTAAAAACAAATATGAGTGTTAAATCCCAATTAATAATATTTAACGGGCATATTTACATTATCTTTGCACTTACATGAGAGTTAAGAATTAAGAGTTGGTTTAAATCTACTTTTTTAACTCTTAATTCTTAACTCTCAAAATATAATATGTTATTACCCTACTTACAAGAAAATTCAATCGAAGCCGGATGCGATGAAGCAGGAAGAGGTTGTCTGGCCGGTGCTGTTTATGCAGCCTCCGTCATTCTTCCTCCCTGTTTCAAATGTGAAGAACTGAATGATTCAAAACAATTAACAGAAAAACAACGATATAAGTTACGTGAAATCATCGAAAAAGAAGCTTTGGCTTATGCGGTTGGAATTGTTTCTCCTGCCGAAATCGATGAAATCAATATCCTGAACGCCTCTTTTTTAGCAATGCACCGGGCGATAGAACAACTAATGATTATTCCCGAACACTTGCTGATTGACGGAAACCGTTTCAAAAAATATAAAAATATTCCTCATACCTGTGTGGTAAAAGGAGATGGAAAATATCTATCCATAGCAGCTGCATCCATCCTTGCCAAAACTTACCGGGACGACTATATGCAAAAGCTACATTCTGAATTAAACATGTATGATTGGAATAACAATAAAGGTTACCCGACAAAAAGACACAGGCAAGCGATTAAAGAATATGGCGCAACAAACTATCACCGGAACAGTTTTACACTCCTTCCGGAAGAAAGACAGCTAACGATACAATTTCCGGATACGGAATAAATTAAAAATGAAAAATGAAAAGTAAGACTAATTTTTAATTGTTCATTTTTAATTTTTAATTACCTCAAAACTGCAATAACTAATTCGATTCTCCGTTAATTATAAGAAGTTCAAGAAAATTCCCGGATGAATAAATATCTCCTCATAGTAGTTTTCATTTTTGCAGGTTTGTTTTCAGCTTTTTCCCAAAAGCAAAAAGTTTGGAACCAACCGTATGGCGACCAACGGATGTATCATTTCGGATTAGTGGTCGGACTGAACTTCCAGGACATGATTGTTACCAATTCCGGATTTACAGGAGATAACGGGGAAACCTGGTTTTGTGAAATCCCTAATTATAAGCCGGGATTCAGTGTCGGTTTACTTGCTGATTACTATCTTAATCCATTCATGAATCTTCGCTTTAGTCCCGAACTGCACTTCGGGGATTTAGGGTTTAAATTCCGGGAAGAACATACCGGAGAAATCTATTCAGCCACCATTCGCTCCAACAATTTAGCATTTCCCCTTGACATAAAATTCAGTTCATTGCGGGCAAATAACTACAGGCCTTACTTTATTGCAGGAGGGTATGCATCCTTTAACTTAGGAAGAAAATTAGATGAAGCCATCTTGTTGAAAAAATACGATTATGGCTTAAGCTTTGGATTTGGTTGCGACTTCTATTTGCCGATTATCAAAGTTTGTCCGGAAATCCGTTTTTGTTTCGGGCTAAAAGACTTGATAGAAAGAGACCGTTCTGACTTACGGGACGAAAACTTACTCAAATATACCGAAGCCATTTCTAAAGGGACTTCCCGGATGATTGTACTTACACTTAATTTTGAATAAACGTAAATCTGTTGATTTTTTCCTTTTCAAAAAAGTATCTTGCCTCTTTTAATCTGTTTTCTTTACATTTGTTTTCTTTAAAGACTCAGAAAATCACATCATTTGAATAAACCCGCTCGTTACCACATTTATCTTTTACAGAAAAAACCAAACGTTGTTTGCCCCGTTTCATTCGTTGCGCATCGAATACACAAAACATACTTGCATTTTTAGGGTCATATTCAAAAAGGATAAATTTACCATCTAAAGTACCTTTATACTCTCCTACTCCGCTGAAATTATCAGCAACTTTAAAAGAGATCCTACCTCTTTTTCCCCAAGATTCACGGGCAACAGGAGTAATCTGAGGAGCAATCGTATCGATTCCAACAGCATAATTACCCAATTCACGAACATTACATTCCATATATTCATCTTTATATGTTCCCCCTTCCCAAGACCGTCTTGTTCCAATTACACTGAAAACACCATATTTAGATTTATCAGGATAAGTATCTTTCTGTATTTTTATTTTCAAAGGACAGTAAGAATGTAACGGCGTTCTTTCTCCCAATTGAAACATTGAAGAAAAAGGAGTATAACCTGGTATTTCTTTGTAGACAAAATCAACGTTGGTATATAAATTCCCTACCGGGATTTCCAAAGATACATTGAAGTTGGAAAATGTGTTCGGTTTATTATAAGCAAACAATATTCCGGTTAGGCGTTTTTCAGGAATTATCTGTTTTTCTCCCGTGATTGTAAACGGGAAAACAGTTTTATTTCCATACGCATCTGTCAATGTATATTTACATTTATAAAGCCGTTCCTCGTCAATGGAGATAATACCGGAACCTTCCTTTTGATATATATCCAGGCGGTTTCCCGGTTCAATAAACGACTTCATATAGAAAACTTTCCTATTCACCCAATCATCAAATGAAATAAGACTGTTCAGGTATCTTGATTCAGCAAAGGCAAAATGATCCATACTCTGGGCGAAAACTTCAACTCCATCCACTTCCAGACTGATTTTCTTAGGCAGGTAAGTATTCCCTGTACCTGTCATTTTATCATAAGCCTTAACACCCATTCCGATATTTCCCCAGGCATTAATCTGTGGAGATATAATCGATTTCCCGGTTTTATCTTTAGTAATCCGGATATCCTGGTTTTGAGTTTTTCCATTCACAATTCCCGTTCCGGCCTGAGGAAAAACCATCACACCCGCCATATCGGGGGAAACATTATCCTGAATATAACTTTTATAATAAGGCAATGGATCATACAAATCATCCGTAGCTGCATCCCTGATTTCAAAATGCAGGTGAGGACCACCTGAGCCACCCGTATTTCCGCTATATGCAATAATATCACCTTGTTTCACCGGGAATTGCGAAGGCGAAGGATATAATTCCACCTGGAATTTTTCTTTAATATACTGGCTGTCACGCACAAAAGTTTCAACAGGCTTAACAAAATAGTCTAAATGCCCATAAACCGTTTTGGTTCCATCAGGATGAGTTACATACAAAGCCCTGCCATATCCCCACGGACTGACATTAATCCGGGAAATATAACCAGTTTTCACAGCCTTCACCGGGATACCGGTTACTCCCTGAGTTTTGAAATCCAATCCCGCATGGAAGTGGTTAGACCGTAACTCCCCGAAATTGCCACTTAACCACAAAGGAATATCCATGGGTGATTGATAAGATTGCGCATTGAGTTGTATACTAAAAAAACAAAAAAGCAAAAAAGTAATAATTTTATTCATTTCGATGTAAGTAAAATTAATCCGGCAAAGTTATAGAAAAATCAACATAAACAGGTAAATGGTCGCTAAACCCGCCAGTATGTTTCATCCCCGAATATGTCCGGAAAGGCTTTTTGCCTCCATTTGAATTATCTTTCTCCATCATAAAATCACGCTGGAAAATCGTAGCGGTTTCGGGCAAAACATGGAAAATTTGCCTCCGGTCAAACAAATTCCCGGAAACGATGATTTGATCCAAAATGTTCCATTGCCGTCCATATTTATGAGTTCCAACATTATTTTGCCTGGTAAATTTATAGAATAGATTGTAAAGGTCTGAAGGATTCACCTCCTTTTCTGCAGGTTGAGCCTTTAACGTTTTTAAAATGCTTTCATTGGCAGGTTCATCATTGAAATCACCCATAATAATGATATTGGCTTTTTTTCTTAATGATATCAAGCTATCGGTTTTCGACTTCAAAACAGAAGCGGTAAAAATCCGGTCAGGCTCTGATTCCTGTTCCCCACCCCGGCGGGAAGGGAAATGGCAAACAAAAACATCCAATGTATCTCCGGTCTGAATCAAACCTGTAACATGCAAAATATCGCGGGTAACCTTATGGGGATTCTGGGGGAACTTGATTTTATAAGACTTATGGCTTAAATATTTAAATTTATCCCGTTGATACATCAGCGCAACATTAATACCACGCCTATCGGCACAATGAGTGATAACATAACGGTAATCTTGCGCTTTCAGAAGAGAATGCTTAGTTAAATCGGTCATACAACGTTCATTTTCCACTTCGCATAAACCTATAATGGCCGGGGAATCCCACTCACCTGCGGCTGTAATAACTTTCGCCAGATTATTCAATTTGTTACTATAACGGCCAACAGTCCAGTGTAAATTACCATCGGGAGTAAAATCCCCATCATTTTTCCTGGAACTTTTTTCGGTATCAAAAAGATTCTCAACATTGTAAGACATCACTCGAAAAGGACTTTGGCTAAAAACAGGATATACAATCCAGATGCTTAAACAAAGCAATAACAGTTTTTTCATATTTATTCTTTCTTAATCCATTCGTATGCACCCATATCAGGGCCTTCATCCCCAAACCGGTAAATACCATTCATATCATAAGGTAAAGGTATGGCAATCGGAATATCTCCTTTGTTAATAGCCGGAGAAATGGAATCCAAACGAAAATCAAATATATAATCATCTTCGCCTTTTTT
The DNA here is from genome assembly GCA_031553415.1 of Bacteroidales bacterium. Lineage (GTDB taxonomy): Bacteria > Bacteroidota > Bacteroidia > Bacteroidales > Azobacteroidaceae > JAIRVZ01. The sequence goes on along the minus strand of JAVBLO010000075.1, from coordinate 13,430 downwards.
AGTCAGGCTTGCTATCCTGGATTTCACAAATTTAGGATCTTCATTAAAAATGCACTCAATTTTTGTTTCGCCATCATTCTGAGCACCTTTTTTCAGTAACAGGCAATTCTGGAATCTATAATCCAGCTGTGTATCAGGATAATCTATAGTATCTTTATTAATAGAGTATTCTCCGGCTTTTGTATTGTTACTATAAATAATGCTATTGAAAAAACCGGCTTCAACCGGCAACGGAACTGTTTCAGTTTTCTTTGTTTCAGTGTTATAAATACGGCCATAATTATAAATAGCAACTGTTTGTCCTGTCGCAGTCAAGCTAGTCCATGAAGGAAGATAATTAGCCAGAGTACACTGTGTAAAACTATATTTTCCACCCCTTAAATATGCCAATGCGCCGGAAGCATTCGATAACTCTGAATTTTCAACGATAATCCAGCAATTTTCAGCTGAGAACAAATTACCATCCACATTGGTCAAAACAGAATTTTTCAATTTCATTTTCAATACATCAGGATTTGAAGACTCAAACATCATGGCTACCATTCCATTACGGATGTGTGCATATTCAAAATCATTATCAAAACTGGATTCGGCAAACCATAAGCCGTCCCATTGCCCAGGAACCAGATCATAAGGAATATCAATCAAATAATCCATCCTGTCTCCTCTGAATGTAACCGGATGATCTTGCGTGCCATTAGCCTTAATATTTCCAAGTACTTTGAACCATGATTTGCTGTGCATATAGAAGGTAGTTCCTTCAGGAATCGTCAATGTAACTCCTTCATTGACAGTCAAACTATCATATACCAAATAAGGCTTTTCATTAGATAACATAATTGATTCATCAAAAACCTTCGACCGGAGAATCACCACATCCTGTCCATAAGCTTCAATAATAATTTTCTGCTGTACACCATTGGTTATGAAAATAATTTCATCCGACTGTAGCTGAGGTATATTAGTAGAGTTTTCGGATAAAGTAGCCTCAACAAATACATAAAGGCTATCTTCAGGGCTAATCCTCACATTAATAAAATTGCCGTTTTCATCGCGCCTTTCAGGTGGCACATTCATACGAAACCCCTTGTCTCCATGCAAAAAACCGATAGAAGAAATCAATAACGGGTCTTTATGAGGGTTGTAAATCATGAATTTTTTGGTGGCCGAACCAATAGATGAAAATAAAGTATCAAACGATAAGGTATCAACAGAAAAGGCCAGTACATCGCTGCCGCTGGTTGAATATTTTTCATAATCATCCTTGCACGAAAAGAATGAAAGTGAAAGGAAGAATATCAGAGAAAATAAAATATAATGTAATTTGCTCATTCGTAAAAAAATTAAATAGTAAACGAGTAAACAAGTAGTTACAAACAAAACAAAACTTGTCTACTTGTCTACTTGTCTACTTGTTTACTCGTCTATTATTTAACGTTTTTTGCCTGATTTTATTTTACAGGGATATTTTTTAGTAATTCAATCAAAAATTTCCACCATTTTTCAACGGTTACAATTTCAATCCTTTCTTCCGGGGAATGAGCCCCTAAAATAGTTGGTCCACACGAAATCATATCGAGATTGGGATATTTTTCAAGGAACAAGCCGCACTCCAACCCTGCGTGAATTGCTTTGACTTCCGGAGCATTTCCGAATAAATCTTTATAAATCTTTTCTGACACTTTCAGGATTTTAGAATCGGGATTAGGTTTCCAGCCCGGATAACCATCAGTTGCCTGAACTTTTGCCCCTGCTAATTGGAAAACTGCAGTAACCATATTAGCAACATCCATCTTCAGGGAATTCGTTGAACTTCTCTGGCTTGTAGTTACAACAATTGTATTCCCTTCTTTCATTTTCACAGATGCCAGATTGGTTGAAGTTTCTACTAATCCCGGGATTTCAAAACTCATTCCGATTACGCCATGAGGACAAGCATACAAAGCATTCAGTAAGTTTCCGGTTGTTTTTTTATCAATACATTTTACCGGAGTTTCAGCAGTTTCCACAACAATAGATACTTCCGGATCAACAGCTTTCAATTCGGCATGAACATCGGCCAGCAAAATATTCAAAGTTGTAATTACTTTCTCTTTCGATGCAAAAGGGATTCCGGCAACCGCAGATGCTTCACGGGGGATCGCATTACTCAAATTTCCTCCCGTAATTTCAGCCAATGCCAACGGATAAGATTGCATCAATGTCCATAAATAACGGGTCAGTATTTTATTGGCATTGCCCAATCCTTTATCAATTTCACTTCCCGAATGTCCGCCATTCAAACCTTTTACTTGTACATTAAACCAGTAATAATCGGCAGGAGTTTCTTCTTCATGGTAATTGAAAGTAGCGAGAATATTTTTTCCTCCGGCACAACCCACATAGAATTGACCTTCTTCTTCCGTATCCAGATTAACAAGGATATTACCAGAAAGGAATCCGTCTTTCAGTGCATTAGCACCTGTCAATCCGGTTTCTTCATCTGTTGTAAAAAGGCATTCCAAATCCCCATGCTCCAAATCTTCCGATGCCAGGATTGCCATTGCAGCGGCAACACCGATTCCATCATCGGCGCCAAGTGTTGTGCCTTTGGCTTTCACCCAACCATTATCAATACAAGTTTGAAGAGGATCTTTCTCAAAATCATGTTTTACGTCATTATTTTTTTCGCAAACCATATCCACATGTGATTGCAAAATCAGTGTAGCAAGATTTTCTTTTCCCTTAGTTGCTTTTTTCCTGATTAGCACATTATTGGCTGCATCTTTCTTAGCATCCAATCCCTGAGCCTTCGCAAAATCCATCAGATATTGGACAATTTTTTCTTCTTTTTTAGAAGGATGAGGTATTTTGGTTATCTGATCAAAATAAGACCAAATCGCATTTGGAGTTAAATCTTTAATTTCCATAAGATTACATTTTAGAAATTTTATATTCTTAAATTTGAAAGCATAAAGAAACAAAAAAATGACGGAATAATGATGGAAAAAAGAAATTTTAAGAATAAATAAAACTATATTTGCGCCTAAAATCCAGAAGACATGATATATGCACTCATTTTTTCATTAGTTTTTGTAGCCATTTGTGTGATGTTATTGGGAATAAAAGTGTTTTTCACAAAAAACGGAACTTTCCCCGAGACACACATAGAAAGCAACAAAAATCTGAAGGAAAAAGGGATTACATGTATCAAAAATCAGGATTGGGAAGATTTCAACAAAAAGAATATCTTTGAAATTAAAAATTAACGACGAAAAATAAAAATTGGATACTCCAAAGTTGTTAGTTACTAATTTTTCATTATCAAAATAACAGGAAAACAAAAATAATTTTAACACAGTTTATGAATAAAAATTACATTATTAACGGTGTATTGGGGATTGCAATAATCATCCTTTTCATTTTACATTTTACAGGTAAAAAAGGTTCAAGCCAGGATGCAGGTGTTGTTGCAGGTGATTCTACAGCAGTCAGATTACCCATAGCTTATATCAATACAGACTCTTTGCTGCTTAATTATGGTTATGCTAAAGATTTGAACGAAACATTGCTTCGCAAAGCAGAAAGTTCCAGGGCTACATTAAACCAAAAGGGTAACAAATTACAGGCAGACATGCTTGAATTCCAAAGGAAATATGACAACAATGCATTCCTTTCCCCTCAAAGAGCACAAGAAGAACATGCAAACTTAATGAAAAGGCAACAAGAATTGCAGGAACAAATGGAAAGATCCCAACAGGAACTCGCATTGGAACAAATGAAAATGAACCAGCAAATGACTGATACTGTAATTGCTGCACTGGAAACTTTCAATAAAGGGCCGAAATATCAAATCATCTTTAATAATGTAGGTGGAAACAGCACCATGTTGTTTGCCGATAAAGCTTATAACATTACGGCAGAAGTTACTGATTATCTGAACAAAAGATATACTCCGGCTAAAAAGACAAAATAAAAGGCACGGGCAATACTTATATGTTAAATTCCATAGCTTGATTGATTACTTATCAATTTAAGCCTATGGAATTTATAGTTTTAAAACACCAAACCGATACTTTCCTGCAACATTTTCCCATATAGATTGTTATACTTAACAAATTAACATCTGTATGAAAATATCATCAATATCCTGTGGATTCCTGCTAATACTCTCATTAAGTATAGTAATACCCGCTTTCGCCCAGGAAGAGAAAGAGGAAGAAAGAAAAGAAAAAACTAAGCTAAGTTTCCGCGACCCTGAAGACAATTGCTTAGACCTGAGCGATTGGATCATCAATAAAAACGGATTTGTTCCGATGCCAATCATTATTACTGAACCTGCCCTGGGTGGATTTGGTGGTGGATTAGCGCCTGTTTTTATACAACAAAACAAACCCATCGAACGAGATGGAAAAATGTACCCTATGCCTCCCGACATCACAGCAGGATTCGCAGGTTACACCTTGAACGATTCATGGGCAGCTGGTGCCGCAAGGGTCGGAACAGTAAAAAAATGGGGATTAAGATACACTGTAGCAGCAGCATACGCTGATGTTAACATGGAATATTACTTCCATCTGGATAAACTGGATAAAGATATCGACTTAGAAGCCAATATCAAGGCTATTCCCGTTTTTGCATCTATCTCCAAACAGTTGAATAACCCAAGATTGAGCGTAGGATTGCAATATCTGTTCATGCACAATGAGTTAGAACTAAAGAACAATAACAATTATGATAATCCCATAATTAATGAACTGAACGAAAAAATCGGGGATTATATCAGTGATTATGTAAGTGGAAATGTGGCCAAGTTAGGATTGAAAGCAGCTTTCGATAGCCGGGATAATACATTTACGCCCAATAAAGGTATTAAAGCTTATGCTACTGCCGAATGGAGTAACCCAGTTGTTGGCAGCAACTCTAAATTCGGACAATTTGAAGAAGCTTTTTATTACTATCACCCCATCCGTTATAATTTAATCACAGGTTTTCGATTCGACACCCAACAGATTGCCGGTAATCTACCGTTTTACCTCAAACCATTCATTGATATGCGAGGAGTACCAACAGCCCGCTATCAGGGAAAAATAACCGCATTGGCAGAAATTGAAGAACGTTGGGACTTTACCAAACGTTGGAGCGTATTGCTTTTCGGTGGTGGTGGAAAAGGATTTGATAAATTCAACGAATTTAATGATGCAGAATGGGCTTGGAGTTATGGAACAGGGTTTCGTTACCTGATGGCCCGTAAACTTAACCTCCGCATGGGAGTCGATTTAGCCATGGGTACTGAAGGCTTCACCTACTATTTAGTTTTCGGAAGTAGTTGGTTAAGACAATAGATATCAATTAAAAAAAATTAAGAAGGAGCCGTTTCAGTAGTAAAAAGGCCTTTATGCGTAAAAATATATGGCGATGCGGTCATTGGAAAGGAAAGCCGCACTACTGACTTCATTTATGAATCCAGATCACGGTTTCATCACAACCCCCAGGTTTTTCTTGCCATCAATTTTAATCACAATCGGTTTTTCGAAACGAACATGCCTTAAAAACCGGGTTTCCTGTACGGCAGGCAAAGAATTCAGAAAATCGATATCAAAAATACCATCATCCTTTATGTATGGATTAATCGTAAAATAACCGACTCCAAAAGAAGTTAGGTTTTGAAAGAAATGTGTCCCCTGACTGGGTTCTATGCGATAATTTTCCAAACCGGATTCTACAATTACCCTGGCATTGCTGATGTGAGGCCATTTGACCGGAATACCAAGCCACGAATCACTCGATCCCCAACGGCCGGGACCAACCAATACATAACCTTTCTGTTCTTCCATAAATTGCTTATTCATCTTTTCGATATCATAAACAATCAACTGGTTATTAGAAGCCTGGAAGCTTTCTGTCTTGACATAAATAATATCATACACATCATTTTGTATTCCATGCCCTAAAGCATGTTTAGAATAAAGGATACATTCTTCTTCCGGGATAGCGTTTAAATCTTCCTCCATCATCTCCTTGCTATCCACTATCGGCCTGATTTGAAGCAGATAAAAAGTACCTTTTACTTCTCCTTCTTTATCTTCGATATTGGCAGCAAATTCAATTTCAACAGGACGGCCCATTTCTTCCTGCCCGAGTTTAAGGGAAAAATCAAGAATTTCAGCTAACGGGAATACATCATGCTGTAAAATTCCTGAAAATGTAATCACTTTCCGGTTAGGGCCGGGATAATAACCTTCTATCAGAACCTGATCATAATGATCGTAAGTTGAAGAAAGATATTTCAGTGTATTATCCGTTTCCGCATCTTTGACAGGTAATTTCAAGAGGTTAAAAGCGTCATCAGTTGAGAATTTATCCGTACCGTACAAAGCATTAAGATCGAGCGCATAAAACTTTGTCTGGGTTTCGCGCAACGCAAAATCAAGTGTACTTGTTTGCAAAATGCTGTGCGGATGTTTGGGAGAGAATCGCAAGGTAATACCACCATCAACAATATATTTTCCCAAACCAAGCGCCACATTGGTTATTCCATCTTCCGGCGTTTCATCTCCCACAGGGTAAAAATTCAGGGAACGGGCAACCCCCGAGAGTGTCGGGTAAAAACGGTTTTCATGCGCCTGCCCCACAACTTCCTGCAACACTATCGCCATTTTTTCCTGGTCGATAAGATTTTGAGTAGCTGTCATATAAGCCTTACTGTCTCGATAAAAAACAGAAGCATATACTCCCTTTATGGCATCGCCTATCATTTCCAGCATCTTATACTGATCGTTCACTTTCGGTATCATGTAAGTAGAGTAAATACCCGCGAAAGGCTGGTAATGGGAATCTTCCAACAAACTCGAAGAACGAATGGCGATCGGTGTTTTGATGGCATCAAAAAAAGCGACCAAATCTTCTATCAATCTTTTCGGAAGACTTGCTTTAAGAAAATATTTGAGGATTTGTTCGTCAGGCAAATCTTGCAATGCCACCCGGTACAAATCATTGGTATCCATGAATTCATCGAAAATATCAGTACACAAAACAACGGTCTTAGGTATTTTCAGTTCCACATTCTTGAAATCCAATTCGATTTCCGCAGCATGGTGTTTTACCAATTGTCCCATAAAAGCTAATCCCCTACCCTTTCCACCTAAAGAATCATCTCCGATACGGGCAAAATTGGAATATTCGTCAAACCGTTCTTTCTTAAATACGGCCACAATACCGGTATTTTTCATTTTCCGGTAACTCACAATCGCATCAAAAATAATATGACGCGCCTCATCCATACTTGAATATTCGGAAACATCGATGCGTTTAAGAAATTCCGCTACCGGAAAAATGGCGCGGGAATAAAAGAAACGCGAAAAATGGTTTCGAGAAAGATGATAAACAAGGGATTCATCCGGAACCTGGAATATCTTGTTCTGCAAATCTTTCAGGTTCCGGATTCTGAATATCTCTTGCTTGGTTTCAGGATTAATAATAACAAAATCACCAAACCCGAAATTATCCATAATATTCCTCCGTAAATCCTGAGGAAAAGATTTCGAATTCTTATCAATAAAACTACATTTCAGTTCATCAGCATATACTTTATTGGATGTTTCGGACGATTCATATATAATAGGAATGAAACGGTCGTTATTCCTTACCATACATCCGAATTTATAACCGGCCAGTTTATCCTTCGCCCCGTCTTTTTCAAAACTCATATCACAAACGATACCCAGCATGTGGTTCCGGTAACGTTTATAGAGCTGTTCGGCTTCCTCATACGTTCTGGCCAAAAGAATTTTAGGCCGGCCTCTCATACGCAGTGTACGCTGGTGATCATTCAATGCTTCATTTGAAAAATCCTGCGATTGCTGCAAAACAAACTTATAAAGGTGTGGCAAGGTCGAAGAATAAAACCGGATGGAATCTTCCACCAACAAAATAGTTTGCACGCCGACCGAATGAACATCATCTTCAACATTCATTTTATCTTCGAGCAACTTAATGATAGCCAGTAATAACTCTGAATTTCCGAGCCAGCTGAATACATAATCAATGGCGCTGAGATCTTCCTGTGAAACCCGTTTGGATACTTCACGCGAAAAAGGAGTCAAAACTACAATAGGAATGTCCGGATATAATTTTTTTATACGACGGGCAGCTGCAAAAGTATCGGAGTTGTCCATATTAGGCATGCAAATCACCAAATCGAAGTGCATCTTCTCAAGTGTCTGCAAAGCTTCTCCCTCTGTGCTGACCTGTGTAAAACGAGGAGGATACCTTAAACTGAGTGAAGTATATTCATTGAAAATCTGCTCATCAACCCTTCCGTCATCTTCAAGCATAAAAGCATCATAACGGGTTGCTATAAGCAAAACATTTAAAACACGTTTATTCATCAGGTTGGCAAAAGAAGTATCCTTAAACACCAATTGCCTCATATTTTGCGCTTTCTCCATTACAATATGATATTATTTTATGGCTTCAAAGGTAATATTTTTAAGGAAATACAGCGCATTTTCCGAACACCAAACAAATTTGTATATTTTTTTCGCAAATATTTTGGTAGTTTGAAAAAAGGCCGTATATTTGCACCCGCTAACGAGAAATTTTGGCCCATTCGTCTATCGGTTAGGACGCAAGATTTTCATTCTTGAAAGAGGGGTTCGACTCCCCTATGGGCTACAAATAAAATAAAAAGGAATAATTAAAGAGATGGCAAATCATAAATCATCTGTAAAAAGAATCAGACAAACGCAAACAAAAAGATTGCGGAATCGTTATTATGCTAAGACTGCAAGAAATGCAGTTAAAGTACTTCGCAATACAACTGAAAAGGCATCTGCATTAGAGTTATACAAAAAAGTAAGTTCTATGCTGGATAAGCTTGCCAAGAAAAATGTTATTCACAAAAACAAAGCAGGTAATTTGAAGTCAAAATTGGCTTTGCATGTAAATAAATTGAACTAAGAATTATTCTTCAAAGATATTTGAAAGGATGCATCCCCAAAGGAATTGCATCCTTTTCCTTTTTAAATTACTTTATTATTTTCCTGGATAATTGGAATTCAGGTTCAGGTAAAATATCTCAACCAAAATAAAATTTCTAAAATAGGCGAATATATAAAAAAATATTAACCTTTTCTCCCTATTTTTGTTTTTGCATGACACGTATCATATTATTAAATTTCAAACTTATGACGAAGTCAACCGTAAAACTGAAGCTACGGGCATCGGAGCGCATGCCCGAGTCGGGAACCCTTGTGTTCCATTGTTGCCGGCACCGAATAACAAAGACAACAACAACCCCTTATATGCTGGGTAAAGATGAATGGGACAAAAAGAATCAACGTGTGGTAACTCCAAAAAACGCTGCAACCAAACGGAAGAAAGAACTTTCCGCTATCCGTTCCAAACTAAAAAAAGAACTGCAGGAGCTACAGGAAACCATTGAAATTCTGGAATCCCGCGGTGATTATTCTTCCGGTGAACTTGTAACCCTTTTTCGTAACCGGCAACAGGGACAACTATTCTGTGCATATGTCTACAAGGTTTTTGAAAAACTGATGGCAAAAGGAAAATTCGGAACCGCTTTTACTTACAAATACGCGGCCAATAGTTTTATGAAGTTCCTCAGTGGGAAAGATATCCCCGCTGGTAAAATTGATAATGGATTAATGAAAGCCTACGAACATCACCTGTTAACTTTGGGATGTAAGAAAAACTCCGTTTCGTGTTATATGCGGACGCTTCGTGCTGCTTACAACACAGGAGTTAATGAAAACGTCTTTGCCGCAAAAGACAACTTGTTTTCCGGGGTATTCACCGGTAATGCCAAAACACAGAAACGGGCTGCCGGTGTGGATTCCATTAACAAGATAACGCATCTGGATTTACCGGAATCCCTGCAATTCGCCCGCGACCTTTTCCTGTTCAGCCTTTATACACAGGGCATGTCCCATATTGATGTCCTGAACCTGAAAAAAGAAAACATACAAGGGAATATCATCTTATATTACCGTCAAAAAACAGGACAACCCATAACTATTCAAATGGAAGCTTGTATCAAACAAATCATTGACCGTTATGAAGACCCTGAATCGGATTATATTTTCCCTGTCCTTAGAGGTATCAGTAACAACCTTGAGAAATGGCAGAAGGCCAAGACGGCATTATCTACCCATAACCGCCTGCTGAAACAAATAGGTGCATTAGCCGGTACTAGTGAAAACCTCACAAGCTATGTGCCGAGGCATTCCTGGGCGAGTATAGCGGCAAAAGAGGGGATTCCTATGGAAACCATCAGCCGGGGTATGGGACATGAATCGGAAAAGACAACAAGGATTTATATTTCTCGAACAGGTTATTCAGATGTGGCGCAAGCCAACCGGAAAATCCTGTTCCTGTTATTGGGAGAAATTTCCCCAACAGCGATAAACCTATTGTTATAAACAGAGGAAACTAAACATTTGAAACGGTTATTTTTCCGGCAGGGAATAAAAAGAATAGAGCCTTTAAAACAAAAAAAACCTTGCTTCCATAAGCAAGATTCGCTGTGAATTACAGCGACAAAAATAGTGCAATATTTGTCAAACAATCACTTTTATTTAGTTAATAAACATTAATTTCAAAAACCAAATGTATCAAAATGTCAATTAATGGCAAACATACTGTCTTTTCTTTCCCCATTTTTCCGATAGGAAAACGGAAAAACCAGGCAATAAGCAGAAAAACCACCCGGACTTTGGCGTGGGATACCCCAGTCATGCTTTTTATCAAATATTTTACTTAAGCAAAAAGACATACTTTTCCTGTTCCACCCATTTAACAATCAGACAGATAAAGCATATTCCAGTCAAAAGAACTGTTCCAAAAGAGAAACACACCCGAAGGTGTCGAACCACAGATGAAAAAATGTAACATGTAACCTTTCAAAACTGACATTTTGATTTTTCAACTTCCAATCCTTTTTAATGTATCAAAATGCAGTTTTAAAGGACAATTTTTATCAGTAACTTCTCTTTGTCTTCTTTTGAAAAATATTGAATATTAATCCATTAGAAGCTGTTTGTTATTGATTTGTCATACAAAAAAGCCTGTTTTTTCATTTTCCCACTTTTTGATACTCTGGCATATATACACAATTTCCGTGCCTTTTTCCGTCTTCCAAATCCCCAAAATGTCATTGTATTGTTCCGGTTTTTATTTTTATCTACAATTTTTCTTATTCTATCTTATTGATTATAGGCTAAAAACAAATCACTCCCCGAAGCTGCCCTTGCTTATGGAAGCAAGGGTATACAGTAGGCCGTGAAAGAATGTATGAACACACACATAAAAGAGCTATGGCACACACTGTAATAGATAAAAAAGTTCAAGAAAAAAATATTTTCCTTACGGGTTCTTCCCTGTCTTTAATGATGCTGACGTTTGGTTGTATTTGGGAAAATACAGCGGGACGGCTTTTTGTGAAAAAAGTGGATTGGTTCGGGACTTTGTCCCAACCCCCAGTGTATAAAACGTGTTGTGTGTCAGGGGACAGGGAAAACCCAAGGGAAACTAAAAACTAAAAATAAAGCGTTAACACACACTATTAATCAGAGTGAACCGAAGAAACAGGACACGTAAAACTTAAAAAAACTCGTCTACTTGTCTATTCGTTTACTCGTCTACTAAATGAAAAGTTTATGCGAAAAACAATGAAACGAAAACTACTGCTGCTCTACGGCAGCCTCCTGTTTCCTCTTTGCATGTCGGGGCAAGACCCTTCGGCGGTGAAGTTCGTGAACACGGGAAAAATGAATGTGGCGGCCAATGCCACGGCGACCCTCTACATCCCCTGGTCGGTCAAGATGACCGGACAATCATCCATCGTACAAAACGGCAAAACCTGTATCGGGGGAAGTTTCTATCAACACGCTTCCACCAATGTTTTCAAAGTCGGAACAGACGGCTGGGGAACCGCTTTCTCTTCCGGGACTATTGCATTTATCAAGGAGAATCCGGGCAAAGAACGGTATATCACAGTCAGGGATGAGGATATTCGGCTGTTCGACCGTTCTTCGAGGTATATCGCTTTCCCCAGGATTCTCATCGATACCGATGACCAGATTAATCTCCCGGAACAAATGGGAATGGATGCACGTGAAGTGAAACTATCCGGTTCCTCTAAAAAAGGTATCTTTTACCTCTATTCCAATCCAAACGATGACAAAGACAAGGTGTTCGATGCATCGCTCCGTATTACCGGGAACGGAACAGCAACAGGTAATATTTCTTCCAACAACTTAGTTGACTTGGGTTGTGTAGTTGTGGAAAGGGATTTGTCTATTTATCGTAATTCAACCGATAATGACGACAATGCGGGTTATGGCGCATTGTTCGGGTTTGCTTCGCCTTTTACAGGGCAAAAGGCAGGGTATTTTGCAGGGAACTTTGTCCGTTCGGTTTCAGTCGGGAAAAGCGAAACAGATTATGCTTCCACCTTTTGGCACGCCGAGTATCCTTATGCCAACGAAACAGGAAGCGATAATGTTATCTTGTCGAAATATTATGTCCGGGGAGCCACTGATTATTTCAACCCTGCACAAGCGTATTTAATCCGCCCGCAGGTGACCGGTTCCAATTATACCGATTTACCCATAGGTTTTATTGATACTGAAGGAAACCATGATTTATCCAAATTTATCTTCAATGGCAGTATCTATAATCTTCCCCAATATAAGGAACAGGTATTTGCCGAAGATTTTTTGGTAAACCGGACTTTGGATTTATCCCAATCCCAAATGGCGAATACTTTCAATTGGGTAATCGGTAATTCCTATACCTGTGCCATAGATGCCCAGGCTATTGTAAATGAAATCATGCAGAACTCGGCGCTTTATTACTATGAAGTGCTTTATGTCTGTCCTCCGGGGTCAACCACTTTTCAACCTTATTATACAGGAGGAAGTGACGTACCACAAGTCATTGACCTGACAGATATCCCTTCCCAGACTATTTTTATGGTTCGTGTGGCTAAGAATTTTACCCAGAAAGGTAATTTCCATATCGACCGCAGGATGTTGACACACGGTAAACGGTCTCACAACCTGAAAAGCAGCGGTAATGCTCCTTACAATGAACTGTTGTTCCGTTTGTATCCCGAATCAAATCCCAATATATATGATTTGGCGGCCATTGGATTGAGGAATAACACGGAAAACTCAATAGAAAAAACACTCATTGGAGCATCGGATTGTTTCCAGTTGTATTCACCCAAAGACAACCTTAGCATGTCGGTCAACCTGTTGGAAGAATCGGTGGGAGAAGCTCCGGTTTCGGTTAAAGCGCCAAGTACGGCAGGACGGTTCGTGCTGGACATCAGCCGCATTGAAAGCCTTCAAACCGGAGGCGCCTGGCTCAAAGACCTCAAAACAGGGGAACTGGTAGATTTAAGGAACCACGGGGAGTACAGTTAT
>JAVBLO010000110.1:0-7622 GCA_031553415.1 Bacteroidales bacterium | reverse complement strand
TTATGGAATTACGTAATAGCCTATGTTGGTATACATCTCAATGGGGTCATTTTTATTTTGGTTAGAAGGGTCAACCTTATTTTAGAGCAAGGGGGCAAATTCGTTTGGTTTACGGGGGCAATCTGAACTGGATTTTCCAGGCGGCTATTGTTTGAACATATAAAGATTTTTTCGTCACCCAGAATGTCGTCGATTGGGACGAGCTGGGACGGAGTGGGATGTACCAGGACGAGGCGGGAAGTGTAACTAAAATAATTATTAACTTGAATGTTTAGATTATGAGTAGTTACATTAGAATTCCGAAGAAATGTCAGTTCTGCGGAGAAGAGTTTATTGCAAAGAGAACAACCACCATGTATTGTTCGCATAAATGTGCTTCTGCCGCTAACAAGCAACAAAAACGAGAGCAAAATTTAAATCATTTATGTGAGGTTGAAAATAAACCCAATCAATGTGAATCTGCTATTATTAATAATAGAGAGATATTTAGCATTCCGGAGGCTGCTGAATTCATGGGGATAGGAAAATCAACCGTTCATCGATATTGTGTTGCTGAAAAATTGAAGTGTATAAAAATAAATAGAAAAATATTCATTCGTAAGGCGGATATCTTACAAATGTTTGAGGAAGCCGGAAATTATGAAGTTACGAAACAACAACCCCGTAAACTGATAACAGAATTTTATACTGCCAATGAAATTGCAGAAAAATATGGTTTCAACAAAACCTCTGTCCACAAATACGTAAAGTCAAAACGAATACCGATGGTATGTATCAGTGGCGTTTTTCACTACAGCAAAACACATATCGATAGACTTTATTCAATAAAAGAAGCAAACCCGGAAATTACCGAATGGTATTCTGTTGAAGAAATCATGGATAAATATGCCATGACGAAGATTGCGGTATACAGCTTAGCTTCTGAAAATGTTGTTCCCAAAAAGAATGATAGAGGAAAAACTCTTTATTCAAAAAAACACATAGACGGCTTATTGAGCAAAAGGGATATCTCTGAAATTAATCCAGAGAAATGGTATACAGTTCCGGAAATTGTTTTCAAATACAACGTATCAAAAGGCTGGGTTGCAAACTTTGTTCATAAAAAAGGAATCACAAAGACAAAGCGTGGTAATGTGGGATACTATCTGAAGGAAGAGTTTGACCAAGAATATGTAAAAATGTATCCACCTCAAGATCTGTATACGCATTTGTTAAGCGGTATTCAATTCCTTCCGAACAAGAGGGGAAAAAGATACGGGTATCCAAAAATCATATAGATAAATATTTCGATTACACCATTGTTTAAAATAAGAAAGATATTATGTCAACAAAAGTAACACTTAGAAAAGCATCGATTTCGGGCGAAAGATACTCCCTTTATTTAGACTTTTATCCGGCGATTAGGAATCCCAAAACAATGAAGATGGTATATAAAGAGACATTGGGTATTTATATTTTTCAGAATCCCAAAAGCGAAATAGAAAAAGAATACAATAAAGAAATGTATTCAAAAGCTGAGGTTATACGTGCTATACGAATTCAAGCTTGCGTCAATGAAGAATTTGGTTTTTTGGATAAAAACCAACAAAAAGAAGATTTCTTGCAATTTTTCTTCGACTTATCCCTAAAGAAAGACCAGAAATGGGCGAAAGTATATATTCATTTTAGAAATTTTGTCGGCGGTCATTGTACATTTGGAGATGTAACAGTTGATTTATGTCGTAAATTCCGAGATTATCTTATGAATGCAAATCAATTAAAAAATTCAAATAAGAAACTGAAAAGAAATTCTCAAGCCGGATATTTTTCAACTTTTATGGCTTGTTTAAAAGTTGCTTACCGAGACCGCCTCATCAAAGAAAATGTAAATGATTTTTTGGAAAAAATATCATGGGAAGAAACTAAAAGAGAGTTTCTAACCTTAGAAGAACTTTACAAACTGGTTGAGACCCCATGTGATATTCCGGTATTGAAACGTGCATCACTTTTTTCATGCCTGACAGGTTTACGTTTTAGCGATGTATTACAACTGCGTTGGGAACATATTGAAAAAGCTACTGTTGGTGGATACTGGATGAGGATAAGAACAGAAAAAACAGAAACCGAAGCAACACTTCCTCTAAGTCCTGATACATTGAAGTTATGTGGTAATTCGGAAGAAGGATTAGTTTTTAAAGGTTTTTGTAAATCTATGGTCGGTGAACCTCTAAAGAAATGGATAAAGAGTGCCGGCATTCATAAACACATAACATTCCATGATTTTCGTCATACATTTGCCACTTTACAGTTGGCTCTTGGTACGGATATTTATACGGTAAAAGAAATGTTGACCCATAAATTTGTATCAACAACTGAAATCTATGGTCATATAGTAAATCAGAAAAAAGTTGATTCTGCAAATAAAATTCAGATTGATTTTAGACAGTTGGAAAAGCATCTGCTTAATTAAAAATCGTAGCATTTATAAACAATTAATACTATATCCCCTATTCTTAATAAAGTGAATACAATGGATGCTGAGAAAATATTATTTGAAAATCTACCGGAAGCAGTAATGCTAATTTTGGCAGAAATGAAAGAATTAAAAGCTATTATTTCTACAATTAAAAAACCGGTAAATACCGAAAGATTACCTATTGGAATAGAAGAAGCAGAAAAAATTGTTCGAAAATCCAAACATACAATTTACAAACTTGTCAGTAAGAAAAAAATACCTTGCTATAAAGTCGGGAAAAAATTATATTTCTTTGAAGATGAACTTATTGATTGGATTTTGAATAACAAATCAGAAACTTATGCTTCTACAATTGCTGAGGTAGGCAATATGATTGCTAAAAACACTCGAAGGCGAAGGTAAATGATGTGTTTTAGATTGAATATCATTTCAAATAAAACGGGAATAAAGCTCCAAACTTTATTCCCGTTTTTTCACTTTACATCAATCTTATTTTGACTCAGCAATCGAAACCTTACGAAATTCTTTCAAAGCTTTTTCGATAGCCAAGGAAGATTTTCTGGCTCTTGTTCCTGCTGCTTTGTTTCCAGTTTCTACTTGTGCTGTTGCATCTTTTGTAAATTCTGCAAAAAGTTGATTCAAATTTGTTACTAAATATTTCATGTTTGTTGATTTTTAAATTTCGGTGCAAAGATAAGTTTTCCAATCAAAAAACGATTGGAAGAGTTACATATCTTCCAATACCCCACTATGCTTTCTCACAATTAATCTGTAATTTTGGAGAAAAATCAGAATAATTCATGGGATATTTTTCTACAATTATACAAGGTGAAACTCCTGTCTTGGTTGACTTTTTTGCAGAATGGTGTCAACCATGCAAAATAATGAAACCAATACTTGTGCAACTGAAAGCTATTGTCGGGGATAAAGTTACTATCTTGAAAATAGATATTGATAAGAATCGGGAAGTCGCGCAAAAGTATCATATTCAAAGTGTACCTACATTGATAATTTTCAAAAAAGGTGAAATTGTTTGGAAACAATCGGGCGTGATGCAAGCTAAAGAATTGGAACAAGTTCTCAATCGTTTTGTCGAATAAATACCAAGCTCGGTATCCGACAGGAGTAAGATAGTAGAACAAGCGATGTTTGACAAAGGACACTGTCCAAAGGGACTTATGCCCTATCAATTATACGGTCTCATACAGTCTGTTTCCTATTCATCCATCCTGCTTTGAATACAGTCTGAGCATAAATTAATTCCTTCTACAGCGCTTCCATAATATAAGCTGCCACAATCATTACAATATGACATTTCCTCTTCATTCTGTTCACTTTGACAAAGCATGTTAAAGCAAATATATTTTTTATTTACGTCTTCATTGTCAATAAAAATTAAGGTTTCTTGTCCACATTCCGGACATTCACATATTGGGGATTCTCCTCCATCCATAATGTCGGCCATTATACATATGTTCATAACTTTTTCTACATATAAATCCAACACATTTTCAGAGGTATCTGTGTATCCGCAAAATAAGCAGGTATAATCTTCATTTAATGGAAATGCTTTTTGAAAACATTCGGGACAAGTAATTACTCGAATTCTATTATTTTTCAAAATTTCTATTACATCTTTTATCTTGGCATATTTCAATCTTGAATACCTGTCGAAGTTTAAGCATTTAACTTTTATCTCATCATATATGTCCTTTGTTTTTCTTGAATATTCTTCGAAGTCAATATAATCATCAATGATTTCAAAAATTACATGTAAAACTTTTGAAACAGTGCTTTTTATGGCCTCTTCATTTTCTTCTAAAATAAAATGTTCAATTTTATTTCTTCTTTTTCGAATATTACGTATTAATGATTCTGATTTTTCAGATATATCAACTTCCGCTATATTCCTTAATCTTAAGATGATTGTATCAAAAGAAACGCTGATAAAATCTCCCGATTTTAATTTTTCATAATTTGCCTTATTTATATCTTCAAAAATAAAAGACCAATGTTTATTCTTCAGAATTTCTTTGAGAACCAATTCGATTCCTGCAGATAAATGAAGTATTGAATATTTCAACTCATGTTGGTTTTTGGGCTCCAATATTGGATTTAATGAACTGTCAATAAAATCAAGTCCATTTTCCAATAAATCCAGTTTAATGACATCTTTACTCATTTAAAAAATTGTAATTTAAATTCCCAATCGGAAATCCGATACACTTTCCTTTTTTAAGGTAATTTCTTCAAATGTACTTTTAGTTCCTTTTCCCATAGGACATTGAGTGCTGATTCCCAGCCATATTTCAGCAGGATAATTATTTTCATATAAACGCACCATTTGCCAGTTTTTATTGTCGAGAGAATAATAAGAAGCTATAGTTCGAGTATCTGATGAAATCTTCATATAAGCATATGGTTGTTCAACGATATCATGATTACTATCATCGGAAGTACCTACTGTTCGTACTGATACAATGCGATGCTTTCCTCGTTCATCCTGCTCGTAACAAAGCTTTTGAAAAAAACTATCATTCACATAAACATAAAGCACTCCCGCATTATAAACATCGTTTTCCGTAAAACCGGGAGTAACTTTTGCCGTAAAAGTAAAAGGCTGAGAATTATCAACTTGCGTTAGTAGAATAGGTGCTGTGGTATTTGATAACTTACCATTGGGATCGCTAAAATAATCCGTTTTTTCTCCAGTCGTAAATATAACTTTGTTATTCTCCTCTATTGAAATGGAAGAAGATGCATTATTAACAGATTTAGTGAAATGTATATTTCCTATCGTGAGATCACATACAGTACCACTAACTCGACCACTATCTTGAGCTGTAGCAATAGATACGTCTTCCTTTGATTCAGAATTTTTAGACGTATCCTTATTTGCACAATTACTGAAAGATATTCCTGCTATCACTACAGAAATCAATAATACTGACTTTCTCATTTTAATCAATTTATTTTATAAACCATAGATAACTTTATGTTGCAAAGATAGTTTTGTTTTGAAATAGAGTTACTAATGATTCCACAAAATAAATTTTTGTTTTTGGAAAATCTATGTCAACCACGGATTTTTATAAGGGTCGTAATCCGACTGGAAAGTAGCCAGTTGCCAATCTGTAACAGGCTTTTTATCTTCTGCTAACTTACGGGGGATTTGCGGATTCAATTTCAATTTGGACGCATCGGATAACCATTTCATCGAATCTTCATAATCCCGCATTCGGACAATACTTACGTTATTCGGTGCTATTAACTTGGTAAGTTCATATACAGCCAATCGAACCATGTGCTTTTTTAGGTTATAATTCCTGGGGTCGTGAAGTGACAAGTTTTGTCCGACTTCAGGAATATCGGCATTTACGTCCATTCCCGGATAAAATACTGTCTCATTATAAACTACATATTCATGCTCCGATAATTCGTATTCATTGTAAGCGGAATCATAAAGAGCGATGGCTCCCCAGCATTCCGATTCGAAGGGATTAATATTATTGTCGAAATCATTCAAAGAAAGTAAAGTATAAAACACATCTTCATAAACAACAATATCCCAAAGATTGTATTCAATCGGTTGCCATTCTGAATATTCAGGTTCAAGCCAGCCATTGACCATCGGAATTCGAATATTCCCGAATTTGTAACCGTTTTCGGCCAAACAAATGTACAGTACCCCATTGTAGACTACTACTTCGTCTTTGCGATAAGTGCCGAATTGGGAATATCGCTGAACAGATTCAGGTTCAAGATTTATATCAATATGTTCTTCCCAATATTCGATATCAGAAGGCGCTTTATATCCGCTGATGGAACGGATTACTTCAAAAATCCTTTCTTCATGGTAAACATGAGCACCGACAGGATATGTAATACTTCGGTCATATTGGGCAACATATCTCCCTTTATTCAGCTCTTTCTCTATTTCATAATTCTCGCTTAAATATTCGATGATGCTCATTTCTGCCGATTCTTCGGCTTGAATAAATCGTTCTTCATTTCCGCGTATCATTTGATTAAGCGACTCTTTGGAAATCACGCCCAGATAATCATCATTGTTTAGAAATCGTCTGTACATATTTAATAGTTAAATCCTTCGTTTATAATTGCAGTGGTAAGAACATTATTGTCACAGTTGCCACCACTCTTGAATTTGTGCCAGGTATCCCGCAAATAATAGCAAAGCAGGTAATCGAGACAATCCGATAAGTGTCCGTATTTTTCATATTTTACACCTGTCTTCGGGTCGGTAACTTTCTGTTTACATTTGGTCCCGTCATTGTTTTTCAATTGATAAATCAGGTCTTCGGTTAATTTTCGGCAGCGAATGTCTATTTGTATTTTCCAACCCTCATAACCAGAGAATACTTCATTGACAAAATCACATCGGGTCGTCTGAAGTGGTTGTTTCTTCAGTAATTTGAGTTTCGGTCTTAATACACCACTTCCCAAAATATCCAGAATAACAGTATAATTATTTATTCCGTCTTCATTTGTTGTTGAGCGTTGAAGTCCTGATGGGTCACCCGTCACATCCACTCCACCAATTTGTTTATCCCGATAAAGTTTATTTTTCATTTTACGGCTTAATGCAGGAGTATTGTTTTCCTTATTTTCGGGTTTCCCGAGAATTTCTTCCAGTACATAAACCTTTTTGTTGTCATAATCAATTTGGGTAGATAGAACTGACATTTGCGGAGCAACGTTAAAATCCCAAACGGTTATAAGTGGTTTTGACGGATTGTAAACCTGTTCCTTCAATCCTGTTACAAGATGTTTTGCTCCATCAAACTTGTTGTAAATAGCCATATCATTGGCTTCAACGAAATCCCAGTTCCCGTAAAGCAATCTTTCTTTGGTTGCCTGGTCACGAATTTTATTGAGTGCGGCTTCGTATGTTTGTCTGAACGCAATATTGGGATTGTCAAAAACAGAAAATGGTATGTAAGCTTCGCCTTCACGAGGAATCACTTTGTCTCCGTTTTCGTCTTGAACGAATCTGCTGCGAACCCAGTTGGTTGTCGGGTTAGTCGTCAACAGCATCCGTGAAGTTTTGAATGTTTCGTGTGTCCGCCAGCGGAGACGTGAAAAGAGAACTTCAATGGCTTTTTCCGAGATTTCCGAAACCTCATCGACCAAGGCAATTGTATATTCC
>JAVBLO010000102.1:0-36906 GCA_031553415.1 Bacteroidales bacterium | reverse complement strand
TTAAAATGAGACAATTATTGATTGTGCCTCGAGCACGTTATAAAGGTAAGAAAATCATGGACTCGATCTGGTGATGAGAGAACCAATCAACCCATTTTTATGCGTCTGTGTGGTTATCTGAAAATTATCATGTAAATTTGTCAAAATTGAGTTCTTAGTATTATTAAAAATAAAAAATTCTGCCCCAATGAAACAATTTTTCAAAATGATGTTTGCCTCCATACTCGGAGTATTCATCGCATTATTCATTATCGGAATAATTTCTACGCTTACATTTGTCGGAATTGTCGCCAGTTCAAGTAATCAAACCTATCAACCGAAGAAAAATACGGTTTTGGAAATCAACCTTAATGGAGTGATGAGCGATAGGGTTATCGACAATCCTTTTACTAATCTTTTTGGGGGACAAGACATACAACAGCTCAGTATGGTTGATATTATATCTTCCATAGAAAAAGCAAAAGAAAATAAAAATATCAAAGGTATATACTTGACAGGAGGATATTTAGGAGCCGGAACACCTTCTATTGAAGCTATCCGGAAAGCCTTAATTGATTTCAAGGAAAGTGGAAAATTCGTAGTTGCATATGGTGGAGATTATTCACAAGGAGCTTATTATTTATCATCTGTGGCAGACAAAATTATACTCAACCCTATGGGTACGGTCGACTTGCATGGCTTGGCAGCCGTTCCGATGTATTATACCGGATTAATGGAAAAATTAGGCATTAAAATGGAAGTGTTCAAAGTCGGCACTTTCAAATCGGCAGTTGAACCTTTCATGTTAGATAAAATGAGCGACGCCAACCGGGAACAAATCAAGTCATATATGGGAAGCCTCTGGAATAATATTGAAATGAATATCGCCGAAAGCAGAAACCTGAAACAGGAAGATTTGAATAACCTTGTAAACGAAGGCTTATTTTTGAAAGAATCAAGTCAGCTGCTGAACGCAGGATTGGTCGACACACTTTTATATAGCACAGAAGCAACTGACTATCTTAAAGAATTAGCTGGAATCGACAAAAAAGACGATTTGAACAAAGCTACTGTCAGCAATATGAAATCATTGCCGGAAAAGAAAAATAAAGCCAAAGATGAAATTGCAATACTATTTGCAGAAGGAGAAATCACAACCACAGCAAGCGGAGCTTTCAATACTGAATCAGTCATCAGTGAAAAAGAATATGTCAAAGAATTAAGAAAACTTCGTGATAACGAAGATATTAAAGCTGTTGTTTTCCGCGTGAATTCTCCCGGAGGAAGCGCTTATATATCTGAACAAATCTGGAAGGAAGTCGTGGAACTGAAAAAAGTAAAACCAATTGTTGTTTCCATGGGTAATTATGCCGCATCCGGAGGGTATTACATTTCTTGTGGCGCCAGTTGGATTGTTGCAGAACCAACAACACTCACAGGTTCCATCGGCATTTTCGGCATCATTCCGAATGTTGAAGGTTTGATGGGCAAAGTAGGATTAACTACCGATGTCGAAAAGACCAATAAATATGCAGATTTCCCCAACTTAAGCCGTTCAATGAATACTGATGAAAAAGCATTATTGCAAAATTATATTGAAAAAGGATATGATATATTCTTAACCCGTTGTGCCGAAGGCCGTAATAAATCGAAAGCTGAAATTGATTCTATCGGACAAGGTCGTGTATGGACGGGCGAACAAGCTTTGAAAATTGGATTGGTTGATGAGCTTGGCGGCTTGGATAAGGCAATAGAAATAGCTGCAGAAAAAGCAAATGTAGAAAAATATTATACCAGACATTATCCGGAACAAAAAGATTTTTTCACAATGTTAATGGAAGAATCTTTAGGAGGAATGAAAACAAGTTTATTGAAAAGTTTACTGAGTGAGACGGAATTCCGTCATTACTCGCTACTTAAAAATTTTGAAAAGCAAGATAATATCCAAGCCAGGATGCCATTCGACATCGAAATAAAATAATTGAAAATTGAAGGGCTTACGCAAAATAATTAGTGTAAGCCCATTCTCAATTTTCAATTATTCTTCAGTAGATTCTTCAAAATCAAAATCTAAAGGGATCTGCCTGCGAAAGGCTTCTTTGAAAGAGATAAGTGTTTCCGTACGGGATAACCCTATAGGTTGCAATTTCTTATGAATTATTTCCAATAAATGCTGGTTATTTTTCGCATAAAGTTTGATAAACAAATCATATTCTCCCGTAGTATAATGGCATTCCACCACTTCCGGAATTACAGACAATGCAGAAACAACTTTATCAAAATCTCCAGGATCTTTCAGGAAAAGCCCCATATAAGCAGAAGTTTCATATCCGACTTTAACATTATCTATTATATATTCGGAACCTTTGATAATTCCTAAATTAGTCAATTTTTGTACCCGTTGATGAATTGCCGCCCCTGATACATTACAAGCCCTGGCCACTTCCAGAAATGGAATGCGGGCATTGTTCATAATTATTTTAAGAATCTTTTCATCTAATTCATCCAATTGGTGATGTCCCATATAATCATATTTTTAAAAACCCTGCAAATATATACCAAAAACGAATGAAAAATGAAAAATGAAGAATGAAAAATGGGTCAGTAATCAATTTTTCATTTTTCATTTAGAAATTTACAGGCCAGATAACTCATCACCCCTACAGAAGTTTTTAAAGCCTCATCATCTATAAGAAAATCTGGCGTATGCAAACCTCCCGAATGATTCCGGCCTTGTACGCCAAAACGATAAAAAGTAGTCGGATATAATTGGGAAAAGAATCCGAAATCTTCGGCAGTCATCCGCTTTGCCAATCCTTTTACTGATTGTTCTCCCAGATATTCCACAGCATAACATTTGGATAAAGAAGTAACTTGTTCATCATTCTTCACACAAGGATAACCGTCATATACCTCAATTTCGCAACTACAACCATAGGCTTCAGCCGTATGAATGCCAACAGACTTAATCAGTTCTTTCATTTTACTCCGTTCTTCTTCATTCATAGTACGTAACGTTCCGGCGATAGCAACCTCATTAGGAATTACATTTGTATCTCCCAAAGCCAGCAACTTACCGAAACTAAGCACAATAGGATTAAACGGATTACTTCTCCGGCTCACAATTTGTTGCATGGAAACAATACATTGGGAAGCTGCCAAAACCGTATCATTTACCAAATGCGGTAAAGCACCATGACCGCCTTTTCCCCTGATTTTGATATGTACTTCATCAGCTGCAGCCATAATGATTCCAGGTTCAAACCCTACCTCACCGACTTTATAATCAACATAAACGTGCTGAGCTATAAGCAAATCCAGTTTATATTTATCAAAGACACCAGTTTCCAACATCAGTCGCGCTCCTCCGGGATGTTTTTCTTCTCCCGGTTGAAAAATCAGCAAAACAGTACCTTCAAATTCCTCTTTCAGTTCATTCAATATTCGTGCAACACCCAGTAAAGAAGCCGTATGTGCATCATGTCCGCATGCATGCATCACATTTTCATTTTGGGATCTGAAAAGAATATTATTTGCTTCACAAACAGGAAGCGCATCCATATCAGCCCTTAATCCTATTGTTTTTCTTTGAGGATTTCTTCCTTCTATAATTCCCAAAACTCCGGTTCCTGCAATACCTGAAACGAACTTTATTTCTAAACCGGACAATTGAGTTTGAATAAATTCTGATGTATTATACTCCTTATATGATAATTCCGGATGAGCATGTAAATACTTGTAATTCTCCACTACATCCTGATGGTAATTTTCAACCTTATTCTTTATTTCTAAAATTAAATCTGTAGCCATAACAATATAAATTGCATATAAACGTTAAAAATAAGTACAAACTTAGCAAAAATACTGACTGCATAAGTATTAAAGATGGAAGAAGATATAAAAAAAGCCTGTGAAGTACTATCAAATGGAGGAATCATACTGTATCCAACCGATACTATTTGGGGTATCGGATGCGATGCTACAAACGAAAATGCTGTAAAAAAAGTATATAAAATCAAGCAACGTACAGATTCCAAGTCAATGCTTGTATTACTGGATTCTTCGGCAAAAATAGATTACTACATTTCTGAATTTCCCGATATTGCATTAGACTTAATCGAACTTTCAGACAAACCGCTTACTATTATATATTCCGGTGCAAAGAACCTGGCATCAAACATTATTGCTGAAGACGGAAGTGTCGGAATCCGTATAACTCAAGAAAAATTTTCAAAAGAGCTTTGTCGCAGATTCAAAAAACCTATTGTCTCTACATCTGCCAATATTAGTGGGAAAGCAAGTCCTGCTAATTTTCAGGAAATAGATTCAGCTCTCGTCAATGCCGTCGACTATGTCGTTAATTACAGGCAAGATGATTTAGCCCAATCAAAACCATCTTCAATTATCAAATTAGATAAAGGAGGAGTAGTAAAAATTATACGGGAATAAAAATATGAAAAATAAGACACAACTAATTAAATACATTGCTTCCGATTTTATTTCGGTTTCATTGTCATGGTTTGTGTTCAATATTATCCGTTATTATAAAATGGAGATAGGATTCGCCTCATTATATGGTTTTTTAGTAAAAGAAACAATACTTTGGGGACAACTTATCATACCTGTTTTTTGGATAACTTTACATTATTATTCAGGCTATTACAATAAGCTGCTCGAAAAATCACGTTTATCAGAATTTTTTACGACACTGGTAGTTTCCTTTATCGGGACCTTAGTCGTATTTTTCACCTTATTATTAAATAAATTGCCTAAATCATTGGATGTATATTATGAACTATTCGTCTACTTGTTTCTATTGAATTTCTGTTCCACCTACATCTCCCGCTTAATAATCACACAAGCTGCCACAAAGAAGATACATCGCAGGGAATGGACTATTAAAGCATTGATTCTGGGTACAGAAAAAAATGCTGTGCAAACAAAAAAAATATTGGAAAAACCATCCAAATCATTAGGCTATACAATACCTGGATATATCAACATCACGAATACGAATTACAATATTCAACAACACAAAAATATCAAAGCGTTGGGAAACTTATGCGATTTGGAACAAGTTATCAAAGAATACAACATTGAAGAACTTATTGTTGCCATTGACACGGAAAACAATAATGAATTGCTGGAATTGTTATATTCACTATATCAATACAAATTGCCTATCAAATTACCGGCGACTTATACAAAAATATTAACCGGGAAAGTAAAAATAGAATCCATAGATGCTGTTCCGTTGATAAATGTAGCCGATAACAATTTTTCAGAATGTGAGAAAAATATAAAAAATACATTAGACAGGATTGTTGCGATTTTTGTATTACTTTTGTTGTCCCCTTTATACGCTTATTTAGCGTTAAAGACCAAGATAGATTCACCAGGACCAGTTTTTTTGAAGCAAGAAAGAATCGGATATCTGGGTAAGCCGTTTATGATTTATAAATTCCGTACGATGGTTGAAAATGCAGAACAATCAGGCCCGCAATTATCAACCGAAAATGATAACCGGGTTACAAAATTCGGAAAGTTCATGAGAAAATACCGGTTAGATGAACTTCCACAATTCTGGAATGTTTTGAAAGGAGATATGTCGTTGGTCGGACCTCGACCCGAACGGAAATATTTTATTGACAAAATTGTAAAAACGGCTCCCTATTTCTATTTGCTTCATAATGTCAAGCCAGGTATAACATCTTGGGGAATGGTAAAATACGGTTACGCTTCAACTGTAAAACAAATGATTGAACGTACCGAATATGACATTTTATATTACGAAAACATGTCATTATCGTTAGACTTTAAAATCCTGATATATACGATAAGGACTGTTGTTACAGGAAAAGGCATTTAGTTTTATTATGGTATTCGTTAAATGGTTTGATACACTGCTCCAATGGAGGGAGAAGTATATTAAAGAAAAGAATTTTATCCTCATAATCAGTTTCTTAGTCGGTCTATGCGCTGCACTCGCAGCTATCATACTCAAAACCACTATACATTTCATTCAGCATATACTTACCGAACGAATGGAAATCAGCAATGCCAATTACCTGTATTTGGTATATCCCATTATTGGAATATTGATTTCCGGTTTATTTGTTAAATATATTGTTAAAGATGATATCGGACATGGCGTCACTAAAATTCTATACGCTATTTCTCAACGGAAAAGCCGTATCAAACCTCACAATACATGGTCATCAATCGTTGCCAGTTCCGTTACTATCGGTTTCGGGGGTTCGGTAGGAGCTGAAGCGCCAATTGTTTTAACAGGAGCAGCCATAGGTTCCAATCTCGGACGGATGTTCAAGATGGAACAAAAAACGCTGATGCTCCTGGTTGGATGTGGAGCTGCCGGAGCCATAGCTGGAATCTTCAAAGCGCCAATTGCAGGATTGATTTTTACGATAGAAGTGTTGATGCTGGACTTAACGATGGCCTCTGTACTACCCTTATTAATATCTTCTGTAACAGCAGCAACCGTTTCTTATATCTTTACCGGGACGGAAGCCATGTTCAAATTCACCCAAGTGGAAGAGTTTGCCATGTCGCGTATTCCATACGTATTATTATTAGGCGTTATTTGCGGATTAGTATCATTGTACTTCACCCGTGCCATGATTTGGGCTGAAGGAATTTTCAGAAAATTAGGCAGTTTTTGGAAAAAATTCATTGTAGGAGGTATCACATTAAGCATTTTAATTTTTTTATTACCACCACTTTACGGAGAAGGATATGATACTATTGGCGCTCTTTTGGGGAAAGAATCTGATACCATTTTAGATGGTAGCTTCTTTTATTCTTTGAAAGATAATTATTGGGGAATTATTATTTTTTCGCTTTTAATAATTTTTTTCAAAGTTTTTGCATCAAGTGCAACTAATGGAGGCGGGGGATGTGGAGGTATTTTTGCTCCGTCCTTATTTCTGGGTTGTATCACGGGATTCGCATTTGCCCATTCTTCCAATTACATGTTTGGTCAATCATTATACCATCTTCCTGAAGAAAATTTTGCGTTGATGGGAATGGCCGGAATGATGTCGGGTGTGATGCATGCTCCCTTGACTGCAGTCTTTCTTATAGCAGAATTAACCGGAGGATTTGATTTATTTTTACCATTAATGATTGTTGCTATAAGCTCTTATATCACAATCCTTGCCTTCGAAAAGCATAGTATATATTCCATGCGGTTAGCACAAAAAGGAGAATTACTGACTCACCATAAAGACAAAGCTGTATTAACGCTGTTAAACCTGGAATCTGTCATTGAAACCGATTTCAAGATAGTATATCCGGAGATGACTTTAGGCGATATGGTAAAAGTAATTGCACATTCAAACCGCAATGTTTTTCCGGTAACAAATGCAGAAGGAAAAATGAAAGGAGTTGTTTTATTAGATGACATCAGGAATATCATGTTCCGGCCGGAATTATACAACAGGTTCACCGTACAAAAATTCATGGTTTCCCCACCAGCCAAATTAAATATCAATTTGCCCATGGAAAAAATTATGAAGACATTCGACGATACTAACGCATGGAACTTACCGGTCGTCGACGATGAAGGAAAATACATCGGTTTCGTATCGAAATCCAAAATATTCAATGCCTACCGGGATATTTTAGTAGAAAATTTTTCTGATGATGAATAAATAATTATGGATAAAAAGTCATTGAGAATCGTATATATGGGTACACCAGACTTTGCCGTTGAAAGTCTGAAAGCATTGGTAGAAGGCGGCTATAATGTGGTGGGAGTTATTACTATGCCGGATAAACCTATGGGCAAAAGCCATAGTATCTTATCCAGTTCACCTGTAAAGCAATATGCTTTGTCTCAAAACCTGCCATTACTACAACCCGAGAAATTGAAAAACCCGGAATTTTTAAAAGCTCTAAAAGCCTGGTATGCTGATTTGCAAATTGTTGTTGCATTCCGGATGTTGCCGGAAGCAGTTTGGAATATGCCCTGCTTGGGAACATTTAATTTGCATGCCTCCTTATTGCCACAATATCGTGGAGCAGCTCCTATCAACTGGGCAATTATCAACGGTGAAACAGAAACCGGAATTACCACTTTTTTTTTAACTCATGAAATTGACACCGGAAAAATCATAGACCAAGTCAGGATTCCTATTTCAGATACAGATAACGCAGAAATTATTCATGACAAATTGATGCATTTGGGAGCTTCATTGGTTATCAAAACAGTAGACAATATCATTAATGATTCGATTCAACCCATTGCTCAGGAAGATTTAATACAACATGCCGGGAAATTAAAACAAGCTCCGAAAATTTTCAAGGAAACCTGTCAGATTGATTGGAATCAGGATGTAAAATCAGTTTATGATTTCGTCCGTGGATTATCCCCCTACCCTGCTGCATGGACAATGCTCAAAACATCTCATGGAGAAGAACTCAATTTGAAAATTTTTGAAACGGAAAAATTATTCGGGCATCACGATTTACAATCCGGCACAATAAAAACAGATACTAAAAACCACTTGGATATTGCAGTAAAAGATGGATTTATACGTTTATTATCCATTCAACAAGCAGGGAAAAAACGCATGCAAATAGCTGATTTTCTAAGAGGAAACGGTCATTTATTTGGAGGATAACAAGTTCTTATATAAAGTACAAATTTTAGCGGACAGCCGATTCTAAATCAGTTATTATTTTTCATGGATAAAGCATCTATTCGAAAAATAGCGAAGAAACATCATGCAGAGCATTATGGCAAGAAGTTTTCCACTTATCACCATGTGGTTGTGATGCTCTTTGCGGTCATTGAAGGTTATCATTCTCTGCGGGAAACAGTTCTGGGACTGTTTTCCAACGCTCATAAGCTGTCCCATTTGGGCTTGGATTATTTAGTCAAACGCAGTACGCTCTCCGAAGCCAACTCCCGCCGGGGGAGCGCCTTCTTCGATGAAATCTACTTAGATGTTTACCGTCGTCACGGTTCCTCTTTATTTTTCGACACATGGATTCTCCTTTCAACATTATTTTATGAGAAGCATTCAACAACCTGTCCAAAATAGCATCGACAAGTGTTTTTCTGCAATTATCTCATACCATTTCTCCAAAGGGAGCTGAGAGCCAATAATAATTGAACGCCTGGCAAAGCAGTCTTCAATTATTTCCATTAATGTCAAAGAACTCATATTGTCCAATGGCTGTAATCCAAAATCATCCAGGATAAGCAAGTCCTGTTTTTCATCTCTTTCAGGTAAGAACCGTCTACCCGGGCGATTTTCAGTGCATTAAAAAATTTTTGGGAGTTTCTGCACATGACTTTATATCCCATAATACAAGCTTGATTGCCCAAAGCGGAGATGATATAACTTTTACCTAATCCGGTAGCTCCGGTAACAAGGAAATTGCTTGCATGATCATAACCTTACTTTGCCTGATTGGTATGCTGCTGTAATCAAGAAGAATCTACAGGAGATTATTCCCTTGACAAGATACCTGGTAGCAGACGCTTTCTTTTCCAAAAAAGGGTTTGTTCACAACATGATGGCGATGGGATTGCAATTAGTCTGTAAACTCCGGGATGACGCAGACTTGTTATATCTCTCCGACAAATCTAAACCAGGGAAAAGGGGAAGACCCTCAACATACGCAGGCAAGGTTGATCCTCTCAACATAAACCCTGAATACTTCCATGAAGTTGAAAATGATAAAGGTATTAAAGCTGAATCGGCCAAAGTGTATTCCAAATCATTACAAAGAAACATATTGTTAGTAGTGGAAAAATTCAACCTGAAGGGAAAAATGATTTACCGCTTGCTTTTCTCCACCGATCTGGAGCAATCTCCCATGGATGTTATTGACATTTACCATACATGTTTTCAAATTGAGTTCGGATTTCGCGATGCCAGGCACATTCTGAAAACAAGATTGATTTTCATTTTAATACAGCTTTGACCACTGTAAATATTGCTAAAGTTATGCAACTCTCGGATGAAAACAGAAGGGAAATGCCTTTCTCCATAAGGGAGTATAAGGTGCTATTTCACAATACCTTACTGTTAACGCATTTTTTTAGCAAGTTCGGCATTTCACCGAACAAACCTAAAAATCAGAAAATTTTCAAAGAACTATTGTTATTCGGCACAGTAGCCGCATAAATTATTATCAATTTTGAACAAACTATTGATAAATAATAATACTATTTGGAATGTTTCTTTATGAAAACAAAAGTAAAACGAAAAAGTTAAAAGAGAAATAAAAAAAGAAAAGGAATATTTCAAAAAATCCCGGCCTTGTGCCGGGATAGCATTCTTTCAAATAACTTCTATGTTGCTGTTTTTAATCCAACCTATGTTTCCATCGACAATCTGGATTTCGCACCATTCTCCCAATTTGCTTTTGATAAGGACTTTCGTTCCTTCATGTAACACAAAAAGGTCGTTTCCGCTGTTGTCGGGCGAGCTTTTAATCGTTACTGTCGGAGCAAACACAATGGCATAGTTTCTTTCGATAAGTTTTTGTTTCTGACCGTATGCAAAACAATTGGCAGCAATTACAACCACTAACCAGGCTATACCTGTATAAAAACCGGCCTTTTTCAGTATAACCTTGCGTGAGAAGAAAAATAATACAAGTGAACCTATCAGCAAAAGGAAAGAAGCAACGCCTATTTTGCTCCAGGCATCCGTGCTAAAAACATTTTGTAAAGATTCTATCCATTCCGAAAGGAAAAACTTATCCACAGGTTCTATTTTATCAACTGTTTTTAACTTGGCTATTTCCAGGTTAAAATAAGCTTCTTTATCTCCGGGGTCGAGCAATAACGCCCGCTCATAGTTCAATATAGCCGACGGTATTTTATCCATTTTATAATAGCAATTGCCTATGTTATAATACACTTTGGCCGATTCACCCGAAGTTTTTAAAACATTCTCGTATAATTCTGCCGCTTTAGCATATTCGCCTTTTGAATAAGCTTCTGCAGCCGGTTGCAGATCTATATTTTGTGCCTTCAGGCTAAAAATAATTATTTGAAGCAGTAAAAGGATGAAAATTTTTCTTGTATGCATTTCTATCTCCTCCTTTATTTTTTAATTGTACTTTCCATTTTATCTATCGCGCTAACTGTAGAATCATAGAGTTTGTCCATTTCATGGGAACCCTGGCTTGGAGCATAACGGGCAAATTCACAAGTATTCAATATATCCATGAATTCTTTTATCAAGGGTTCTCCTACCCCATATTTCGTTAATTCAGCTTCCACATTATCTTTGGTAAGAGATGAAACCGGGATATTCAGTTTATCGCTCAAATAACCCCACAATGCTTTCAAGACTTCATCGTAGAATTCTTCCCTTTTATTTTCTTTCAACAACTTACCTGCGGTTTTCAACCGCTTGGAAGCCACTTTATTTGCTTTCTTTGTACGCACTAAAGCTATATTGGCATTTTCCTTGGCTTGTTTCCTGTTTACTATAAAATAGATGATGAATAACAATGCCGGAATAATATACCACAAGATATATGACAATTTTCCGAACAGAAACTCATCCTTTTTATTGAAAGAGAATCCATCTGTTTTAATATACAGGATATCTTTTCCTACAAACTTCAGGTCTTCCTTGTTCGAATAATTGCTGTAAACCGGTTGGTTGGGCGCACCTGCTCCCCCTTCACCTTTATCCACGTGCAGTTTATATTCGGGAGTGGAAAGTGTTTTATAAGTTCCTGATTTGATATCAAAATAAGAGAATGATGCGGAAGGAATCGTAAAATCTCCGGCATAACGCGGAATGGCAAGATATTCAATGGATTTACTTCCGGAAACTCCGTTTGTTGTTGTTTTGAGGTTGAGATTCACTTTAGGATCATATACTTCAAAATCGTTAGGAAATACGATTTCCGGATTCTTTATCAACTTGATATTACCATTTCCTGAAATATCTATTTTAATTGTGACTGCATCATTGGCCTTTACATTTTCAGAAGTTATGGAAGAATTCATTTTATAATCTCCCACCGCACCGTAGAACGAAGCTGGTTTGCCTGCCGGAAGCGGTTTCACATTCACAGAACCGGCATTGATTGTCAGGCTTTTCTTGACATTGGTATAGGAATCGAAGAAATCATCAAAAATACTTCTCACGCGCTGTTGCGAACGCACGCGAAGCACCAGATCCACTTTTCCTCCCGGTATTGGAATAGCGCCCGAACGTTGCGGATACAACACTGTCTGCTTCAACACAAAAGTACGGTAATTGCGTCCGTTATAGTTTTCCAGATTGAGCTGACGACCTTCGGGCAATTCAATTTCCTGGGCAATAAATCCTTCAAAATCGGGAAATTTAACATTCTCCAACCCTACAATATCATACAAGGAATAAATTTTGAATGTAACTAAAAACCCTTCATTTTCGTAAATGGAATTTTTAGAAATATGCATCCTCACAAAAACTTCATCCGAAGAAATATTGCCGGTAGCCGCTGACGGAGAACCACCTCCTTGCGGTGATTGATTTTGAGAAGAACCACCAGCGCCACTGTTCGACGAAGTTTTATCCTGTGGCAATACTTTGATAGATAATGTATTGGATTTATATTCGCTGTTTCCAACTTTAACCGTGGCAGCCGGAATTTCAAAAGAACCTTCCTTTTTGGCCATCAAAGTATAAGTAAATGAATTGGAAACACTGGAAGTCGTCTGTCCATTGACAATTGAATAACTCGACGAACGGGAAACACTCGGCCCGTATAATATCTCAAAATCGGGCAACTCGGCGATACGGATATCTTTCCCTTCATCATTAACTGTATAAGTCAAACGAAATTGCTCTCCCAACACTACAGCATTGGGCGCCGTAGCTTTAAAAGCTACCTGGGAGAACCCGGGTAACGAGCATCCTGTTATCAACAAAATGGCAAGTATCAGCTTCTTTTTTATTCTTGAACCACAAATGCACATAGCACACATAGTTATAATTTTTAATTCTTCATTTTTAATTCTTCATTCCCCTTACCAATCCTTCTCGGTTTTCCGGGTTTTCATCTGCCGCATCTGGGCTTCTTTTACCTTTTCCTGGGTATCTTTTTCGTTTTGCAACAAGGCATCCAAAATCTGTTGGGCATTATCTTCGCTCATTTTTTCATTTTGTTGTTGCTCCTGTTGAGTCTTATCCTGCTTATTTTGATCTTGTTGTTGATCTTTTTTGTCTTGTTGATCTTTTTGATCTTGCTTATCCTGTTTGTCTTTGTCCTTATTCTTGTCTTTATCTTTATCCTTGTCTTTATCCTGATCCTGTTGTTGATCCTGTAACAGTTTTTGAGCTAAAGCCAGGTTATAACGGGTTTCATCATCATTCGGATTTTTCTTCAAAGATTGTTTATATGCAGCAATACTTTTGGCATAATCCTGTTGGCTCATAAAAACATTACCCATATTATGGAAAGTCGATGCCAGCTTTTTATCATCTTTTTCCGAACCAACAACCGCCTGATATTGTTGTAAAGCCTCAGGAAATTTACCTTGCTTATACAATGCATTTCCCAGATTGTAAGCAGCATCTGCCGATTGAGCATTGACTTCCAACGCTTTCCGGTAGGCAATTTCAGATTCGGTATATTTTTCCTGTTTATATTCCTTATTTCCTGCTTTCAATTGCTTCCTCACGTCCTTTTGAGAGAAAGCAGAAGCTGAAATGGCAACTAAAAACGATAATATAATAATTTTTTTCATTCCCGTAACCCCTATTATTTGAACAATGTTATCTTTTTAAAGACTCTGTTCTTCCTATCCAACACAAAGAATTCCAGAACCAGAACAAAAAGTACAATCCAAGCCAATATCTGGTATTTTTCGTCGTAAGCTGTATATACTTTACTTTCTATGTCGGATTTATTCATCTTGTCTATTTCCTGTTGCAAGGCTTTCAAAGATGCATTTGTATTATCGGTTCTTGCATACATTCCACCTCCGGCAGCAGCAATTTCCTGACACATTTCTTCGTTCAACTTTGTTATAACCACATTTCCGTCTTTATCTTTGAGGAAATTATTATTACCACCCACAGGAATAGGCGCTCCGGCAGGAAGACCGACACCTAACACATTTGTCGTAATTCCTTTTTCAGCAGCGGCTTTCACCGCGCCTATGGCATCATCTTCATGGTTTTCACCGTCAGTAATCAATATAATTGTTTTGTCACTTGTCTCATTGGGTGAAAATGAACGAGTCGCTAATCTTACAGCTGCTCCGATAGCAGTACCTTGTACCGGTACCATAGACGGATTGATACTCGACAAAAACATTTTGGCTGATACATAATCCGAAGTAATGGGTAACTGTACATACGCATCACCTGCAAAGATAATTAATCCTATTTTATCATTCTTCAAATTATCTACCAGTTTGGAAAGGATTTGTTTGGATTTTTCCAACCGGTCAGGGGAAATATCCGTACTCAACATGGATTTGGATACATCTAAACAAACCATCACTTCCACTCCCTGGCGTTTCACTGTTTCTAATTTGGAACCAAACTGAGGTCCCGCTATCAAAAAGATTAACAGCACCACACAGATTGAAACCAGCCAATATTTCAGATATTGTTTCTTCAAAGAAACATCGGGCATTAATTGCCTGAGCACAGACATATTCCCAAACCGTTTAATGGCATTCTTTTTACTGCGCATAGAGTAAATATATAGAAATGCCAGGAAAGGGATGACCAGCAGTAAATAAAAATATTCGGGATGTTCGAATCTAAACATAATACAAAATGAAAAATTAAAAATTAAAAATTAAAAATGAATGCTAAACTTGAACCGTGAATAAATTTTTCACTTTTCATTTTTCATTTTTTACGGGATATTCCTCAATAAAGTATGTCTTAACAATAATTCAAAAAACAAAAACAGTAGGGCCAGGACAGCAAAAGGAAGATATTCTTCTTGTTTTTTACTGTATTCCTGGACACTTATTTTTGTTTTTTCCATTTGATCTATTTCTTCATAAATGCTCTTTAACGCTTTGTTGTTAGTAGCCCTGAAGTATTTACCTCCTGTAATTTGTGCGATTTCAGTCAATGTTTTTTCGTCAATTTCAACCGGAACATTCTGGTAAACCGTACGTCCTGCTACCTGGAACGGATATGGAGCGGTACCTTTAGTTCCTACGGCAACCGTATAAACACGTACACCATAAGTTTTAGCTATTTCGGCAGCTGTAGAAGGAGCTATCTCGCCCCGGTTATTGGAACCATCTGTAAGCAAAATGACTACTTTCGACTTGGCCTGACTGTCTTTCAACCGGCTAACGGCATTGGCCAAACCATGCCCGATGGCTGTTCCGTCTTCAATCATACCACACTGCACATCTTTCAATAAATTTAGCAAAACAGCATGATCGGTTGTAAGCGGACACTGGGTAAAACTTTCTCCCGCAAAGATAACCAAACCGATATTATCACTAGGACGACCGGCAATAAATGAGGCTGCTACTTCTTTAGCGGCTTCCAGACGATTGGGTTTCAAATCTTCCGCCAGCATGGATGTTGAAATATCTATCGACATAACAATATCAATTCCTTCCGTTGTGGAATTCTGCCAGTTATCTGTCGATTGCGGACGTGCCAAGGCAATAATCAAAAAGATTAGACATAATACACGAAATACAAATGGCAGGTGTCTCAAATAAACTTTATAAGAAACAGGCGCTTTATCAAATCCCTGGGATGAAGATATCTGAAGACTTGCCTGCGATTTGCGCAACTTCCAGATATACCATCCAATCATAGGAATGAGTAGAAGCAGTAGTAAGAAATATAATGGGCTTGCAAAAATCATATTTTTAAGTATTTAGAAGTGAGAAGTGAGGAGTTAGAAGTGAGAAGTATTCTTCCCACTTCTAACTTTCCACTTCTAATTTCTTATTTCCCTCTTCTTCGTTTACAATCACTTCCTCTTTCTTCGTTTGATTGACAAACAAATAAGCATTCATTATACTTAATTCATTTTCATCGGGAAGCGGTTGATATTTAGCAAATTTCACAAAATCGGCTAATTGCAATATTTGTTTCAGGTTGTCATAAACAGAATCCGTTTCATGAATATATCTTATCTTGTCTAAAATTTCTCCGGATGTCATCTCCATGGCATTAGTGCCGAAACGTTCTTCGATATATTTTCTCAATGTATCTGTAATCGAAGAATGATACTGTTTGTTAAGCCCTTGCTGCCACAATTTCTGTAATTTTATATCATCTAATTCGTTAATTGCAACAACATGGGGAGGCAACTTGGGCTCTTCGACCTTTTTGAAAAGGTTCAGGCTCCGCTTTCCTTTCCACACTTCATAGAAATACCATCCAAGCAATATCAGAACAATTACTCCGACAATAATCCATATTATCAAAGCATAATCAGATAAAACAAAAGGAGGAGAAATAACATCTTTTATATCAAAAAACTTTTTTGTTTCAGTATCAACCGGATAGGTGGAAATTTTTAATCCCAGCGTATTCGACTGTATGGTGTCGATTCCGTCCATTACCTTAAAGGGAGGTAAAACATATATTGCAGAATCAAAAGATGTTACCAGATAATCCTGCTTGATTTGCAACGTATTACCCAAATCTGTCGTATCTGGTTTGGATACAGAAACCACTTCCACACCTTTGATTATAGTATCCTGAAATATAGGCAATTGAATTAATTTACCTTTGGATTGTACAACTTCCAGATGAATATTGGTTTGTTGCCCGATAAGCAAATGAGTCGAATCAATAGAGGCCTTGACTATTGTCTGTTGCGCCTGTGTTTGTATAGTACACAAGAAACCCAATAGCAAAGTTATGAAAAGAATCTTCATTATTTTCATTGTTTTAATTAACTGCGTTTATGAAATAATGCAATTAAAGCTTTCACATAATCTCCGTCTGTACGAATAGAAACGGCATCGACACGGCTTTTCTTGAAAGTATCGTCCATTTCTTTCTGGCGTTTATTCCACCATTCCTTATAGACTTCCCGCACTTTGGATGAAGAAGTATCCACCCATTTTTCCACTCCGGTTTCCGCATCCTTGATTTTCATCAAACCGACTTTAGGTATTTCAGTTTCCCTGTTGTCATAAACCTGTATGGCAACCATATCGTGTTTACGGTTGGCAATGGTCAGCGCGTGGCTGTAATTGCCTTTATCAACATAGTCGGAGATAATGAAAGCCGTACAACGTTTTTTGATAGCGTTTGTCAGATACTTGAGAACCTGGGAAATATCGGTTTTTGTTTCCTGTGGATTGAAATTAATCAGTTCACGGATAATATAAAGAATGTGTTTTCTTCCTTTTTGAGGAGGAATAAACTTTTCTATTCTGTCGGAAAAAAAGATAACACCAATTTTATCATTGTTTTGTATGGCGGAAAAAGCCAGCGTAGCTGCAATTTCCGTGATGATATCTTTTTTCATCAACTCCACAGAACCGAAATTCCGGCTGCCAGAAACGTCAATCAACAGCATAACAGTCAATTCCCTTTCTTCTTCAAAAACTTTGATGTAGGGTTTTGCATGCCTTGCCGTCACATTCCAGTCGATATCCCTGATGTCGTCTCCAAACTGATATTCCCGCACTTCGGAAAACGCCATCCCCCTGCCTTTAAATGCAGAGTGGTATTCTCCCGCAAAAATATTGCTGGAAAGTCCACGGGTTTTTATCTCGACCTGCCGTACTTTTTTTAATAATTCGCTTGTTTCCAAAACTTAAGAATTAAAAATGAAAAATGAAGAATGAAGAATGAAAAAATGGCTCAACAAAACAAACCATATTCTTCATTTTTCATTCTTAATTCTTCATTTATTTAGGGTACTTCGACTTTATTTAATATTTCGCTGATAATTTCTTCCGAAGTAAGGTTGTTTGCTTCAGCTTCGTAGCTCAATCCGATGCGGTGGCGCATTACGTCGTGACAAACCGCACGGATATCTTCGGGAATAACATAACCACGGCGTTTGATGAAAGCGTATGCCCTTGCTGCCAATGCCAGGTTGATGGATGCACGCGGAGATGCACCGAAATTAATCATTCCCTTCAGGTTAGGTAAACCATGTTCTTGCGGGAAACGGGTAGCAAATACAATGTCAACAATGTATTTTTCTATTTTTTCATCCAAATAAACATCACGGACGATTTTACGGGCCTCCAGGATTTCATCTTTCTTCAATACCGGTTGGATTGCTTCCCTTTCGCCACTAATATTCTGGCGTATGATTAATTTTTCTTCTTCTTTTTTAGGATAGTTGATAATTACTTTCAACATAAAACGGTCGACTTGCGCTTCCGGTAACGGATAGGTACCTTCCTGTTCAATCGGGTTTTGAGTAGCCATTACCAAAAATGGTTGTGGAAGCGGATAAGTTTTCTCGCCGATAGTCACTTGTTTTTCCTGCATGGCTTCGAGCAATGCCGATTGTACCTTGGCCGGAGCACGGTTGATTTCATCGGCCAATACAAAGTTGGCGAAAACAGGACCTTGTTTTACAAGGAATTCCTCATTTTTCTGACTGTAAATCATAGTACCAACAACGTCGGCGGGAAGTAAGTCGGGAGTAAACTGGATACGGCTGTATTTGGCATCAATCAAAGAACCTAATGTTTTGATTGCTAAAGTTTTTGCCAAACCTGGAACACCTTCTAACAAGATATGTCCATCTGACAACAAACCGATTAACAACGACTCAATCAAGTGTTTTTGACCTACGATTACGCGATCCATTCCCATCGTAATCATATTTACGAAAGCGCTTTTACCTTCAATCCTTTCGTTCAATTCACGAATATCAACTGTTTGGCTCATATTTTATTAATTTTGAATAAATCCCAATGATTTGCTAATTGAAAATTTGATGCAAAAGTAGAAATGTTAAATTTCTATTGAAAGTATTTCGGAGTTAAAAATGATTAATCCTTCCTAATTCTACTTTAAGAATGCGTTTTGCTAATTATTTTACATCTATTTTCGCGATTCAAAACAAAAAGTAACAAAATGTCGCATTTACCTGATTTGATGAAAGATCTGGCGTTAATACTGATTTCTGCTGGAATCATCACTCTCATTTTCAAATGGTTAAAGCAACCTTTGGTTTTAGGTTATATTGTTGCCGGGATATTAGCCGGACCTTACATCCATATATTCCCGACAGTCACAGATACGGAAAGTATAAATATCTGGGCTGAAATCGGTGTTGTATTCCTTCTTTTTGCATTAGGGCTGGAATTCAGTTTCAAAAAATTGATGAATGTTGGAGGAACTGCCCTGATTACCGCAACAACCGAAGTTATTTCTATGCTGATCATAGGTTATTTTGTTGGAATTATGCTTGGATGGTCATCCATGAATAGTATTTTTCTGGGTGGAATGCTCTCCATGTCGTCCACAACCATCATTATTAAAGCCTTCAATGATTTAGGATTGCGTAACCAAAAATTCACAGGAATCGTATTCGGGACTTTAGTCGTTGAAGATTTGGTCGCCATTTTAATGATGGTTCTTCTGTCGACAATGGCTGTAACAAGAGATTTCGCTGGGGAAGCCATGCTTGGAAGCATCCTGAAAGTTGTATTCTTCCTCATTCTTTGGTTCCTTATTGGTATTTATGTTTTACCCGTATTTTTCAAAAAAGCAAAAAAACTGATGAACGATGAAACATTGCTGGTTATTGCAATCGGTTTATGCTTAGGAATGGTTGTATTGGCCACAGCAACCGGATTTTCAGCAGCTTTGGGCGCTTTCATCATGGGGTCCATTTTAGCAGAAACCATTGAAGCTGAACACATTGAACACATAATCAAACCGGTTAAAGACCTTTTCGGTGCCATATTTTTTGTTTCTGTCGGGATGCTGGTTAATCCGGCCATATTGGTTGAATATGCCTGGCCGGTTATTATCATTACATTGGTTACCATTGTCGGCAAAGCTATTTTTTCTTCTTTCGGGGTATTGCTTTCAGGCCAACCACTTAAAACCTCGATTCAATCAGGCTTTAGTTTGGCGCAAATAGGAGAATTTGCGTTTATCATTGCATCCTTAGGTGTCAGTTTGAAAGTAATGGATGATTTTATTTATCCGATTATTGTTGCCGTTTCAGTAATTACCACATTTACCACGCCTTATTTTATCCGGTTGTCGGAACCTTTTGCCGCCTGGCTTCATAAAGTATTACCTGATAAAGCAATTGAAATACTGAACCGCTTTTCTTCCGGTTCCGGAACTATCAATCATGAAAGTGACTGGAAAAAATTAGTAAAAAGCTATTCCGGAAGGATAATCATATATGTTGTCTTATTGGTTGCAATCATCCTGTTTTCACTGAAATTCCTGACTCCTTTCCTGGCAGATAAGATTCCGGGAACCACAGGCACTATTTTATCTGCAGTGATCACATTGATTTGTATGGCTCCATTCCTTATTGCTTTGGTTTCGAACCGGACCAATTCACCGGAACTGTTCATGAGTTTATGGAATGATAACAAATACAACCGCGGACGGCTTATTTTCCTTATTTTATTCAGGGTATTCATCGCCATTGCCGCTGTTACTTTCGTATTGATCCAACTTTTTGATTTCGGATATATCTGGGGCTTAATCATCGCTTTGGCAGTATTGGCAATCATTATGATTTTCCGGAGGGATTTGAATCAGTATGCCCGGTTGGAAAGTAATTTCCTGATTAACCTGAATATGCGGGAAGAGGCGGAAAAAGCCAAACATCCTTTAAAAACAAGTTTCAACAGCATGTTGAATAATAAAAACATCCATATTTCAACGATGGTTGTTTCGCCTGATTCACCTAGCGTGGGAAAAACGTTGAAGGAATTGAATTTCAGGAACGATTATGGAGTCAGTATAATTAAAATTACAAGGGGAAGCCGGCACATTTATATTCCGGATAGTTCAGAACATATTTACCCCCAGGACAAGATTGCCGTAGTAGGAACCGATGAACAAATTTGTGCTTTTGCGGGAAAAATAGAATCTGAGAATAACCCTGAATTGCCTCTGGAAAATAATATGGAAGCTACGTTGCAATCTTTTACCATCGATGAACATTTTCCATATACAGGCATGAGCATCAAGAATTCAGAAATAGGCAAGAAACATAACTGCATGATTATAGGTATCGAAAGAGAAGGTTCATCTATAATGAACCCCGACTATTCAACCGTCTTTGAACACGGCGATTTGGTTTGGGTGGTAGGAGAAAAAAATATGCTCGAGAAAATGTGCCGGTAAAATCAAAAGAAGTTGATATATTTGCATATTTTTTTTCGTAAATCAGTTTGATCATCAAATAAATAAATGTCACTCAATATAAATCCGAAGGAAACAACCGCAATAATCAATTCGCTAACCAGTGGAGTTGTTCCCAAAATTGGCGTACAACACATTACTGTCGGCCGCACCAACGAAGTTGAAGTTATTGTCAAAGCGCTGGAAGAAGTGAAAGCCGGACACAGCATCGTTAAATTCTGGGTAGGCGATTACGGTTCAGGGAAATCTTTTATGTTGCACCTGCTGAATACAGTTGCCTTGAAACAAAAATTTGTCGTTTCGAGTACAGATTTCACTCCCCATGCCCGGTTGTATTCCAATGATGGTAAAGGACTTGCAATTTATACTGCTTTAATGGATAATATCGCTATTCAAACCAAACCCGAAGGAGGTGCTTTGCCCTTGCTGTTGGAAAAATGGATTGAGCAGACCATTATACAAACAGCCCAAATCAATAATATTCCCTTTGCAGACATAAGGAATCCTGAGTATTTCAACCTGATTCGTGATTCAATCATGAAAACAATCAACGAAATTTCAGATGTAGGTGGATTTGATTTCGGATTGGCAGTAACCAAATATTATGAAGGTTTTATTTCGGGTGATGATTACCTGAAAAAATATGCCCTCAAATGGATGAAAGGTGAATACCGCAACAAAACGGAAGCCAAATGTGAATTGCCGGGAATAAGCGACATCATCAATGACCGCAATTATTACGACATGCTCAAAAATTTCTGCAAGTTGTTTGTTTGCATCGGTTACAGCGGATTCGTCATTAACCTCGATGAAGCTATCAACTTATATAAAATATCCCATCCGGGAATAAGGCAGAAAAACTACGAAACCCTATTAAGTTTTTACAACGATTGCTTCCAGGGAAAAATCTCCCACCTGTTTTTCAATTTTGCAACCACAACAGAAGCATTAACAGATGAATTAAGGGGAATTTTCAGTTATGAAGCATTGAAAAGCCGCCTGGAAATCAATCCTTTCGAAACAGCAACTTTACGCGATTTTGCCCAACCGGTTATACGCCTGATGCCTTTGAACCACAACGAAATATTTGTCCTGTTGAAAAACCTGAAAAACATTTTCGACCTGAATTATACTGTTGAAATGGATTTC
This sequence comes from Bacteroidales bacterium, assembly GCA_031553415.1. GTDB lineage: Bacteria > Bacteroidota > Bacteroidia > Bacteroidales > Azobacteroidaceae > JAIRVZ01. Next base: position 14,476 of record JAVBLO010000102.1, on the reverse strand, counting down.
AGTGATACGGATATCCAAACGTTTATGGAAGAGATATTCAACAAACCCGGTGCATCGGAATACCTGACTCCACGCGAAGTTATCCGGGATTTCCTGAACATACTTAACATTTTACGCCAAAATCCGGATACTGATAAACAACAATTATTTGATAACCTCCGGATTGTGAATGAAAATCCTGATAAATTAGAAGAACAAACAATAGAAGAAGAGCCGGAAAAAGAAATGGAACCTGTCAGGCAAGAAGAAACTCAAAGCATTGCGTTAGAATATAAAAGTTTATCGGCAGAACTAAAACAATGGAAAAATGCGGTTACAAATACCAAAATAAAAAGTGATTTAAACCGGATGATTAAGATTGCAAGTATCATTCAGGAAAAGGACCAAACAGCAGGAGAAATATTTTTCATGCGTCATGCGGAAACGCTCACCAAGTTGTTAAAACAATATTGCATTTGGGAAAATTCAGGATTAAATTCTCTTGAAATACAGGATTCCATGCAACGGATACAAGAAACAATTGCAATTACCAGAAGTGCTTTTGAACAGGAACTAATCAACAATTTCAAATCAGATTTATTGGATGTAGAAGCTGAATCGGAAGCATATATACAACAATTGCAAAACAGGGGACTTATTGAAAGTTAAGAGTTAAAAATTAAGAGTTAAGAGTTGGCTTACTCACAATTCTTTTCAACTCTTAATTCTTAACTCTTAACTCTTAACTTTTTAAAATATGGAAAAGCAACTGCCAATCAGCAACAACTCAACAGAAATAATGAACCTTTCTCCTGAAGAAAGGGAAAAAGTAGAATTATACAAATCAAAAATCGATTTGGGAAGCAAAAGCAATATCATCCAATATGGCGCTGCTTCGCAAAACCAAATGGTGACTTTTTCGGAAGAAATTTTACGCCAGGTCAGGACCAAAGACATGGGTGCTGTCGGGGATACACTTGCAGGATTGGTTGCCGACCTGAAAGTTTTCGACAAAGCCATTAATCAATCAGGGTTATGGGGCTTTCTCGAACGATTGAGAAAGAAAATCATCCGGATAATTGCCGAATATGAAAAGATCGAAAAAAATGTGGTTCAGGTTGAAGTACAGCTGGAAAGACACTATCAAACGATGTTGAAAGACATCAACCTTTTCGATAAGTTATTCGAAAAAAACGAACAACATTTCCGTGATTTATCCTTGTATATTTTTGCCGGAGAAGAAAAACTAACTGAAGTTAAAGAACAGGTATTGCCGGCATTACAAATGGAATACAATCAAAACAACGAGCCGCAAACCGAACAAAAAATCAAGGATTTGGCACAACAAGTAGACCAGTTCGAGAAGAAAATACATGATTTGAAACTCAGCCGTGTTATTTCATTGCAGTTGGCGCCGCAAATCAGGCTGGTGCAAAACAATAGCATGATTTTGATGGACAAAATCCATTCAAGTATTGTCAATACTTTGCCTTTATGGCGCAACCAAATGGTATTAGCTTTGGGGCTTGTCCATTCTCAACAAACTTTGGAAGCACAACGGGCTGTAACTAATGCAACCAACCAACTTCTGCAACGGAACAGCGGAATGCTACGGAGTTCCAGCACGCAAATCGCACGTGAAAATGAACGCAGCATTGTAGATGTGGAAACCTTGAAAAAAGTCAATTCCGATTTATTCGCCACTATCGACGAAATCATGAAAATCCAGCAGGAAGGACGGCAAAAACGCCTGACTGCCGAAGTTGAACTGAGAAAGGTAGAAGATGAATTGGGCAAGATTTTTTTGTCAAAACTAACTTTTGATAAATAATGGGTTCTGTAGGTTATAAACAAATTGGGTTCAAGGCAATGGCTGCGTGGGCAAAAACAGGTGGTGTTGGTATTTTTATTTCCATTTTAACTTTCATCATCAGCATTGTCATGTTATGGAATAAAGAAAGTAAAACCTGGCCGGGTATATTACTTATTTCTTCTATTATTTTTTCACTTATTTATGTATTGATTGCCAATAAACATGCCCTGAATACATTATTATACCAACTATGGAAAAATAAATTAGCCTATTTCATCATTCCTAAAGTTGATTCTTATGTTATTAAGTTTTCAAATTTACAACCTGGCTGGTTTCAAAACCTGACAACAGCGGCGTCTATCAAGACTAAGTTATTAGATGAATTACGAAAAGATAAAGCGGTTAATAAAGTACAGAGAATTGTCCTGAATTATGGTTTTGAAAAACTAAAACTCTCAAAAATGGACTTCCAACAACCGGAAGATGCTTTTAAGTCATTACTTATCCAGCAGGTCAGGGATAAAATCGACATTTTTAAAAGAGCTCCCTCCTGCCCTATTTTCTGGCTTATTGTGAGTTTACAAATTATTCTGACTATTTTAACTGTGATAATGAATTGATAACATGAAAAACAACCTCTGGAATAGCATTGTCTGGTAAAAAATTTAGTATTTTTGCCGGAGTATGTTTAAACTTATTTTAAAAACCATTTTCGGAATCATCATAATTGCATTGGCAATCTATGGTGGAGTATATGCATGGTTTCAAATAAAAGCTATAGAAGACATCCAAAATACGGATATATATGAGGCTGTTCCTGCAAATCCAGATATGATGCTGCTTGTCCATAAGCCAATGCAATTACCGGAAGTGTGGAATATTTGCAACAAGTTTTCAAATTTCCTGCCGGAAGAAAAATCGTTAGTGGTAGTTGATGCCATTGGAAAGTCTCAAATATGCAGCGAACAATGTATCGACAAAGAACCTTTAGCCATAAGTTATTATCCTGAGGGTACTTTGCTTTTTCTGAAAATGAAAAGGAAAGACTTTGAATATATGGAAAAGAAATTTTTCAAAACCAACTTATCAGGATTTGCTTCGAAAAAAGAAATCTATAACAATACTGAAATTTATATCAAAGCTACCAATGACGAAAGCTTTTTCTGTTATACCTTATATCATAATATATTTATCGGGAGTTTCGAAAAAAGGCTTATTTACAAAGCTATTGATACTTACAACCGGCAATCGGGACTGAAAAATGATTCTACTTTCGGGAAAACTCTGGCATCATTTGATAAATTTGATAAAAATGCATTGGCAGGATTATATCTCAGTAATCCAAATAAATCTTTTGCTTTCAAAGAATTATTCTCCGGATTACTAATGAATTCCCTTACCGGTGATATTAAAATTAAGGACCAAATAATAGAAATTTCCGGATTTCTGCCTGTCAATAAAAAAGACACAATATCTGCAACATTAGATTTCAATCCCAGGATGATTCCTCAAAATACATCTTACTTTAAATATTGTTTCCCGGAAAATACAGTAGATTCTATTTTATCACCTTGCATAGAAAACAGTATCGGATTTGTTCAATTCATAGCAAGCGATACTATTCAGTCTAAGAGGGAAGTACTTATTTTCCCATCTTCCTGCATGGAAAAATCTTACAAAAAGAACGGTCATGCAATTGGTTTTTTTGAAAATTACATGATAGTATCGCACGACAAAGAGTCAATTGAGGATTATATCAGCCAAATCAAAGAAGAAAAAACTTTTGAGCAGAATCCAGCATTCCAAACAATTTTCAACCGGCATTATGGTAATGATGTTCATGAAATTGTATGGATGCGGAAAAATTTCTTTCCGGAAAAGAAACCCGCATACTATGATTTCCTTTTATTTACAAGTCCCAATTTTACTGATAAATTTTATAGCCTGAGTATAGCTCGCGAACTTTAAGATTTAATATCTTTGTACGCAAATTTCAAGAACATGGATATTTCTATTGTAATCCCTTTATATAACGAAGCAGAATCTCTTCCCGAACTATATGACTGGATCGAGAAAGTGATGAAAAAAGAAGGTTTTTCTTATGAAGTTATTTTTGTAGATGATGGAAGTACAGATAACTCCTGGGAAGTAATCAAAAAATTAAAGGACAATCATCCTGAAGTAAAAGCTTTGCGTTTCAGAAGGAATTACGGTAAATCACCGGGCTTGCATTGTGGATTTGAGCGGGCGGAAGGCACTGTGATCATTACTATGGATGCGGATTTACAGGATAGTCCCGACGAAATTCCGGAACTTTACAGAATGGTCACCCAGGAAGGATACGACCTTGTTTCCGGATGGAAAAAGAAACGTTATGATCCATTAAGTAAAACTATTCCGACAAAATTATTCAATGCTACGGCAAGAGCGGTTTCCGGTATCAAACTTCATGATTTTAACTGCGGACTGAAAGCGTACAAAAATGAAGTCGTCAAAAATATCGAGATTTATAACGACATGCATCGCTATATCCCTTATCTGGCCAAAAATGCAGGTTACTCCAGAATCGGGGAAAAAGAAGTGAAACACCAGGCAAGGAAATATGGTTCCACTAAATTCGGATTTGACCGCTTCTTCAATGGTTACCTGGATTTACTGACGCTTTGGTTCCTTTCGAAATTCGGCAAAAAACCCATGCATTTCTTCGGATTAATCGGCTCCCTGATGTTTATTATCGGTTTTCTTGCTGTTATTGCTGTAGGTGCATTGAAAATATACGACATGAACACAGGAAACGCTTACCGTTTAGTTACAGATTCTCCTTACTTTTACATCGCCCTGACATGTATGATTCTGGGCACACAACTTTTCCTTACAGGGTTTATCGGGGAACTTGTAACGCGGAACTCTTACGAAAGGAATAATTATACTATCAGGGAAGAAATTTAATCAAATCCACTTTTCGCTGACAGCTTCACCTCTTACCGAAAGTACAATTACTTTTACCGGGATGTTCCGTTCAGCTTGTTCTCTTGCCATTTCGGCAATCCGTACCAATCCACTGCAACACGGGACTTCCATGATAAGAACCGTCAATGTGTCTATTTGCGCCACATCAATCATTTCTGTCAGCTTGTCAATATACGATTGGGTGTTACTATCAAGTTTAGGACATGCGATTGCCAACATCTTTCCTTTCAGAAAGCGGCTGTGAAATTCTCCGCTGGCAAATGCAGTACAATCGGCAGCTAACAACAAATTCGTTCCATGCAGGAAACCTGCTTGTGGATTCAGCAAATGAAGCTGCACTGGGAATTGCCTTAATTCGGAAGATTGAACTTGCGGAATTTTCATTTCCGAAGACATCATGAAACTACCGGCAACAGGAGTTTTAATTTCCCTCATCATTGAACCCGGACATCCGCAAGCCAACGGCTTTTCTGTTTCCCTGGCCTGGAAATTTACATGGATATCATGTTTCTCCAAATATCCCAAACCCTGATGCAAAAGCTCTGTTTCGCCATGTTCCTTCAAATGATTCAGATGTGCAAGAATTACAGCTTCTCCCTTTGGAGCTATACGCTCCATTACAGCTTCTTCGCTATAAGGTTCAGCTTCACGTTCTTCTAATGTAATTGCACCAACAGGACACTCACCGATGCAGGCGCCCAGGCCATCGCAATAAAGTTCGCTGACCATCACTGCTCTACCATTAATCAACTGCAAGGCGCCTTCGTGGCATCCGGTGACGCACGCTCCACAACCGTTACACAGTTCTTCATCTATTTTTATAATTGTCCGTTTCATTTCGTATTCTATTATTTTTATTGCAAAAGTAAAGAAGTTTACCACTTTAATCCGTCACAAATGTTACACATTAAAAATTATTCATACTTTTGTATTGGATTTTCACAATTCTATTTTGACAGATTCAGATTGAGAGCGATTTGAATGTGCCAATTACATAATGTACCAGATTTGGATATTCATTCAACATTCAATAAGCATTTTTATGGATTACATTATAATATCTCAAATACCTCTTTTTCGTTCGATAGAAGAAAAAGAATTAGCAAGAATTTTTTCGGAACTAAATATTTCCGAAACCCATTTCAGAAAAGACTCTTTAATTGCCCTACAGGATGAATTATGCAACCGCTTGATTATCCTGCTATCGGGAAGTGTAAAGGGTGAAATGATTGATCCTTCAGGACGAATGATTAAAGTGGAAGACATCTTTGCTCCCAATCCTTTAGCCATTTTGTTTTTATTTGGACCAAATAATCGTTTTCCTGTGCAAGTTACTGCAAGAGAAGACGTAACAGCTTTAGTAATTCCAAAACAATCCGTTCTCAGGATGCTTAGCATGAATCAAACACTATTGAAAAACTATTTAGATATTTCGGCGGAATTTGCTTCCCGGCTCAGCCAGAAATTACATTTTATGTCATTCCGAACCATACGGCAAAAATTGGCAGTATATATTGTCAAACTTTCAAAAGAAACTCAATCAGAGGTAGTGAAATTAGATAAAACCAAAAGCGCTTTGGCTGAATATTTCGGAGTTTCACGCCCTTCCCTGGAACGGGAATTAACCAATATGCAACAAGATGGACTTATTGCAACTGAAAAGAAGAGAATAGAAATCAAAGATAAAAAAAGGCTTATACAGCTAACTTGTTAAATTAAGAAATGAAGAAATGAAAGCTATTTTTCATTTTCTTCATTTCTTAATTTCCCTTAGCTTTTAAACAAGAGGTCTTTCTGGCGGAAAATTTTTTCTATTTTGTCTAATGCAAAATTAAGCTGGTCGAAAGTATGTGTCGCCATCAACGAAAAGCGAATCAATGTGGCATCTGAAGCAACTGCGGGAGAAACCACCGGATTCACAAAAATTCCCTGTTCAAACAACTCCTTCGTAATTATGAACGTTTTGTCGTTATCCCTAATAAATAAAGGAATGATTGGTGTAGAAGTATGTCCTATCTCACAACCCATGTTGCGGAAACCTTCTAAGGCATAATTCGTCAACTTCCAAAGGTGCTCAATACGCTCCGGCTCGCTGACCATAATATCGAAAGCAGCACTCGCTGCAGCAGTAGCAGAAGGTGTATTACTTGCACTGAAAATATAAGAACGTGAATTATGGCGTAGATAATTGATTACATCATCATCTCCGGCAATAAATCCTCCGATTGAAGCTAAAGATTTACTGAAAGTACCCATAATCAGGTCGACCTTGCTTGTCACTCCGAAATGGTCACAAGTTCCTCGTCCTTGCTTTCCAAGCACTCCTAAACCGTGGGCCTCATCAACCATAAGGTTGGCATTATATTTCTCACATAATTTAACAATTTCCGGAAGATTGGCCACATCTCCTTCCATACTGAACACGCCATCAACAACAATCAACTTTATTTTGTCGGCTTCGCATTTTTGCAACTGCCGTTCCAAACCATCCATGTCGTTGTGTCTGAATTTAATTTTGCGAGAGTAGGAAAGCCTGTGGCCTTCAATAATAGAAGCATGGTCTAATTCATCCCAAAGGATATAATCTTCACGACCAGTCAAACAAGAAACAACACCCAAATTAACCTGAAATCCTGTAGAGTAAACGATTGCATCATCTTTACCGACAAATTCGGCCAACTTACGCTCCAATTCTATGTGAATATCTAATGTTCCGTTGAGGAAACGGCTTCCGGCCATACCAGTACCATATTTTCTAATCGCCTCAATTGCAGCTTCTTTTACTTTCGGGTGGTTAGTTAAGCCTAAATAAGCGTTAGAACCAAACATCAATACCTTTTTTCCATTGATGACTACTTCTGTGTCCTGATCACTTTCTATAACTCTGAAGTAGGGATAGATTCCTGCGGCTTTAGCTTGTTGAGGAGCAGTATACTTACTCAACTTATCAACGAGTAAATTCATATAATTCCAATCAAATTAATATCAAAAAGATTAATATTACTGCCTTTGTTCTACAAATTATTGCAGCCTGGAAAAAAGCAGGCCGCAAAGGTAGTAAAGAAATCAATACAAAAGTCAATTACCATTGAATTTTTCACAAGCCGAAGTCATGAAGAATTGAGAATTGAGAGTTGAGAATTGAGAATGAACACATTACGAGCATCACTCTTAATTCTCAATTAAAGATTAAAGATTAAAGATGTAGTTTACTCCCCCCGAAAGCCAAAAGCCGGGTTGTGGAATATCTCCCAAATCATAATATTTTAAATCAAACAAATTATTAGCCGATACATATATATTAAAATCTTTCAGTTTCCAATTTAATTTCAAATCCAACAAGGAATAAGCCGGATAAGGGATTTGATTTCCGGTTCCTGCTTCTGTATAAGAGCCAACCCTGTCTTGCCAACGGAATTGCCAATTGGCAGAAAGTCCTTTGTATATGGGATGATTTAATTGCAAGGTAAATTTATGTTTCAGATAATCCAATGCATAACTTGATATCAGGTCTTGTGTGTTCTTTGTCTGGTCAACAAATACATATCCTGCTTGTAAATAAGTCTTTTTCAGAACAGGGAAAACAGCATCAAGATAAAATGAAAGGTTCATTTCCACACCTGTCTTATCTAATTTATCCAGATTACGGGCTTGGTATTTGGCTTCTTCCGGATTGTCTTTCACCCAATCAATTACATCTTTGCTCCTTACTGTAAATCCGGTAAGATAAGCGGAAATAAAACGGTTAGCATATTTTACACCTATTTCTGCAGACCGGGATTTTTCGGGTAACAATTGAGCATTACCAATATGAGTTGGAGTATTATAATATAAATCGGTAAAAGTAGGCATTCTCATGGCATTATTCCACGCAGCAAAAAGACTTACACTATTACTAAAACGATAAGAAGCATTGATATTGGGGTAAAATCCGAAATCTTCATTTAACAATGCAGTGTTTTGATTTACCAGAAGTCCCAATACTAAAGTAAAATGTTCAGACAAGAAACTTTGTTCCAAAAAATAACTGATGTTACTTCTATTACCAGATTTAGTATATTTATCTATCGGAGTTTCCATTGGTTTGCCTAAAACATTGCTCAAGATGCCTTCATTCCTGAATTCTCCGCCGAAATTCATAATACCATACTTCCATTGATATTGCACATTCAGGTTAAACCCGTAAACGTCACTCTGATGGTAATTATGCCCGGTATACCAGGAAGGAATATCCGGTGTTCCATCCCTGAAAAGCTGGAAGCAATCCCAATGCCGGTTCCAGTAAATTTGTGGAATAAACTTCAGCTTACCGGAAGTTTCTCCCCTGACAGAAGCAAATATAGATTGCGTTTCATCAAACTGGTTAGTATAAACCGGAGAATAAAAAGTATTGGCTCCATAAGCTTTTGCATTATAGCCAGCCTGTATATCCAATTTATTATTTCCTTGCAGGAACCGGCTTTGGTAGTAAGTATTATAGATTTTGTAATCGCTATCAGCAATATATCCCAATGAAGAATTATAACCGGCAGATAAACGGTGGAAAGAAGTTTTTGTTTGCAAAGCACCACCACCTGCGACATTAAATAGTTCGTGCATTCCGCCTTCGACAGAAGCATACGCTTTTGAATCAGTCTGTTTTTTGGTGATGATGTTGATACCTCCGGAAAATGCGCTTGCGCCATAAAGAAGTGATGAAGGCCCCTGGATGATTTCTATTTGTTCTATGTCGGAGAGATTGATTGGAATATCAAAACTATAGTGGCCTGTTTGTGGATTGCTAAGGTTAGCTCCATTAAGAAGAATTGCTACCTGGTCAAATGTTCCGCCCCTGACGGAAATATCGGCTTGTACACCGTTGGCACCTCGTTGCCTGACATCTATTCCTGCAACTGATTTCAGCAGGTCTTCGATGCTTTGAACAGGCTGTCGCGCAATTTCTTCTTTAGAAATAACCGTAACAAACCGGGCAACCTGATTCAACTTCAGGTCTACTTTCGAAACCGTGACTATTACCTCGTCCAAAGCCTGATCCGGAATAGAATCTCTGTTTACTATAGTTTGTTTTTGTGCTGAAGTTTCAGTAGTATGAACCATTGTCAACACACAACCGGTTACAACCCCGATATTTACAACTCTGTGCATGCTGTTAAATGCACTGTACGCTTTACGAACAAAGCGTTTGAAGCGGTACGCTTCCTTGCTGAACTTTTTTTTCTGTTCCATAAAAAAATTTAGTTAGTGAATATACCAATAAAGAATCTGCCAATGTGCCAATTGGCTTACTCGAGCTTCATTAGCATATTGGCAGATTAATAAATTGGCACATTTGTAACCTATTTCTCAAGTTTAAAAGATTGTGAACCTATCAGGTTTCCGTCGACAAAAATATCGACACGGTAAGTTCCGGGAGAAAGGAATTCTTCTATTTTCCAATAAATTGAAACTGGAACTTCTTCCCCATCATATTCAATTGCCCGTTTAGCGGAATAATTGATTTCTTTGTTTTCATATGTAAAAACATTATTCCGGCTCTTGATCAAAACATCATCATCCGGTTTTTTGATGCGAACATAAATTATTTTTTCTCCGGTTGAAGCCGTTATATTCTTATTAATTTTGAAACTGATAGCGATTTGTTCCATCTTATCAATTTCTTTTGTGGACTTATTTTTCTTATTGATTCCGGTTACATATATACCGCTTGCATCTAATTTGGAAGCCAGATTAACCCTCTCCGACAAGTGTTCTTTTTCTTTCGAAAGTTGGGAAACTGTTGCTGTAGCTTGCTGGTATTTTTGGGTTACTTCTTTATTTTCCTGTGTTAATTTCTGGTTGAGACGATTTAACGAATCTATTTGTTGCACATATCCACGCATGATGGTTTTCAAGGTTTCCAATTCCCGTTTAAGTTCCCCTATACGTCTGGCATTGGTAGATTTTACAGTACGAAGTTCTTCCATCAACCGTTGTACCTTCATTTGTTCAACTTCCAATTTGGCAACCAATGAATCGTTGTTCACAGAAAATTTGTAACCTTCATATTGCAATGACAATTCATTGTATTCGTCAGCCAATTCCTCCTTTTGAACATCCATTTGGACGGCCATATCACTCAACTGCTGCCTTTGATGCAATATGTAATATATCCCCCCTCCAATGACCGACAGCAATACTAATCCAAGAAAAATCCAAAGTGCTTTATTTTTCATAAATAAAATCTTCTATCTTAACAATTCCGGCTGCAAAAGTAAAGCTAATTAAGATATAGAGCAAAAGAAGTGTTATAAAATTCCTAAAAAGCATCAATTGGAGAACGATTTGAGCCTTTCCATAATTTAGCAAAAAACAACAAAATAAATTATGGAAAAATTTCCGTAATCAGAATTGAAGTTGTAATTTTGCGGGCGAAAAAATACTCATTTATTAATATATTCAGTTATGGCAAAAGTTACGGTTGTTGGCGCAGGTAATGTAGGTGCTACTTGTGCAAATGTATTGGCATTCAATAAGATTGCAGATGAAGTGGTTATGCTCGATGTAAAAGAAGGTGTTGCTGAAGGTAAGGCAATGGACATGATGCAAACTGCTCAAACCCTTGGTTTTGAAACAAACATCGTTGGCGTTACCAATGATTATACAAAAACGGCTGATTCTGGTGTCATCGTTGTTACATCAGGCATTCCACGTAAACCTGGAATGACCCGTGAAGAATTAATCGGCGTGAATGCCGACATTGTTAAAAGTGTGGTTCAAAACTGTCTGAAATATTCCCCCAAGGCTATTTTTGTTATTATATCCAATCCTATGGATACAATGACTTACCTGACACTGAAATCAACAGGTCTTCCTAAAAACAGAGTAATCGGAATGGGTGGCGCTTTAGACAGCTCGCGTTTCAAATATTATTTGAGCAAAGCTTTGAATGTAAATCCTGCTCAAGTAGAAGGAAACGTAATCGGCGGACATGGTGATACAACCATGATTCCATTGAAACGTTTGGCGACTTATAACGGGACTCCGGTTTCTTCATTGTTAGATACTGCCGCTTTGGATAAAGTTGTTGCAGACACAATGGTAGGAGGAGCTACTTTAACCGGACTTTTGGGAACTTCTGCATGGTATGCTCCCGGAGCAGCAGGCGCTTATGTAGTTGAATCTATCGTAAAAGATTATAAACGAATGATTCCAAGTTGTGTATATCTGGAAGGCGAATATGGACAAAAAGATATTTGTATTGGTGTTCCTGCTATTATCGGCCGCAATGGCGTTGAAAAAATCCTTGACTTACAATTGAACACTGAAGAAACAGAGCTGTTTGTGAAAAGCGCAGATGCAGTTCGCAAAACCAATGATGTTTTGAAAGAAATCAAAGCGCTGTAAAAAAAGATTTTACAAGATAGTGAGAAGTGAGAAATAAGAAGTAAGAAGAAATTCTCACTTCTCACTTCTCACTTCTCACTTCTTTTTTTATATCTTTGCAACATGGGAGGTATTTTATATAAAGGTTTCCTCATAGGCATTTTAGTTTCCGCACCGATGGGTCCCATTGGATTGTTGTGTATACAACGGACTCTGAATAAGGGACGTTGGCACGGCTTCTTCTCCGGATTAGGTGCTGCATGTTCAGATGTTTTTTATGCGCTACTGACCTGCCTTGGAATGGGAATTGTGATAGATTTCATACAAAGCAACCAGGAAATATTACAAATTGCAGGAGGAATATTAATGATGCTTTTCGGTATTTACACCTATCGTTCGAATCCCTCCAAAAGTTTACACAAGCCCCCCACAGCACCTAAAAATTATTCACAGGATGCACTGACTGCTTTCGGGCTCACTCTCTCCAATCCATTTATCATATTCCTTTTCATAACACTTTTCGCCCGGTTCAACTTCCTTGCTGAAGGAAAAGCATTTTCAATGTTACTCGGACTTGCAAGTATCGCTCTGGGAGCTGTATTCTGGTGGTTCTTAATTACATTTTTAGTCAGTAAGGTAAGAAGCAACTTCAATGTAAGAGGGCTTTGGCTTATGAACCGTATAGTCGGAGTAGTAATTATTATCTTGGCGGCTGTAGGAACCGTTGTTGCGATTTGGGATTACGCCCAAATTATGGGGTACCTTAGGTAATGAAGAAATGAAAAAAATGAAAGAATGGGCTTACGCACGTTAATTGACACAAGCCCATTTCCAATTCTCAAATTTGAAACAAGACTTATTTTGTTGCAATTTATTTGATTTCAGATTCTGAACCTAATTCTACTTCAAAATCACTGATTATATTAGCATCGCCAGCTGCCTCAAGAATTAGTTTTGCTCCGTTTTGCACTTTGACATTTTGGACGTTGATATCGCCACAATTATTTGTAACAGTTGTGTTGGCAGTTACAGTTTGATTAGTGAAATTAACAGGCGATGACATTGCACATGCGGCTTGTACAGCTTTATATGCGTTAACTCGCCCTGTTCCAAGTTGTCCAGGATATAAATGAGCATCGGCTTAGGGTCTGTTGTTGACTTAATAATATTTTCAATATCTGGTGGAGAAAGGCTAATGTTTATGGAGCGTAGTAGTGCAACAACTCCTGAGACTTGAGGCGCAGCAAAAGATGTTCCACCTCCTGTCCCATATATGTTTCCGGGTATACAAAGTGCTACATTTTTAGATAATGCGCATACATCAACCCATTGATTATGTGCATGGATTGTACCTTCATGATGATTGTTTGCCCAAACTCCACTAACATTAATTACCCCAGGAATGTCAGCATATGCGGAATGATTTGTTGAGGTGGGAGTATTACCTGCAGCCACAACAAGAACAACTCCATTGTTAGTCATTTCCTGTACCGCTAACAGATTGGGATATGATCCTATCCCTGTCCAACTTACATTTACAATTTTAATTCCTTCTAAATATGCCTGCCAGATATTGTTCCATAAACTATTATTAGTATTTGTGCCACTTACATGATAGCCTTTAACTTTAGTATTATAGCCTATCCCGGCTATCCCTTTATTATTATTTGTTCCTGTGGCTACACAACCTGATACGGCAGTACCATGGTTTTGAGGGTAACCTGGAGAACCAACAATACCTGCAAATGTATTTATTAAATCTTCATGAGTTGTTTCAAATTCAGTATCGATTACTCCAACAATAATATTAGGGTCACCCGTTGTAATGGTCCATGCGCATTGAGCATCAAGTAATTGAAGAGCATCATTGTTAATCCAATTATTAACAATCCATGTATCATTTATAGCAATAGGATTATCACATATTGCCGGTTCATAATAATCGCAACGGTAAATTTTTTCAAATATTTTTTTGTTTTTCAGTGAATTTTCAAAAGAATCAATCATCTTACCTTCAACAAGGTGAATTTCGTAAAAATTTTGTAATTCAATATTTTTTGCTTTCGGAAATGATTGATAATAACTTTTCACTTCAAACTCTTTGAAAATTTGATTTAACACATCATCATTTGACATCCCTTTTCCATTAAGATTGGGTTTTAATTTTTCATTTGAAGTAGAAACATATAAATAATAATATTGAGAAAACAAATTTAGAAACTGTTTAAAAATAGAATAAATACAAAATAAAACATTGACTATCAGTTGATTAATTGTTGTTTTATTCGTATCTTTATGGATATCAAGCACATAAAGAAACATGAAAACTTATTCAACAAACTTGACCGATAG